>JAAZKA010000084.1 GCA_012800055.1 Clostridiales bacterium
AGGTATGAGAATTTTCTCAACCTCTTTTTTATTATAAACGTATATATTTAATAAACAATAAAGAATCTCACAAAACACTTGCAGAAACCAAACAATTTTTTACCACTTTCTGCCTGTTTCTTCCGTTGAATCTTACAATACATATCAGAAACCAGTTCAATTTATCTTTTTCATCATTATATTCGTATAATAAAGGTTGACAAACGCCTTTTTTCGAATTATACTATCCCCAGACGGAAAGAGAGAGGAGGGAATCGCTTGTACAACGTATTGATTGCGGAGGATGAACTGCTGGCACGGATGGGTCTGATCTCTTCGGCGCCGTGGGAAGAACTGGGGATGCGAGTCGTCGGGTCGGCGGCGGACGGACAGAAGGCGTGGGAGCTGTACAGGTCGCAGAGCCCGGACATCGTGCTGACGGATCTGCGGATGCCCAAACGCAGCGGGATGGAACTGCTGCGGATGATCCGCGAGCACGACACGCGCTGCCGGGTGATCATCGTGACCTGTATGGAGGACTTCGGCGCGCTGCATGAGTGCTTCCGGCTGGGGGTATCGGGGTACTTACTGAAGGCGACTATGACGCCGGAGGAGCTTTCCGGACAGCTCAAACGCGCAGCGGAGGAGCTGCGGGAGCTGGACGCGGGCTATATACCGGCAGATGTTCCGGTAACGCCGGCAAAACCGCTGAAGCCGAAGGAGGCCGCGATGCTCTGCTGCGGCTTTTCGGGAGAGCGGGTGAGCGAGGGACAGGTACGCTCGGCGTCGGCGGTGCTGATGGAGCGGCTGTCACGCTTCGGGCTGTGGATCGCCGTGCCGCGGGTGAACCGCACGGACTATCTGCTGGAGGAACACGCGCCGTCGTGCGAGGCGATGCGGGGACTGATCGGTGAGACGGCGGAGTATCTGACGTCGGTGTTCGGACTGACGCTGACGGCGGTATATGCGCCGGAGTCCGAGAATACGGAGCTGCGGTCGGAGGAACGCGCGGCAGCACTGCTGGAGATGCCGTACTTCACTGAAGGCGATTTCATCATGCTGGACGCGTCGCTGCGGGCGTCGAGTCCGAAGCTTATGGGCATGCTGCGGTTGCTGCGTGAGGAGCCGGCGTACACGGGCTTCCGCGACGGCTGGCGGCGGGAGCGGACGCTGCGGCATATCGACGCGCTGGAAGAAAGCTTCGCGGTGTCGCGCGCGGTATGGGAGGATGCGCTGCTGGCACTCGGGCGCGACCTGTTCGCAGCGGAGGGAATCCTGCCGAACGTCCCGGCGTTTGAGCGTCTGCGTCCGCAGGTACGTGCGTCGAAGTCGGCCAGTGAGGCGCTGCGGTATCTGCTGGAGGCGTATCCGAAGTTCTCGCCGCATCCGCTCTACTCAAGCGCCCTGCGCGCGACGGCAATCCGTATGCGGGAGCATCCGGAGGAGAGTGTGCCGCTGAATACGCTGGCACAGAGCTGCACGCTCAGCCCGAACTACTATGCGGCGCTGTTCAAGCAGGAGGTAGGGCTGAGCGTGACGGAATATCTGGCGCGGATACGGCTGGAGCGCGCGTGCGGTCTGCTGACACAGAGTGATCTGACGGTGCAGGAGGTCGCGCAGGCCTGCGGGTTCGCGGATGTGGCGTACTTCTCGCGCTTCTTCAAGTCATATACGGGTCAGCCGCCGAAGCGCTGGAAGCTGCGGCATCAGGGAGGTGCGCTATGAGCAGGACCCGTGCGCGCAGATCCGGAGGCGGTACGCTGCTGCGCAGGCTGCTGTACGGCTCGCTGGCGCTGATGATCCCGGCAATCGCGCTGCCGGTGCTGATCACGACGAATCTGTTCTACCGCGACCTGGAACGCTCGGACGAAGCACAGACGCTGGCGGCATTCCGCGTGGCAGAGACACGCATCGGCGAGGTGATCGGCGGCGCAATCAACACGGTGGCGCTGCTCGAGCGCAACGATGTGATCTACGACTGCCTGCATACACCGTGCGAGGACATTCTGGAGACGGTGAAGGCACGGCGTGCGGCGGCGAAGCTGTTCGACGATACATTCACATCGAGCACAACGCTGGACGGAGCGATCTTCATCAAGAGTGACGGCAGCTCATGCGGCGCGACGACGGGCTGGCGGTTCTTCTACTCCGAGAGCTTTCCGATCCATCTGTTAGGGGAAGGTGCCGGGACCTACCATACGCGCTGGCTGGGGGTGCTTCCTCAGCAGACCTTCACGCCCTACCGTACGGATGTGAAACCGAAGCTCTCCGACTGCATGGTCTTCGGGCTCCGGTCGTACCCGTACACGCGCTCCGACGGTCGGGGCGACGAGACGGTGACGGTGCTGTTCGCAATCAGCTGCGACGCGCTGCTGCGCTGCTACGAGCAGATCGCCGACGCGGACAGTACGGTGGAGCTGTTGGATTCGCAAGGCCGGCGTCTGACGGCTAAGACATATGAGCTGTGCGGGACGGTGCCGGACTACTACGGCGCGGGCGATGGCTCATCCTACCGGTGCGAAATCGACGGCGAAGCGTGTCAGGTGGTAACATACACGCTGGCGGCGACGGACTGGACGCTTGCGAAGGTGACGCCGGTGGCGGTGTACACGCAGAGTGCGCGGACACTGGTCGTGACGTCGCTGATCATCGGCGCGGCGACGATCGCGGTGATGGTGACGCTGCTGACATTCTGGGCGCGTCGGTTCTGCGCGCCGATCCTGCGGGTGACGAACGCGCTGGAGCGGGTACAAGACGGTGACCTGGACGTCCGGCTGCCGGAGGACGCGGCGACAGAGGAGGTGCAGGTGCTCGAGCGGCAATACAACCGGATGCTCGACAGCTTGAGCGACCTGCTGGCGCAAAAAGAGAAGGATGAACGCGACAAGCTGGCGCTCGAGGTGCGTTCCTTACAGGCGCAGCTCACGCCGCACTTCATCTACAACACAATCACGGCGATCCGGTTCACGGCGACGATGTGCGGTGCGGAGACGGTGGCGGAGATGCTGCGGTCGCTGATCTCGCTTTTACGTCCGGTGTTCGGGACATGGACGCCGGAGTGGACGCTCTCGGAGGAGCTGAAGTTTGCGGAGAACTACATGAGCCTGATGCGTCTGCGGGCGGGGCCGGGGCTGCGGTTCGAGGTGAACGCGCCGGAGGAGCTTTCCGACTGCATGGTGCCGCGCTTCACCTTGCAGCCGGTCCTGGAGAACTGCTGCGAGCACGGCGGTGTGACCGACCGGACGGTGACGGTGCGCATCGACATACGCACGGACACGGCGGAGGGTCCCAGGCCGCGCGATACCGGGCCGGCGCTGGTGATTGCCGTGGAAGACGACGGCGACGGGATGCCGGAGGAGCGGCTGCGGGAGCTGCGGGAGCGGCTGAGAACCGGCGAGACGCTCAAAAGTGACTCCGCGCACGCGGGCATCGGACTTGCCAACATCAACCGGCGCATCCGACTCAACTACGGCCCGGCGTACGGGCTGTGCGTCGACAGCGCAGAGGGCGAAGGGACGCGCGTCGAGCTGTGGCTCGGGCTGCGCAGAAATGTATGAAATGAATCAGCCTTCCCCGACATGAGGAAGGCTGATGTTTTATCTCTCAGGCTGTTTCGTGATAAAGTGTCCGAGGATGATCTCACCGGGGTCGCCGGCGGTCTTGACGGTCTCAACGCCGGTCACGTGCTTCTCCGGGTACGGATTCTCGACCACGATGCGGCAGTAGGTATCCTCCCCCACTCTGATGGGTCTTGCGGTATACGCGACCTCCATCAGAAGCGGGTCCATCTTATAGGTATCCCGCTCGGCAAGCGTCCGGTTGCCGTCCATGTCTCCCTGATACACGCGCGTCCAGTCACGGTGCAGGTTCGTCACGTTCAACCCGTACACCACCGGTATCTCGAACGTCGTCCCGTCGTCGTAGGTCACGACATACTTGCCGATCGTATCCTTCTGGAGCTGCATCGGCAGACTCGAGATGTACACATACGGACGCTCGACCGAAGTGGCATGGAGGATGTCGAAATGAGGCTTCTTCAGGGTCTCCCGGCTGTGGTGCAGGAACATCTCGTCGAAGACCCGCTCGATGTACTCCGGATACTTCGCGTCGTCGTAGTGTTCATCCCAGAACAACAGCGTACCGTAGAACAGCGACAGAAAGACGCCGTTGCGTTGCAGCGTATCGTCCTCGAGCGATGACCAGTGGGACGGCGCGCCGCCCTTCGCACCGGCGGCCAGTCTGCGGTTCCAGTCGAGGAAGCCAACCGGCGAGAAATTGCCGTACCACATCTCGATTCCGCGCGAGAGGTACTCGACGTCAAAGTATTCGCACAGGCTCCAGTACCAGTGGTGCGCGATGATGTCCTTTGGAAGCATGTCGGCGCATTTCCACGTCGCCGGGCGTACAATCTCAACGGTGCCGTCGGGGTGACGCACACGCTGCTCCGATCCGCCGTAATGCGCACCGTTGGAGTCGATCGCGTTGAGCATCTTATCCGCCCAGAACATCGTCCGCACGCCGCGCGCTTTGAGCCAGTCGTAGATTTTTATGACGTCGCCCGCGAAAAGCTCCTCGCCGGTCTTGCCTTTACAGCGGTCGCAGATGCCGATGGAGTAGTACTCGTCGTGGCCGATGTGGACAATCTTCGGCCGGAAGACGTCGAGCACCTCGGTCAGCACATCGAACACGAGATCATACGTCGCGGGATTGGACGGGCAGTAGACGTCGGGGAAATAGTCATCGGCGCGCTCGGCAAGCTCCCTGTGGGGCATCAGCAGATAATCCGCGTGCGAGAGCGTCGGACATTCGGGGATGACCTCCATCCCCCGTGCGCGGCAGTAGGCAAGCAGCTCGCGGACGGTATCCTGCGTCAGCCACTGTCCGCCGCCGTTTTCGAAGTGAATGGAGTTTTTCGCCCATGGGAAGGTCTTATTCTGCACCTCGTTGGCGCGGTCGGGGTACTTCCCCATCTCCTTACAGTAGTCGATCCACGCGCTGTTGATCTCCGGATGCTTCTTATATTCCATTGCGCCGCCGACTTCAACGATGAGCGTATTGTACCTCAGCGCGCACAGCAGATCGACGGTGCGGTAAAAGCTGTCGAGGTCGTCGGGCGCGGGGAGGTAGACTTTCAGGCCTCTGAACGGGCAGCGCGGCAGGTTGTAGATCAGACCCTTCGTGATGCCGGCGTCGGGGGTATCCTGCACCTGCTGCAAAAGCGCGTAGGCGCCGTAGATCAGTCCGCGCAGGTTGTCCGACGCGACCGTGACGTCCTGCGTACGTGTGTCGACGACATAGGAATCCTCGCGCGCGGTATACGTGAGCGCGAAGGTGTCGGCGAGGTCACGCTGCAGTGTCCCGGGAATGGGCGAGACAAAGCGGACGGAGGTGAACAAGCCGTTCGGTTTGGTCGGAAGCTGCGCGAGGATGCCGGCAAGTACGGCATTCTCCGGCATGCGGAATCCCGTACGGAACATTCCGACACCGCACGATGTCCGATGGGTGTGGAGATTGTTGAGCATGTGCAGGTCTCCTGTCTGTCAAGTGATGGGGCATGCTACGCCGTGAGCATTCGGCGGCGCTTGAGGTAAATAAAGTACGCGGCGGTGGTGACGACGACGACGCTCCCGAGGACGATGAAGATGACGGCGAAGGGGAAGGCTTCGGATAAAAAGCCGCCGCAGGAGCTGGCGATGACGCGGGTCAGACCGTAGACGAGCATCGTGTTGAAGCTCTGACCGGACGCGCGGAACTCCGGCTGCACGTACTCGTTGATGAGCAGCACCACACACAGCGCGATGAGGCCGTAGGAAACCCCGTGCAGCGTGTTGATGACACAGAGAGCGTAGGGGTCCGGGACAAGGCCGATGAGGAACCATCTGAGCGCGAGCATCGTCATGCTGAACACCATCACGCGTGTGAGTCCCCACTTTTTGATGGCCTTCGACGCGTACAGCAGCACCGGGAACTCCGCAATGCTCGCAAGGGCGTTGCAGATACCGAACAGCGCGGTGGTACCGCCGACCTCCGGCGAGATGAAGTACAGCGAGAAGAACGAGTAGTAGAAGCTGGTCGTCAGGCAGATGAAGAAGCTGACGACATAGACGACGACGAGCTTCGGCTCGGAGAACAGCACGCGGTAGGGCACATGGCGTCCGCCGGACTGGTAGCCGGGCACCTTGGGTACAAACGCGATGGGCACCAGGGACAGCGCGAAAATCGCGGCGTAGACGACAAACATCTTGAAGTCGCCGCCGGCGAGGTAGACGCCCGCGAGGAAGGTCGTGACGGCGTAGGAGAGTGTCCCGGCCATACGCGAGCGGCCGAGGTCCCAGCCGTTGTTCTTGCACAGCTCGGATGATACGGAATCCTGCAGCGATGCGACGGAGCTTTGGAAGCAGTTGACGAACAGCAGCGCCATCGCGACGAACAGGAAGCGCCGGGACAGCGGTACCAGCAGCGCACCGACGGCCGCTCCGGCGACGACGAGCATCCAGATGGTATTGCGGTTCTTTGAACGGTCGGCAAGATAGCCCCAGAAGATCGGGGCGATGGACGCGACGATCTGCCCGAGGGCGAGCAGAATGCCGATCTGTGCCTTGGTGAACCCGGGACCGGTCCGCAGATAAACGGACAGGTAGGTATAGACGCCGCACCCGGCGTAGTAGAGCGTGTTCGCAGCCGTAAGATTCAGGTATCCGCCCGAAATGCGCTTTTTGGTGTCCATACCGGAAACCTCCTGATGAAAGTGAAGGACTGCCGGGGTATCCCTGCGGGAACGGAAACGCGTGCGGGAATATTAAAGACGCCGGAAACGGGCATCCGTCCCGCGGGACATGTTTACGGACGGGGCTTTCACTCGTTTTTCGTTTACGCGAGTTTCGCGTTTTCGGTGAGGTATGCCATCGTATTTTCGGAGAGGACGAGGTTGCGCAGATAGCCTTCGCCGTAGGTAGAGAGATAAGAGGAATAGTCCTCGGTGCCGGATTTCTCGAGGAAGTACGCGGCGAGCGCGGCATCGTCACAGGTAAAGCCGTTCTGCTCGGCGACGGCCTGCTTGATCAATTCGAGCGTGGCGTTGCGGGTTATGTCCTCCTCGTGCTTGGCTAAAAGTTCCTGCACATTGTCCACACCGGCGGCGCCGCTGATGAACTCCTCGAATGTCACCGAGTAGTAGGCAGCGTAGGTCTTGTAATAGTTGATCAGCGCGCCCTTCTGGTAGTCGAGGACCGCGGCGGGCAGCTCACGGACGGTCGTGTTTTCCATCAGGTAGGTTTCAATATACTTCCGGATGCCGGAGGTCCGCAGCGATTCGGAAATCGCGGTGCGGACGTCGTCCGCGGTGTTCCAGCCGTAAGAGGCGCTGAGGTTCTCCGCGACGAACGCGTCGTCAAACGTCGGAAGAATCTCCTCGCCGGCGATGTAGTGAATTTCGGTGACGAATACGGCGTCCTTGCCGTTGAGGTTTTCCTTGCCGTAGTCCTCGGGGAAGGTGACCTCAACGTTGACGGTCTCGCCGGGCTTATGACCGATGAGCTGCTGGAGGAAGTCGTCGATGTAGTTGGTGACGCCGATGGTGACGATGGTGCCCTGCCCCCGGGTATTGCCGCCCTCGAACTCGACGCCGTCGATGGAGCCGACGAAGTCGATGCAGACCGTGTCGCCGTCTTCCACGGCGCGGTCGGTGATCTGCTCGGCGGAGGCGTAGTTTGCGAGGATGGCGGAGATTTTCTCCTGTATGGCGTCGTCGGTGGGCGTATGAACATCGGCGGGGATGGTCAGCGCGTCGAGATCCGGCAGCGTGACATAGTCGAGTGCGCGGACGCCGGAGTAAAAACCGTCCGCGTCGATGCCGTCGCTGGGAGAGTATGTGCTTTCGGGCGCGGCGGTGGTTGACGCGGCGGTGGTTGACACGGTAGTGGTCGACGTTGTAGTGGTTGACGCTGTGGTAGCGGCAAAGGTCTGAGTGGTGCCGGATGTGGTAACGGCTTTCGTTGAAGCGGAGGTTGAGAGTGCGCCTATGATGGCGTCATTCCCGCCCGCGGCGCATCCGGTGAGCAGCAGAACGATCAGCAGCAAGGCGATGGGGACAAAACGGCGCATAGGGGTTCCTCCTGTGAGTTTACGGCATTGGAAACCGTAAGATAGCCCCATTATACGCGCGTTTTCGGCTGAAGTCTTGTCAGTTCTGTAAACAATCTCATGCAAACGGTACCGCGGCAGAAACACCGCCGGGAGAATTGCCGCGAGGGAGGGCAGGACGCAATACATAAGGTCTCCTTCACAACGGGAACGTTTCTGATTTTCATTGTAAAGCATGTTTGGCTCTTTGTCAAGCATCCGTCCGAGAAAATAAGGGTAACCATATCCTTGCGGTTTCCGTCGGCGCTGTCGGAAGACGGACATCGAATATCCCGTGCCTGATACAGGTGCGGTACACGGCCCGAAGCTGCAGGGGTACGGCTGATTGTTACCAAAGTGAAAATTTCGCATGTATGCAAAAGATTCTTAAAACCTCCTCTTGAAAACCCCGTGCAAATCGGTTATAATGTTGTTCATGCGAAAATGCGAAGCGCGTGTGTTCGTTGTGCCCCGACGCTCCGCTATATTAACAATAAAGGATGGATTCACCATGAAGACCCCCGCCACCTCCAAAGCGGCCGCTAAGCGTCAGGCTGCCCGGATTGCCGCGCGCAAACAAAAAACCCGCCGCGTCATCGTCACCGTCGCCGTCATCCTTGCTGTCATCCTCATTGTCACCCCTCTCGCACTCTTTGCCAACGGTTCCGTCTACCGCATCGTCCCCGCCGGCACCGTCAACGGCATCAACTTCTCCGTCTGCGATTTCAACTACTATTATAACGCCGTCTTCCAGTCCACCTATCAGACCTTCCAGTCTCAGTACGGCGAATACGCCTCCGCCATCCTCGATACCTCCAAGTCCTTCCGTGACCAGATCTACTCCGGCGATATGTCCTGGGACGACTACTTCCGCTCCGCCGCGCTCAGCAACATCAGGACCAACGTCATGCTGAACGACGAGGCCAAAGCCGCCGGCTTCACGCTCTCCGCCGAGCAGCAGGAAACACTCGACTCCCTCATCGCCGTCGTCTCCACAACCGCCGCGCAGTACAACTACTCCGCCGACGGCTACCTTCAGGCTGCCTACGGCCCCGGCATGAACCTGGGCGTTTATAAAAAGAACATCACCGCCTCCTACACCGCCGATTGCTATGCTGCCTTCGTCTCCGACAGCATGACCTACACCGCCGAAGAGCTGCAGGCGCACTATGAAGCCAATCCCAACAACTATGATACCGTCAGCTACCACTCTTACCTGATCACCGCCGTCCAGAGCGAGACCGTCGACGCCGAGACCGCCATAGCCAATGCCAAGGTCGCCGCCGATGAGATGGCCGCCAATGCCAAGGACACCGCGGGCTTCCATGAGTACGTCCTGAAGAACGCCTCCGAGGACGATCTGGCAACCTACGCCGATGAAAACGCCACCCTCCAGAAGTTTGTCTCCTATGAATCTGTCTCGAGCGCTGCGTACGGCGAATGGCTCTTTGACGCCGCGCGCAAGGCCGGCGATACCACCGTCGTCGATGCGTCCGGCGGATATCAGGTCATCATGTTCGTCGACCGTGAGGATACCCGCTACCCGATGATCAACATCCGGCACATCCTCATCACCCCGGAGGCCGATGAGACGACCAATGAAGTCACCGACGAGGCGTGGGCGGCTGCCGAGGCTAAAGCCAACGAGCTGTACGAGAGCTGGAAGGCCGGAGAGGCCACCGAGGCTTCCTTCGCCGCGCTCGCCAACGAGAACTCCGCCGACGGCGACGGCACCACCGGCGGTCTGTATGAGAATGTTTCTAAGGGCCGCATGGTTCAGCAGTTCAACGACTGGTGCTTCGCGGACGGCCGTCAGGTCGGCGATACCGGCATTGTGAAGACCAGATACGGCTACCACATCATGTACTTCTCCGGCTTCGGCGAGGATTACTGGACCTCCACCATCACCTCCGAGATGAGAAACGAGGAGTACAACGCCTGGAAGACCGAGAAGCTTGCGGCTTATACCGCCGAGCACGTCAACTTCGGTCAGCGCCTCGTGCGCAACTTCCCGATGGGTTAATCGAGTATACCGTCAGACACGGGGCGCGCGGGATATTTGCGCTCCCCGTTTTGTATTTCTTCTGATATGGAAAAGGGAGTATCCGTCATGAAAACGCGCCTGTTCGCACTCACTTTGACCGTCCTGCTCATCGCCGCGCTGTTCTCCGGCTGTGCAAAGCCCGCAGCACCCGCGCCCGAGCTGCTGTCTTCCGAGTCCGGCGATACCTACGACTACGACGTCTATACCGACTCGGTCACGATCACCAAGTACAAGGGAACCGACGCCGAGGTCACCATCCCCCCGACCCTTTCGGACAAGCCGGTCACCGCCATCGGCAAGGAAGCCTTCGCCGAAAATAAGACCCTCACCTCCGTCACGCTCCCCGAAGGCCTGCTGAGCGTCGGGATGCAGGCGTTCCTCAACTGTTCCAGCCTCGCGACCGTCATCATGCCCGCGACCGTCATGGAGATCGGGCTGTATGCCTTCGCCGGAACCATCTGGTATGAGTACCAGGAGGGCGAGTTCATCGTCGCCGGCGACAACATCCTCATCCGGTACAACGGCGAGGCGGCCGACGTCACGCTGCCCGCAACCGTCAAGCACCTCGGCCCGGCGTTCGCGGGCAACACCGCCGTCCAGACCGTGACCATCCCGAAGGGCGTCACAGACATCGGAGAGGGCGCGTTCTATCAGTGCACCGCGCTGACGGGCGTCTCGGCGGCATCGGCGGTGAAGGTCGGCGACTACGCGTTCGACGGCTGCTCAAAGCTGACGACCGTGCTGCTGCCGGCGTCGGTCACCGCGATCGGCAAGTACGCGTTCGCCGACTGCGCGGCACTCGAGAGCTTCGAGTTCCCGAAGAACGCGCTGACGCTCGGTGACGGGCTTTTCTCCGGCTGCAAAGCGCTTAAGAAAGTCACCTACCCTAAGGGCATCACCGCGCTGCCGGCGTACTTCTTCTCCAAATGTGCATCCCTGACCGACCCGGCGCTGCCGAAGACCGTCACGGCGCTCGGCGACGGCGTGTTCTCCGGCTGCACCGCGCTTCAGTCCTACAAAGTGCCCGATACCGTCACGACGATCGGCGCGCATCTGTTCGCCGAGTGCATTTCCCTGGAGACCGCGGGGCTTCCGAGCGGCATCACCGAAATCCCGGAGAACTGCTTCTACGGCTGTATCGCCCTCACAAGCTACACGATCCCCGAGACGATCACCTCCATCGGCACCGGCGCGTTTTATAGCTGCACCTCGCTGCGTGAGCTGGTGATTCCACCGACCGTCCGTCAGATCGGCAACTACGCACTGTCCGGCTGCTCGTCCCTGCGCGAGCTGGTGCTCCCCGAGGGCATCACCGAAATCTCCGAGAGCGCGTTCTACAACTGCTCGTCGCTCATCGGCATCACGATCCCGTCGAGCGTGACGAGCATCGGCAAGGGTGCGTTCTTCGGCTGCAGGAGTCTCGCGGCGTTCTCCTTGCCCGACACTGTCACCGAAATCGGCGCGTCGATGCTCAACGGCTGCACCGGCATCACGGCGTTCACACTGCCCGCGCGCTTCACCGAACTGCCCGAGGGCTTCTTCACCGGCTGCACCTCCCTCACCTCCGTCACGCTGCCCGACACACTGACCTCCATCGGCGACGGTGCGTTCTACGAGTGCACGGCGCTGACCGACCTGACCATTCCCGCATCCGTGAAGACCGTCGGCAAGGCGGCGTTCGCGAAGTCCGGCGTCACGGCAATCTCCATTCCGAACGTCGCGGAAATCAGCGACAACACCTTCTTCGAATGTGCGGGCCTGACTGCCGTGGACATTGCCGGCGCAGCCAGCATCGGCGTGCAGTGCTTCTACGGCAACACGCTGCTCACCGGTGTGACATTGCCCGAAACGCTCGAGACGATCGGCGCGAACGCGTTCTCGCAGTGCCCGGCCCTGACGGAGCTGACCCTCCCGCGCTCGCTCACCGAGATCAGCGCCGCCGCCTTCACCGACAGCTCCATCCGCTTCACCGTCTTCCCCGACTCCTACGGGATGGACTACTGCGTCAAGAACGAACTCGACTATAAAACGGCAAACGAGTGAATCCCGCAATGAGAAGACAATGCGGGGCGCGGTTTTCAGGTTTTCACCTGTCATGCCGCGCCCCGTTTTCGTCCTCAGCAAGGTTTGCGATGGATGGTTTGTCTGCGGAACCCGAGATTCGCTTTTGATTATATGGTCATATGGCGAAAAAACAGGTTGCAAAATCACGCGGAATGTCGTATACTATAACTGTATCCCGTGTCAGCTGTGTACAGCGCATTCCCCGGGCACGGGGCTATTTTCATACCGGGAGGTCTGTACCCGTGATCTGCTGCTTCGGATCTCTGAACATCGACATCGTCTACGCCGTGGCGCACACGGTGAGGCCGGGTGAGACGCTCGCGGCGGGAAGGCCGGTGACGCACGCCGGCGGGAAGGGTCTCAACCAGACCGTCGCTTTGGCGCGTGCCGGAGAGACCGTCGCACACGCGGGAAAGATCGGCGCGGACGGGCTGTTCCTGCGCGACCTTCTGGAGACCGCGGGCGCGGACGTCTCGCAAGTGACGGTCGACGATGAGGTCGGCACCGGTCACGCGCTCATCCAGGTCTCGCCGGACGGGCAGAATGCGATTCTGCTCTACGGCGGCGCGAACCGGACGATTACAGACGCGGACATCACCCGCGTGCTCGACGGTCTGACCGGGGATGACCTGCTGCTTCTCCAAAACGAGCTGAACGATACTGCGTGCATCCTTGAGATGGCACGGGAGCGCGGCATCCCGGTCGCGCTGAACCTCGCGCCCTACTCCGACGATGCATGGGACCTTCAGGGTGTCGCGTACCTGTTCGTCAACGAGACGGAAGGGCAGGGTCTGACGGGGCAAACCGCGCCGGAGGAGATTCTGCGGCGTCTCGGGGAGCTGTGCCCGGGGGTATCGGTGCTGACGCTGGGGACACGCGGCGCGCTTGCGTACGCGGACGGCTGCGTGTATCGTACGCCATGCGTATCCGTGACCGCCGTCGATACGACCGGCGCGGGAGATACATACACGGGCTACTTCCTCGCGGGAGTGCGCGAAGGGATGAGTATTCCGGCGGCAATGAGTCTTGCGGCGCATGCGAGTGCCTTACAGGTCACACGTCCGGGCGCGGCGGAGGCCATCCCGACCCGTGCGGAGGTCGGCGCGTTTATGGCGCTGCGTGCATAGACCGCACGCAACACTTCGTTATCAAACAAAACGGCGGCGCTATACCGCCAAAAAGGGGATTTTGTTGCTTATGAAAACCTTTGTCATGTACGGTGCGGGCAACATCGGCCGCGGATTCATCGGCGCGCTGTTCGCAAAGTCCGGCTACACGGTGCAGTTCGTCGACGTCAATATGACCATCATCGACGCGCTCAACGCCGACCGCAGCTATCCGGTGGAGATCGTCTCGACGGACGGTTCGCGCGACGAGATCATCACGAACGTCTCCGGTGTGGACGGCCGCGACGCTGACGCGGTGGCAAACGCGATTGCAAACGCCTCGGCGATGGCGACGGCGGTGGGCGTGAACGTCATGAAGTTCATCGTGCCGCTCATCGCGAAGGGCCTGCGGCTGCGCTGGGAGCGCCGCAACCTCGCGCCGTTCAACATCATCATCTGCGAGAACCTGCTCGACGCCGACCGCGTCATGCGCGGGATGTTCGAGGATATCTTCACCGACGCCGAAAAGGAAACGTTCCGCAAGACCGTCGGCCTCGTGGAAGCGTCCATCGGGCGCATGGTGCCGGTGATGACCGATGAGATGCGCAAAGGGTCTGCGCTCAGAGTCTGCGTCGAACGCTACTGCCAGCTGCCGATCGACCGTGCGGCGTGGAAGGGGGAGCTGCCGGAGATTGAGGGACTGTATCCGTACGAACCGTTCGCGTTCTTCATCCGCCGCAAGCTGTTTGTCCACAACATGGGCCACGCGAGCTGCGCGTACATGGGCTCTCTGATGGGCAACACGTACATCTGGGAATCTGTGAGGAGCGCCGAGGTGCGTCTGATTGCCGAACGCGCGATGCGTGAGAGTGCCCGTGCGCTGTCCGCGGAGTTCGGCTACCCGCTCGAGAAGCTCCTGGAGCACATCGACGACCTGATGCTGCGGTTCTCGAATGAGGCGCTTGGCGATACGACCGCGCGCGTCGGTAAGGACACATTCCGCAAACTGGGCGCATCCGACCGTTTCGCCGGAGCGCTGAAGCTGTGCGCGGAGAAGAACGTCCCGACGATGTACATTGCGGTCGGCGCGGCGGCGGCTCTGTTCTTCAAGTCCGAGAACGACGAGGGCACCGACAAGATCCGTGCGCTGCTGGACGCGGAGGGCGTCGGCGCGGTCATCGGGAAGCACATGGAACTGTGCCCGTGCAGCGATGCGGCAAAGTACATCACGGCGTACTATGAGCTGCTGAAGTCCGGTGAGAGCCTTTCCGCGCTGCTGAAGGCTGCCGAAGGGTTCGAGGCGGAGAAACTGGCGGAGAAGATCATCGTATAAAAATTGACAGATACGGAGGACAATCTAATGTATGATGTGGTAAGCGTCGGCATTCTGGTCGCGGACGCGATCGCAAAGCCGATTCGGAAGATGCCGGATCGCGGCAAGCTCGAGCTGGTGGACAAAATCACGCTGCACACCGGCGGCAATGCCGCGACCTGTGCGATCAACGTATCAAAGCTGGGGCTGAAGTCGGCGGTCCTGGGGAAACTCGGCGAGGACGGCTTCGGTCAGTTCATGGACGCCGCCCTGACGAAAGAGGGCGTCGACACGGTCGGCCTGCGGCATGACCCCAATGCCAACACGTCCTCGAGCATGGTGCTCGTCGGCGCGGACGGTGAGCGGTCGTTCCTGCACTCGACCGGTGCCAACGCCGAGTTCGTTGAGAGCGACATCAACTACGACGTCGTAAAGAATACGGGCATCGTCTTCGTGACCGGCGGTCTGCTGATGCCGAAGTTCGACGGCGCCGAGTGCGCGAAGTTCTTAAAGAAGTGCAAGGAAATGGGCAAAATCACCGCCTACGACGTCTGCTGGGATTCCACCGGACGCTGGATGGAGCTGGTCGGCCCGTCGATGCCGTACATCGACTACTTCATGCCGAGCATGGAGGAAGCCGTCGAGCTGTCCGGCGGCCTGACCGACCCCGACGAGATCGCCGACAAGTTCCTGACGATGGGGCCGCACACGGTCGTCATCAAGTGGGGCAAGCGCGGCTGCTTCATCAAGACGAAGAAGGGCGAGCGCATGGAGGTTCCGACGTTCCTGCGCATCAAGCCGTTCGATACGACCGGCGCGGGCGACTCGTTCTGCTCGGGGTTCCTGTCCGGGCTGTCGCAGGGCTGGCCGCTTGAGAAGTGCGCGCGGTTTGCAAACGCCGTCGGCACCCACTGCATCATGGCAGCCGGCGCCAGTACCGGCATCAAGCCGATGAAGGATATCCTGCAGTTCATCGAGGACTACGACAAAGGCATCATCTAAAAGGAGAGAATTTGTTGTGCTGACATATCCGCTGAACGTGGCGGGGCTGAAGCGCGCGCTGCCGCTGTGCAGACTCAGCGATGATCTGTACATCGGCGCGTTCGTGATGTTCGGCGATGTCGAGCTGACGGTGAAATGCGCGGAAGCTCTCTTAAAAATCGCGCCGGCGCACGACTACATGATCACCGCCGAGGCAAAGGGCATCCCGCTGATCCATGAGATGGCGCGGCAGAGCGGGCAGAACGTCTACTTTGTCGCGCGCAAAACGCCGAAGCTGTACATGTCCGGCGTTTTCGAAACGACCGTCCGCTCAATCACGACCGCGAAGGAGCAGCATCTGTACCTGGACACGGCCGAAGCCGATCTGATGCGCGGCCGCCGCATCCTGATCGTCGACGACGTGATCTCAACCGGCGAGAGCCTGCACGCGGTCGAGCAGCTGGTCAATCAGGCGGGCGGCAACATCGTCGGACGCATGGCGGTTCTCGCGGAGGGCGACGCGGTAAAGCGTAAGGATATCATCTATCTGGAACGTCTGCCGCTGTTCCGTCCGGACGGTACGGAACTGTGACTCCGGAACCGTACACGGTTTCGGGAACTTACACAGTTCTGGAACCGCTTGCCGAGCGTGCACGTCCGACAACGTTGGACGAGGTGGTGGGGCAGCGTCATCTGCTCGCCCCCACCGCCTTGTTTCGGCGTGCCGCGGACAGCGGGCACCTGCCGAATATGATCTTCTACGGCCCGTCCGGCACCGGGAAGACAACCGTCGCGCGCATCCTCGCGGCGAATACCCACCGTGCCCTGCACCGTCTGAATGCCACCACCGCCGGCCTGTCCGATATCCGCGACATCATCGATACGCTCGACGGCATCAGCGGGATGAACGGCGTTCTTTTATATCTCGAGGAGATTCAGTATTTCAACAAGAAGCAGCAGCAGAGCCTGCTCGAATTTCTCGAGAACGGCCGCATCATGATGATCGCCGCGACGACGGAAAACCCGTACTTCACAATTTTCAACGCGGTGCTGTCGCGCTCGACGGTGTTCGAGTTCCATCCGCTGACGCCGGAGGATGTGGCGCAGGCGGTGGAGCGGGGATTCCGTATTGAGGAAGAGCGTCTCGGGCTGACGTTCGAGCCGGAGGACGGCGTAATTGCGCACATCGCGCAGGCGTGCGGCGGCGACGTCAGGAAGGCGCTGAGCGCGGTGGAGCTGCTGTGCAGCGCATCGGTACGCGATGGGACACATGTCCGGGTGACGCTTGCCGACGCGAAGGCATCCACGCAGCGCTCAAACATGCGCTACGACCGTGACGGCGACGCGCACTATGATCTGCTGTCGGCATTCCAGAAGTCCATCCGCGGCTCCGACCCGGACGCGGCGGTCTATTATCTCGCGCGCATCCTCGCGGGCGGCGACCTGCAGTCGGTGTGCAGGCGTCTGCTCGTCATCGCGGCGGAGGACATCGGGCTTGCCTATCCGCAGGCCATTGCGGTGGTCAAGGCATGCGTGGACGCGGCCCTGCAGATCGGACTGCCCGAGGCACAGCTTCCGCTCGCCGAGGGTGTGCTCCTGCTCGCGACGTCGCCGAAGTCAAACACCGCGGCGAAAGCCATCTGGAAAGCGTCGTCGGATGTCGCGGCCGGAAAGACCCCCGACCCGCCGCCGCATCTGCGTGACGCCCACTACAAGGGTGCGGAGAAGCTCGGGCGCGGTCTGACCTATCAGTACCCGCACGATTTCCCGCGCCGCTGGGTCGCGCAGCAGTATCTTCCCGATGCGCTGAAAGACACCGTATACTACGAATACGGCGACAACAAGCTCGAACAGGCCGCGAAAAAGTACTGGGAGGAGATCAAATGACCGGCGCTCGAAGGTACCGCACCGAATCTGTCCCGATACGCTCCCCGCGCAGCTGACGGCGCTGACGGGGAAATACGCTGCTGAGTCTCGACGTGCGGCAGATGCGGGCGGGCAGATATGATGATGCATTAACGTGATGAAGCGGTGACTTATTAACAATATATACAAAAAGGGCAAGGGATTTCTGCATATTTCACACCATAACGGAAAATTATGCAAATACCCCTTGCGTTTTTGTGTTTTTATGGTAAAATATTCTCAATATCGGGCCGCGGTATCCTGCGGCTGCATTTTAGGAGGGACACTTATGAGCGCAGCGTATATTATGCGTCTTGCTGCGATGGTGGCGTACATGGCGCTGATCGTTGTGGTCGGCGTAATCTACTCCAAGAAGAACAAGACCTCCGAGGGCTTCTACCTCGGCGACCGCGGACTCGGGCCGTGGGTCGTGGCGATGAGCGCGGAAGCGTCGGACATGAGCGGCTGGCTTTTGATGGGTCTGCCGGGACTGGCGTACGTCTCGGGTCTGGCGGACGCGGGCTGGACGGCGATCGGTCTGGCAATCGGTACATATCTCAACTGGCTGATTACAGGTCGCCGTCTGCGTATCTACACGAAGGTCGCGGGCAACTCGTTCACGCTGCCGGACTTCTTCTCCAACCGTTTCCACGACCAGAAGAAGATCCTGATGAACATCGCTGCGCTGATCATCCTGGTGTTCTTCATACCGTACACGGCGGCGGGCTTCATGACCTGCGGCAACCTGTTCAACTCGCTTTTCGGCTTCAACTACCTGACATCGATGATTATTTCGTCGGTGATCATCGTGATTTACACGGTGATCGGCGGCTTCCTCGCGGAGAGCACGGTCGACTTCATCCAGGGCACGCTGATGTTCATCGCGCTGCTGCTGATTGTGGTGCTGGGCGTGGTGAACGCGGGCGGCATCGGGAACGTGATCGCGAACGCGAACGCGCTGCCGGGGTTCAACTCACTGTTCCACAGCTATGTGGAGGCGACGGGTACCGCAAAGCCGTACGGCGCGCTGGGAATCGCGTCCGGGCTGGCGTGGGGACTCGGCTACTTCGGAATGCCGCATGTCCTGCTGCGGTTCATGGCAATCCGTGACGCGAACGAGATGAAGAAGGCCCGCCGCATCGGGACGACATGGGTTCTGATCACGATGGGGGCAGCGCTGGCAATCGGCATGATCGGCCGTTCTCTGTACCCGGTGATGAGCGGCATCGAGGAGTTCCAGGGCGACCCGGAGCGTATCTTCGTCGTCATGTGCATGCGGCTGCTCAACACGGGGCTTCTGCCGATTATAGCGGGTATCATGCTGTGCGGCGTGCTGGCGGCGCAGATATCGACATCTGACTCGCAGCTTCTGGTGGCAAGCTCGGCGATTTCGCAGAACTTCTACAAGGGATTGATCCGGACAAACGCGTCTGAGAAGGAAGTCATGTGGGTATCCCGTGTGACGATCGTGGTGATTGCGGTTCTGGGAATTTTTGTTGCAGCCTTGGTGCCGGCGGACAGCACGATCTTCAAGGTGGTATCGTTCGCGTGGGCGGGCTTCGGCGCGGCGTTCGGACCGCTGGTGCTGTTCATGCTGTTCTGGCGGCGGATGAATATCCCGGGCGCGATCGCGGGCATTGTGGTCGGCGGCGCGTCGGTACTGATCTGGAAGTTTTTCTTAAGCGGCCTGGGCGGGTTCTTCGGAATCTACGAACTGGCACCGGCGTTTGTGCTGTCGTGTATCGCAATCGTCGTGGTGAGCCTGCTGACAAAGGCGCCGCAGAAGTCGGTGCTCGACGAATTCGACGCATATAAGAAAGAGGTTGCGCAGAGATAATATAAAACCGCTGTGTAAGTCACATATAAAAACACGGCGGGATGTGATGGCGCTTCATAATTTGCCGCAAGGGAGCGTCGGACTGCCGGGCAGGAGATGATTATACGACGGAAAGGCTTGAATCAAGCTTTTCCGTCGTTTTTGCATCAACCCGCCTTGCTTGGGTGTGATCGGGGATAAGAAATAACCGTGCCGTCCATTGACACAAAGCGTAAAATCTGCTATAATAATCCCGTTCATACGGAAATATCAGCGGTGCGGAGCACGGAAGGGAGCTTTATGTTACAACAGCAGCTGAACGGACTGTGCGCGGCGGGTCTGGCGCATGTGGGGGACGCGGTGTACGAGCTGTACATCCGCACGCGCCTTGCGAAGAGCGGGCTGCTCACGGCCAGAAACCTGCACAGCGCGACGGTCAAGCTCGTCCGCGCATCCGCACAGGCAACTGCCGCCCGTACGCTCGAGCCGGAGCTGTCCGAGCCGGAGCGCGCCGTCTTCAGGCGCGGCCGCAATACCGAACATCACCATACTCCCCAGGCTTCCACGCCGGCCGAGTATGCGCTTGCCACCGGCCTCGAGGCACTGCTGGGATGGCTCTATCTGTCCGGTGAAACCGACCGCGTCGATGCCGTCTGCGCACGCTGCTGGGATATCCTGCATAAGGAGGAGGCACGCCAGTGACCAAAGCCGCCGCGTTTCTCGAGGAGTCCGCCATCCGCGCGCAGAATGACCGTCTGCGCCTGTTCGACCGCTATCTCGACACCGTTCTGCATGCCGCGAACATCGTACGCGGCAGCCCCGCGCTTCTGAAGGAAACCGTGAGTCTCGCCGATCAGATGGAAGAGCGCGAAAAGTTCCTCAAAGAGCTTCCCGCGCTCACGCTGCCGGAGGCTCCCGCGGGTGAGGACACGTTCGCGTACGACATGCTGCCGCTGCTTTCAATGCTGCCGCAGCTGGACCGCGAAGTTGAACGCTCGAGAGCATACGGCATCCCGGAGGACGTGATCGAAGGGTCGCTCAAGAACCCCGAGGAGTGCCTGCGCGTATTTGAAGAGCGCTTCGGACGTCCCGGAATGAACATGGAATACTTCGGCTGGTCGCAGGGCTTTCTCGATGCCCGCATCCTCCGCATCGGACGGCTGGAGTTTGAGCGCGGTACGATACAGGGCTGCACGGCACTGTTCAAAAACAGCTCCGGCGCGTACCGGCTGATGCCCGTATCCGGACAGTTCGACCGGTCCGGCGATCCGGTGCGCGACGGTGAGAGTGCGTTCACAGCCGATTTCATTGAGACGAATACGTATGCGCAAGGATACGCGGTGAATCGGATGGGGCGCGTGACGCGGACACGGATAAAGTTATGTAAACCCGGCTGGACGCTCATCGCCCGCCCCGGGGACGACGCGATCAACGTGCATATCCCGGCGGGGAAGGGTCTGAATGAAGAGGCGTGCGAAACCGCGTACCGCAGAGCACGGGACATTTTCGCCGCGTGCTTCCCGGACTTCCATCCGCGTTCGTTCGTCTGCTGGTCATGGCTGATGGACCCGACGCTGTCGAAGCTGCTGCCGAAGGACGCCGGTATCCCGCGCTTCCAGAGATCCTACCTCGCCGCGCCGACGTTCCCCGAAGGAAAGGCAGTGTTCCAGTACGTATTCCCGAAGCCGTTTGCAAGTTACGAGGAGCTGCCGGAGGACACGGCGCTGCAGAAAAAAATCAAGGCGATCTATCTCGCGGGCGGTATGATCCGCGGGATGATCGGCTTCAGACCATTCAGGGAGGAATGACGATGCGTCCCGACAAGGAAAACTACTATTTGGACATCGCACAGACGGTCGCTGAGCTCGGGACATGTCTGCGCAGGAACTACGGCGCGATCATCGTGAAAAACGACTCGATCGTGTCGACGGGCTACGTAGGCGCGCCGCGAGGACGGAAGAACTGCATCGACATGGGCGTGTGCACACGGGAGCGTCTGGCAATCCCGCGCGGCGAGCGGTATGAGATGTGCCGCTCCGTCCACGCCGAAGCCAACGCGATCATTGCCGCCCCGCGTACCGAGATGATCGGCGCGACGCTCTATCTTGTCGGTGTCGAGGTCAGCACCGGTGAGCTGATGACCGACGCGATGAGCTGCATGATGTGCAAGCGCATGATCATCAATGCCGGGATCACGCGTGTTATCGTCCGCAGACCGGAGAGGAAATACGTGACGATCGACGTCCAGCGCGAGTGGGTTGACCACGACGACTCCCTCACCGGCGAGTTCGGGTATTGATGTCCCGCTGTCAGCATTTTTGCAGCAGGTGACAGGATTCCCCTGTTCGATTCCATGATCCCGTCTCGATCTTCCGCGCATTGAACCCCCATTCTATTGTAAAGAGGCGTACCATGTATATCATCGATGTCCACACCCATATCTTCCCGCGGAAGATCGCCGACAGGGCCGTTAAGTCCATCGGCGACTTCTACAACCTCCCCATGTCCGGCACCGCACTCTCCAACGACCTCGACCGTGCCTGCGCCGACGTCGGCATCGCCCGCAACCTCGTCTTCTCCACCGCTACCGCTCCCCACCAGGTCGCGAGCATCAACTCCTTCATCCACGAGAAGTGCACACAATATCCTCGCTTCATCGGCTTCGGTACCCTCCATCCCGCGATGGACGACCCCGATGCCGAGATCGAACGCATCTGCGATCTGGGACTGCACGGCATCAAGCTGCACCCGGATTTCCAGGAGTTCGATATCGACGACGGAAGGATGCTGCCGATCTACAGAAGGCTTGCGGCGTACGAGCTGCCGGTGCTGTTCCACATGGGCGACGCGCGCTATACCTACTCGCATCCGGAACGGCTGGCCCGCGTGCTCGACCGCGTGCCGGATCTGCGGGTGATTGCCGCGCACTTCGGCGGCTACAGTGCCTGGGATATCTCAATGCGCGTCCTCGCCGGCAGCTCCGCCTACTACGACACCTCCAGCACGCTCGCATTCGTCACGCCTGAGCGCGCCGGAGAGATGATCGGTGTTCTCGGCGTCGACCGCATATTCTTCGGCACCGACTACCCCATGTGGGATATCCGTGAGGAGCTTGACCGCTTCTTCGCACTCGGACTGTCGGAGGAGGACAACCGAAAGATTCTCTCGGAGAACTTCATCAAAGCCTTCCCGCATATCTGCCCGCCGCTCGATGAATAGGAAAGAGGTATAAACATTGTCCGCACGGAGAAAATCGAACAGGAAGAACCAGCCGCTGGTCATCGGCATCTGTGCGGCGATACTGGTGCTGCTCGGGCTGGTGACGCAGATTCCGGGTGTGAAGGAATCCCTCGGCATACAGACGGACGCGCCGGAGCCTGTCGCAAGGGTGAGCACGGCTGCCGTGTCCGGGGAGTATATGCGCGTGCATGTCCTCGACTGCGGGCAGGCCGACGCGATCGTCGTCACACAGGGCGACGCCGCGATGCTCATCGACGCAGGCGAGAGTGAGCATGGCAAGGTCGTGCTCGACTACCTCGCAGAGTTGGGCGTTGAGGAGCTTTCCTTCTTCGTGATGACCCATCCGCATGCCGACCACATCGGCGGTGCGAAGAAAGTGCTCGAGGGTGTGAAGGTCCACACCGTGATTCTGTCGCACGCGGAACATACGACAAAGCTGTACGAAAACACCTTGGACGCGGTGGAAGCGTCGGGTGCGGAGGTCAAACCGGCGAAGCCCGGAGATGTCTACACGCTCGGAGGTGCGGAGTTCACAATCCTCTCGCCGAATCCCGACAAGGAGTACGAGGACCTGAACGACTACTCGGTGGCGTTCCTGATGAGCTACGAGGGGTCGTCGATGCTGTTCACCGGCGACATGGGTATAAAGCCCGAGGGTGAGATACTCGAAAAAGGGTACAATGTGAAGTGCAACGTGCTGAAATCGGGGCATCACGGCTCGAAGACGGCGTCGTCGCAGGCGTTTCTGGACGCGGCCGACCCGGACATCATCGTGATGACGGTCGCATCGGACACAAAGGACAACCTGCCCAACGCGCAGACGCTGGAACGCTATGAAAAGACGGGGGCTGCGCTGTACCGCTCCGACCGCGACGGCCTGATTGTGCTGACGTTTGCGGGCGGACAGGTCAGCGTGGACACGGAACGGAGGGCCGCGGCGTGATCATCGATCGGATTGAGGAACATACGGTATATGTTGAAAACGACGCAGGCGAGATCGTCAGGATGAAGCGTGAGACGCTGCCGGAGAACATCCGCGAGGGCGATGTGCTCATCCCGGACGGTCACGGCAGCTGCACGGTGGATGCGGAGGCGACGCGGATACGCCGTGAGAAAGCGCGCGCGCGTCTGAATCGATTGCTCGGACGATGACGGCGGTCATCTGCGAGTACAACCCCTTCCACAAAGGTCACGCAGCGCATCTTGAGATGACCCGCGCGCAGACGGACGGCCCGATCGTCTGCGTGATGAGCGGACGGTTCGTGCAGCGCGGGGAGTTGGCGATTGTATCGAAGCACACGCGCGCGGAGATCGCGGTACGCTGCGGTGCGGACCTGGTGGTGGAGCTGCCGATGCCGTACGCGCTGACGACGGCGGAGCGGTTTGCGAAGGGCGGCGTGGAGGTCGCGCGCATCGTCGGCGCGGACGCGCTCTCCTTCGGCAGTGAGTCCGGCGACGCGGACGCGCTCATTCGGACGGCCGCGCTCGCGGACTCCGACGCATACGCGGACGCGCTCAGACGGGAGTTGACGTCGGGCGACGCATTCGCGGTCTGCCGGGCAAGAGCGCTGCGGTCACTCGACCCGGATGCGGTATGCGACACGCCCAACGACATCCTGGGCGTGGAATACTGCCGCGCGCTCAGAAATACCGGCATCCGTCCGCTGGTGATCCAGCGTGACAGCCGTCACGATGCATCCGACCCGACGCAGGGCGTGAGTGCGTCGTACCTGCGCGGACGGATACGGACGGGTCATGCTGACGATTGCCGGGCGTACATGCCGGAAACCGCGTGGAACTTGCTTTCACGGGAGCTTGCCGGA
>JAAZKA010000085.1 GCA_012800055.1 Clostridiales bacterium
GACTTCGGCAACGCTCTCGGGAAGCTCTTACCCAGAAGCATCATCTCCGAGGTTGTCCGCCGCTCCGGGATCGATCCCGGGAAGCCCGTCAACCTCGTCACACGTGAGGAGCGGCATGCGCTCGCCGGCGTGCTCCGCGCGTTCGAGATTCCCGTCACCGGCAAGCGGCCCATTGAGGAGGCCGTCATCACTTCCGGCGGCGTCTGCGTCCGTGAGGTCAACCCCAAGACCATGGCGTCCAGGCTCGTGCGCGGGCTCTCTTTCGCCGGGGAGATCCTCGACGTCGATGCGTATACCGGCGGGTTTAACCTCCAGATTGCCTGGAGTACCGGCTACGCCGCAGCAATGGGGCTGCTTTTATCACTTTGACTTGAGATAGGGAGTATGGTATCATGGCGGAGAACATTACAATCGGGACCAGTGCGGAGATTGCCGCGGCTGCCATTCGGCTTGCGCTGACATTTGACCGCGAAGGAGAGAGAGCGCTCAGGACGGCGTTCCTTGAGAAGGGATACCGGACCGCGGCGGTCGACTTCGGCGGGGAGTTTATCCCGTCGATCAATAAGATCATCGAGCGCGCGGTCGTCGCGGCCAAGCGCGAGGGAGTCATCGACGGGTCGCATCTGGAGGAGGGAGCTGTCGCGGGTGCCGCGCGGGAGGCCGTCAGCCAGATCATCAATAAGGCGATCGGGCTGAATGTCGGCGGGAAGATCGGGATTGCCAGGACGGAGGATCATGTTTCGGTGGCGATGTTTTTCAGGATAGGGCTGCTGCATCTCAATGAGGTAGCGATCGGGCTGGGGCACCGGGCGCTGTAGTGTGTGCTCCGCGTCCTCACATCTTGTCCGCTGGTGTTTTTGTGTACGTACGGGAGTTTGGAAGCGCGCTTCTTTTTCGCGAAAAAGAAGCTGCAAGAAAAAGCTCTTGGAGATTCCGCAGGAATCTCCTGTACGGGAGTTTGGACGCGATTACGATTAGGAGGTTCCGTTTATGTTCTTTTCCATCGCACTCGATGGGCCGTCCGGCGCCGGTAAATCCACCCTCGCCCGCGCCCTCGCCGCCTCCCTTTCCTTCATCTATATGGACACCGGCGCCCTCTACCGCACCGTCGGCTACCTTGCCTTCCTGAATCATATTCCGCCTACCGACGCCCCTGCCGTCACCGCCGCTCTATCCTCCGCCCGCGTCGAAATCCGATTCCTCGACGGCTCCCAGCACGCCTTCCTCAACGATACCGACGTCTCCGACGAGATCCGCCTGCCGGAGATGTCCCGCTACGCCTCCCTCGTTTCCGTCATCCCCGAAGTCCGTACGCTGCTCCTCAAACCCCAGCGCGACTTCGCGGCTTCCCATAACGTCATCATGGACGGCCGTGATATCGGTACCGTCGTTCTCCCCGACGCTACCGTGAAAATATTCCTCACCGCGTCCCCCGAGGAACGTGCCGCCCGCCGCTTCCTCGAACTGCAGCAGCGCGGCACTCCCCAGCCCTACGAGAGCGTCCTTGCCGATATCCTCGAACGCGATGCCCGTGACTCCACCCGCGCAGTCGCACCGTTGAAAAAAGCCCCCGACGCGATCACTGTCGATACCACAGGGCTGACATTCGAACAGAGCTATCAGAAACTTTATACCATCATCCAACAGAAACTCGCGCCATTACAATAATGTGAGGTCGCCGTCCATGTGGTACCGTTTCGCACGCTTCGTCTGCGCTGCATTCTTCTTCCTCACCCATCACCGCGTCATCGCCCATCACGCCGAACGGATCCCATCAGGCGCCGCGATCATCTGCCCCAACCATACTTCGCTGCGCGATCCGATCTACCTCGCCATCGCCTGCGGAAAACATATAAGGCTCCGGTTTATGGCCAAGAGCGAGTGGTTCGACATACCGTTCATCGGGAAGCTGTTCAGATCTTTCGGCGCGTTTCCCGTCAAACGCGGGACTGCCGATATCGAGAGCATCCGCCGGAGCATCCGGATTCTGATGGATGGCGGGAAGCTGCTGATATTTCCGGAAGGTACCCGCGTCACAGAGGGCAGGGACGTTGAGGCGAAAGCCGGCGCCGCTCTGCTCGCCGCGAAAACCGGCGCACCGCTCGTCCCCGTCTACATTAAGAATGCCCGCTCGTTCTTCAAGCACACTCATGTGATTTTCGGGAATCCGTTCACGGTATCCGGCAACCGCGCAGAACAAAATGCCGCCGCAAAACGTCTCAAGGATGAAATAGAGGCAATGAAATGAAAGTCACGGTAGCACAGTCCGCCGGATTCTGCTTCGGCGTCTCCAGAGCAGTCGAGATGGCGATGAAGCTTGCGGAACAGTCCCCCGTCGTTACCCTCGGGCCGCTCATCCATAACCGCGAAGCGCTTGAAGAACTCGAGTGTCATGGAGTCCGCAGCGTCGGGAGCGTCGCAGAGATTCCCGAGGGTACCGCCGTACTGCTGCGCGCACATGGCGTCCCACCCGAAATCACCGACGAGCTTGCGCAAAAGGGCATCCCCTATACCGACGCCACCTGCCCGTTTGTCCGGAAAATCCATCAGATTGTCCGGGATGCCCGCGCGGAGGGCCGTACCGTCGTTGTCATCGGAGACGCCGTACATCCCGAAGTCGTCGGGATCCGGGGTCATGCCGGGGATGCGGTTGTCTTCCCCGACGTTGACAGCCTGAACGACTGGCTCGGGCGTGATGAAAACGCCCAAAAAAACCTCGCCGTAGTTGCCCAGACAACGACGAGAAGAACAAATTGGGAACAATGCGTTAATTCTCTTAGAAAACAGTGTACAAACGCGAAAATATTTGATACAATATGTAGCGCCACCGATGCGCGGCAAAGAGAGGCGAAAACGCTTGCCGCCAAGTCGGAGGTCATGCTGGTGCTCGGAGACCCGAACAGCTCGAATACACGAAAGCTCGCGCAGATCGCCCGCGAATGCTGTCCCCGTGTCTACTGTATAGAAAACGCGGGACAGGCTCAGCCCTTTATGTGGCAGGGCGCGCGTACTGTCGGCGTAACGGCCGGCGCATCTACCCCGGCATGGATCATGAAGGAGGTTGTCAACCAGATGACAGAGGAATTGAAAACCGCACAGGCTGAGACCGTTGATAAGGTCGAAGCACCCGTAACCGCTTCCGCGCCCACCGAACAAACCCCCGCGCCTGCCGAAAAGAACGGCGAGGAAAGCTTCGAGACCCTGCTCGAGGCATCCATCAAAACGCTGAACAGCGGAGATCGGGTTACCGGCACTGTGACGGGTATCACGTCCGGCGAAGTCAACGTTGACCTCGGTGTCAAGCAGGCTGCCTATATCCCCGTCTCAGAACTGTCCGATGACCCGGAATATAAAGTCGAGGAAAATATCCGTGTCGGTGACGAGATTGACGCGTTCGTTGTGCGCGTCAGCGATGTCGAGGGTATGATCATGCTTTCCAAGAAGAAGCTTGACAGCATCCGCGGCTGGGATATCGTCCAGGAAGCCTGCGATAACCGTACCACGATGGAAGGCATCGTGACCGAGGAGAATAAGGGTGGCATCGTCGTCATGGTGAAGGGGATCCGTGTCTTTGTACCGGCGTCTCAGACCGGCCTCCCGAGAGATACCCCCATGACCGGCCTCGTCAAGCAGACCGTGAAGCTCCGCATCACCGAGGTCACCCGCGCTCGCCGCCGTGTGATCGGCAGCATCCGCGCCGTCCACCAGGAAGAGCGCCGCGCCAAGGCTGAGAAGCTCTGGGAGACCATCGACGTCGGTTCCGAGTACGACGGCGTCGTCAAGTCCCTCACTTCCTACGGCGCGTTTGTCGATATCGGCGGTGTCGACGGTATGGTGCATATCTCCGAGCTGTCCTGGCGCCGCATACGCCACCCCTCCGACGTCGTCAAGGTCGGCGATTCGGCGCGCGTCTTCGTGCTCGGTTTCGATAAGGAGAAGAAGAGGATCTCCCTCGGTTATCGCCGCGCGGAGGATAATCCGTGGACCAAGTTCATCTCTACCTTTTCCATCGGCGATACCGCCCGCGTCAAGATCGCCAAGTTTATGCCCTTCGGCGCGTTCGCCGAGGTGCTGCCCGGTGTTGACGGCCTGATCCATATTTCCCAGATCGCCGACCGCCGCATCGCCCGCCCCGAGGACGTCCTCCAGATCGGCGAGACCGTCGATGCGCGTATCATTGACATCGACATGGATCGCCAGAAGATCAGCCTTTCCATCCGCGCGCTCCTCGAGGAGCAGGCGGAAGAGGTAGCCGTATCTGAAGAAGCGGCAGTTGAGGAAGCTGCACCTGAAGAAGCGGCAGCTGAGGAAGTCGTGTCTGAAGCAGCAGCAGTTAAGGAAGCCGCGCCTGAAGAAGTAGCAGCAAAGGAAGCTGTATCTGAAGAAGTGGTAGCTGAAGAGGCTGTGCCCGAAGAAGCAGTAGCTGAAGAAACAGTAGCTGAAGAGGCAGCAGCCGAAGAGGCAACAGCTGAAGATCCGCAGTAAGGGTGAACGGCAGTCGCCCATTCATTCCTCCGCGCATATAATGGACGCGGAACGGTTTGTTATCCCACAGTGGGATGCGTCGTTCCGCGTTCTTTTTCTGCGGAAACGGGATGAATCCGTGCGATCAGGAGAATAAAGAAGATATACCGATGATGAGAAACAGATATTGAACATAGTATGAACGGATAAAGATTAATTGATATAAATTAACAAAATATACACTTGCAATAACAAGCAGGTTGTGATATAATAGAACCAGGCTCCAAGAGGAACGCAACCGAAAACAAAAAGGAGTTGACGAACCATGAAGTTCGCATTTACGGGCCGCAAGATGGAAGTCTCCGACGCGATGAAGGAGTATACCAGAAAGAAGCTGAGCAAGCTGGACCGTTTCTTCCAAAACGATGCGGAGGCGCAGGTAACGTACCGTACCGAAAGGGGCCGCGATACGGTCGAGGTGACGGTCAAAAGCGCAAACATGTATTTCCGGGCGCAGGAGACGGCAAATGATGTGTATGCCGCGATCGACTCGATAGTAGATCTGATCGAGCGCCAGATCAGGAAGAATAAGACGCGGTTGGAGAAGCGCCTGAGAAGCGGCGCATTCGAGCAGCCGGTCGCCGCGTCATGGGTTGAGCCGGAGGAGACCTTCGAGGTTGTCCGCCGCAAACGCTTCGCCCTCAAGCCCATGGCCGTTGAGGAAGCCATCCTGCAGATGAACCTGCTGGGGCACTCGTTCTACGCGTTCAAGAATGCCGAGGATGAAAACCGTTACTGCGTCGTCTACAGCCGCAACGACGGGGGATATGGACTCATTGAAAGCGACTGAGATCCCTTCGGTACAGATATGAATGATACGGCGGGGGTGCTTCCGGTGAGGAGCATCCCCGTTTTTGAAAATTATTCCGAAAAAACGCAAAATACCTATTGACAAAACAAAGAATCCGTGGTATTATAATCGAGCGCTGTCGAGACGACATGGGTTTTGACTAAGATGGAAACAGAGAAACGAAAACTTTACGTGACCCCCAAAAAGGCTTGACAAGCGGCGTTGGATGTGTTATAATAGATGAGTCACCCGCGAGCGAGGCTCAGCGGGGGTAAGCACAGGAACCGATTGCACCTTGTAAATTGAACAACGAAGCATCATGGTTGTTTTGATAGAAACAAAAACAAGTCAGCACCTTTGAGACTGACGGCA
>JAAZKA010000086.1 GCA_012800055.1 Clostridiales bacterium
CGCCGCGCTCACCGGTATGGTCGCCGACGGCATCTCAGCCGATACCGTCCGGGAAGCCGCCGAACGTTCCCGCGAAGCTTTCCTCACCGATACGCGCGAGAGTCTCACACGGTACTGGATCGGTACCGGCGACGCGTTCGGGCTTGCGGAGTATCTCAAGGCCTTGAAAGACTATGACAGCTACGATGCGGACACGCGGTACTTCGAAGGGCTGATCAAGGTCTACCTGACCGGCAATCCCGTGTATGTGTTGTCCGTGACAGTCTGTGCGCCGGGGAAATTCGAAACGCACGCCGCCGACCTCGAGCGCCGCCTTGAGGAGATCCGAAAAGGCATGTCCGGGGAGGAGCAGACCTCTGCTGCCGAAGATTGACGCGGAGAAATCAGCGCATCCCGCGGCGGAACCGTCCCGTGACGGAGCTGACCGGCATAACCGACACATCTAAAGCCCACAACAGCGGCGTAACCGTCATCACGCCAAGACCGTGACACTTTCAGGCGGACGCTTTATTATTAGGGGGAATCGTATGTCATCCATCCGTACGCGTCTGAAAGGAATCCCGCGGTTTTATATTGACATCGCTCTGCTCATCGGCGCGCAGTTCGTGATGAGCTTTGGGATGAGCCTGTTCCGCAGCCTGCTGGCAGTGTATATGAAGGAATTCATCGACAGCGAGCAGACGATCAGCGCAATCCTGTCGATCTCGATGTTCATGGGCGTGACAGCGCTGTTGGGCGGGATATGGACCAAGCGCGTGAGCCTGAAGACGCTGGTGGTGCTGAGCTGGATTGTGTCGCTGCCGGTGCCGCTTGTATTCTACTTTGCGACGACATCGGCGGGGTTTGCTCTCGGACAGGTGCTCACGAGCCTGACAACGATGTTCTCGCCGGCGGTGGTGCTGTACATCTTCGACTACCCCGGCGCTCCCGACCGTACCGGCGCATATCTGATCTACACGACCGCGACGCACCTGGCGGGCATCGTCGCCCCGACGGTCGGCGGCGCGCTCATTGAGGTCTACGGCTACCGGCCGGTGCTGCTGATTGGGTTTGTACTGCTGTGCGTGGCGCTGGGGATGTCGCTGCTGTTGTCGAGTCCGCATCCGCGCAGGGTACCGGCGCCTAAAAAAGAGCGTGCCGCGCGGGTTCCGTTCGGAGAAGCACTGCGGAATTTCGGCGCGATGGTGTGGAGACGGCGGCGGCTGTGGGTATGGATGCTGCTGCTGATGCTGCCGCAGAACATCTGCGTCATCGGCGAGCCGGTGCTGTCGTTGTACCTGCGCACCTGCAAGGGACTGACGCTGACACAGGTGGGTCTGGGCTATACGGTCGCGGCGCTCATGGGCGTGATACAGATTTTCTGTCTGAATAAGCTGTCGAAAAAGTACACGCCGCTGTGGATACTGGGCGCGCTGTCCGTATTCCTGGTGCTTGCGAACATAGGTCTGCAGGGTACGGGCGTGCTGCTGATGCTGCTGTCGGTATGGTTCAAAGGTTCCGGCCGAACCGTCGCGTCCTATGTGCAGGCGGCATTCTCCGAGAGCCTTATGATGGAAAACCACGAGATGCTGGTCGCGGGGTTCATCGCCGTGCGGTCGATGTTGTCGAGCTTTACATATAATCTCGGCGGCGCGTTGTATATGGTGCGGCCGGAGCTGCCGTACTTCGTAGAAATCGGCGCGCTGGCGGTGTGGTTCCTGCTGTTCGCGCTGTTCACGAAGGGCAAGCGTCCGACATTTGCAGACTGAGGATGCAAAACCGTGCAGGACGTTACATCCCGAAACATACCCGGGCACTCAAAAATTACGGAGGTATGCCTTTATGCAGTTTACCCTTCTGCCGGGCGAACGCTGGTGGGGCGGCGCGATCCACCACGGCTCAAAAATGCCGCTGACCGCCGCGTCTGTCTACGAGATCGATCTGTCGCGCGAGTGCGCGGGCAACCAGAGCGTACCGTTCTTCCTCTCCTCCGCCGGACGTTATCTGTGGAGCGACGACCCGTTTGCCATCCGCTTTGACCGCGGGACCGTCACGACCGACCGCGGCGTGACGCTTGCCGAGAGCGACGGCACACTCGCCGGAGCCTACCGTACCGCGATGCGTGCGCACTTCCCGTTCGACGGCCGTGTGCCTGACCTGCGCTTCTACCGTACGGCGCAGTACAACACATGGGCGGAGCTGATCTATGAGCAGACGCAGCCCGCCATCACCGCTTATGCCGAAGCCATCGTGTCGCACGGCTACACCCCCGGCGTATTTATGATCGACGACTCCTGGCAGACGGGTTACGGGCTGTGGCGCTTCAACCGTGAACGTTTTGACGATGCCCGCACGATGATCGACCACCTGCACAGGCTCGGGTTCACGGTAATGGTATGGATCGTGCCGTACCTGTGTGCCGATTCACCGGAGTTTCGTGAGGCGGCGGCTGACCCGGCGCGTCTTCTGCGCAACCCGGACGGAAGCCCGGCGATCCTCAAGTGGTGGAACGGCTACAGCGCGGCGCTCGACATGACCTCTGAGGGCGATATCGCGTGGCTGCGCGGCGTGTGCGACGGCCTGATGCGCGACTTCGGTGTCGACGGGTTCAAGTGCGACGGCGGCTCAATAGACGGCTATCCCGATGGGCTGATCTGCCGGAACGGTCCGGCGACGAAAGCGGACCTGACGGCTGCGTGGAACCGCTTTGCGCTCTCCTATAAGGTCAGCGAAGTGAAGGATACGTGGAAGGCGGGCGGACTGCCGTTTAACCAGCGCCTGCGCGACAAGTCCCACGAATGGCACGGTCAGGGGCTGTCGTGCCTGATCTCCGACGCGATTGCGCTGTCTTTGACAGGTCATGCATACATCTGTCCTGATATGGTGGGCGGCGGGAGCTGGGTCAACTTTCTGCCGGGCGCACCGCTCGACCAGGAACTGATCGTCCGCTTTGCGCAGGCGTCTGCTCTGTTCCCGGCGATGCAGTTCTCCGTCGCGCCGTGGCGTGTACTGACAGCGGAGAATGCCGCGCTCGTCAAGAAGACCGAGGAGCTGCACGTACGCTTCGGCGGCTATATCTGCGAGCAGGTCGAGCGCACCGCCGTTACGGGCGAGCCGATCCTCAAGCCGCTGGCGTACGACTATCCCGGCCGTGGATACGAGGATGTCACCGACGAGTTTCTGCTGGGAGATGAGCTGCTGGTCGCGCCGGTGCTCGAGAAGGGTGCCGTGACACGCAAGGTTGTCTTTCCCCCGGGCGTCTGGGTCAGCGAGGACTGCGGTACCTACGAAGGCCCCTGCACCGCCGAGGTAACCGCACCGCTCAGCGTGCTGCCGTGGTTCAGCAAGCAATGAAAACGTGAGGAGGGGCGGGATACGCCATCCC
>JAAZKA010000087.1 GCA_012800055.1 Clostridiales bacterium
CCGCCGTCGTCGGAGAATGCCTCGCCGATGCCGTCCCGCGCGCGAATGAGCATCCACAGACGTCCGTCGCGGCGTTCCACCAGCATGTGTTCGTCGATGAGCCGGTTTTCGTACGCGCTGTGACCGAGAAGCGTATAGGTCACGCCGTGGTCGTAAGACGCGTAGACATTGGAGAAACGCTCGTCCGGCAGGTCGAAGAGCATCTTCGGTATAAAATGCCAGATCGCGCACGGCAGCAGCCAAACCCCGTCGCGCGTCACGAGCGGTTTGTTCATCATGACGCCGTTGGCAAGCCTGCGGGGAAAGCTCCACGCCGCAGGTGAGACGTCGCCGTCGGGGTTTTTGCAGACGCTCTCCCAGACCCCGCAGCGTCCGTCATAAGTGGGATTGAAGCCCTCGCGCGCGACGGAGGTCGCCTGCGCCCAAAACAGGTGCAGCGCACCGTCGGGGTCGATCCACAGGCACGGGTCATACGTCCGTACGCAGGTCTCCGGCAGGTCGACGGCAAAGCGGGTCTTCCAGGTGAAACCGTCGTCGTCGGAGGTCAACAGGAGTACGAAGTTCTCCGCATCCTCTCCGCTCCCGCCGGAGTAGAATGCCGCGAACAGGCGTCCTCCCGGAGTGCGCTCGACTGTCGGGATTCCCTGGAACCGGCGATACGCGTCAAGGTATTTTTCTCTCTCGGGGGCAATCAGGCGGGCGACTGGGTCAATGATGAACATTCCGATTTCCTCCGTTTTGCGCAGCTTTCATAATACTTCTATTATAGGTTACAAACCGCGCCGCTGTCAAGCAAAATCGGATGAAAAGCCTTGCAAAATCAACGGGAGTGTGGTATGATAAGAAATATGGGGGAGATGTGCTTCGGCTGAAACATCAGCTTTCGGTTTGAGCTGCGCGGTATCATCCCCGCCTCGTTCCTGTGTGCACGGGCGTTCCCGAAGGACTGCGGCCTTCTGCCCGTATGATTTTCCTTGTCTTGAAGAACATCATAAGCGCGATCGAATACCCCACATTCATATACATAGGAGGACATCCCATGTCAAAAGCCAAACTCAGAATCGCGATTGTCGGCAACGGCGGCATCTCCGGCTTCCATGCCTCCCACCTCGTCCAGTTCGACGATGTCGAGTTCGTCGGCATGATGGACATCCGGCGTGAAAAGGCCGTCGCACGCGCGGAGTCCGTCGGCGGCGCGCCCGTCTATGACGAGTATGTCGACATGTTGGATAAGGCCAAGCCCGACGTCCTGTATATCTGCGTACCGCCGGATCAGCACGGCACCATCGAGAGGGAAGCCATCGCCCGCAATATCCCCTTCCTCGTCGAAAAGCCCATGGCTCTGAACATGACCCTCGCACATGAGATTCGCGATCTCGTCGCCGCGAAGGGTCTTGTCACCGCCGTCGGGTTCCAGGATCGCTACCTCGACATCATTGCCCAGACAAAGAAGCTGCTCGAAAACCGTACGGTGGGTCTTGTGGACGGTGCGTGGCTCGGCGGCATCCCCGGCGCGTACTGGTGGAGCACCTACGCTACCTCCGGCGGCCAGATCGTCGAGCAGAACATCCACCTGTTCGATATGCTGCGCTACCTGTTCGGTGAGCCGGAGAAGGTCTACTGCTCGGGCATGAAGGGCATTGTGAAGCGCGAGGGCTACGATCTCCACGACTACTCCAGCGCCGTCGTCACGATGAAGTCCGGCGTTATCGCCACGCTGTTCACCGGTTGCTACCTCAGCCGCAATGTTCCGAACAAAAACGGCCTCCACATCCGCTGCGTCGACGCGGACATCCGCTACATCCTGCGCCAGTCCGTCACGCTCGACACCGGTGCGATGCAGCAGACCTGGCTTAAGCAGGTCGACCAGGGCGTCACCGAGGACCGCATCTTCCTCGACGCCGTCCGCGCGGGTGACCCGACGATGGTCAAGTCCCCCTACGCCGACGCCTGCAAGTCCCTCGCCCTCACCCTCGCCTGCAACGAGAGCATGGCCACCGGTAAGGAAGTCTTTCTATAACATCCTTCGTCTCCGCGGAATGGGATAATCCCATCCCGCGGGGAGTCGTTTACGTCAACGGGCGCATATCCGTTGTGATTTTTCGGAGGTATTATGCAGCTTACGATTGACCTTTCATCCTCTCGGGACACGGTACGTCCGCTCCACGGCGTCAACAACGGGCCGAAATACAACGGTTTCTACCGAGACGCGTCGCAGCTCTTCCGTGATGCCGGCATCCCGCTCGTCCGGCTCCACGATACCGAATACCCCTTCGGTTCCGGCGCGTTCGTCGACATCCCCTGTATCTTCAAAAATTTCGACGCCGATGAGAATGACCCCGCGAGCTACGACTTCTCCCAGACCGACCTCTACCTCCAGGCCATTGTCGACGCCGGCGCCAAGCCCTTCTACCGGCTCGGCGTCAGCATTGAGCATACGCCGGTCAAGCGCAATGTATACGCGCCCCGCGACCCTGAGAAGTGGGCGCGTATCTGCGAGCACATTGTGCGCCACTATAACGACGGCTGGGCCGACGGCAAACACTTAGGCATCGAGTATTGGGAAATTTGGAACGAGCCGGAACAGACCGCCATGTGGATCGGTACAAAGGAGCAGTTCTTCGCGCTCTACGCCGCCGCCGCGCGCGTCATCAAAGCCGCCCATCCCGACGTCAAGCTCGGCGGCTATGGATCCTGCGGCTTCTATACCCTCACACGGCACAGCGACCGCGAGTCGACCAACGAAACCTGGGCGTACTTCAAAACCTATGCTGAAGACTTCCTGAAGTTTGTGCGTGAGAATAATCTGCCGCTCGACTTCTTCTCCTGGCACATCTACGACGAAGACCCCGCGCATGTGGGCATCCACGCGCGGTTTGTCCGGAAACTGCTTGACGACAACGGCTTCCGGAAGACCGAGAGCATCCTCGACGAGTGGAACCTGTCGGGGAAGGATATGTTCGAGCGGATGAACGGCGCGGAGGGCGCGGCGCATGTCGCGGGTGTGCTGTGCCAGATGCAGCAGAATGCCGTCGACGCCGCGACATACTATGACTCCCAGCCGCTGCTGCCGTACTGCGGCATCTTTAAAATGACTACCCTCGAGCCGACGAAAGCATATTATCCCTTCAAATACTGGAACGCGTTGTATACCGCCGGCCAGACGCTCGCGTGCGTGTCGGACGACCCCGAGCTGCGTGCCGTTGCCGCGACGGACGGCAAGAAGGTCTATGTGATCGTCTCCGTGAGAAAGCCCACCGACGAATTGCTCACCGTGAAACTCGAGGGCTTATCGGAAAAGTGCGCGTTCACCGTCCGCGCCACCGACGCTGCTCATGACGACACGCAGGTCGAGCAGGGTCACTTCTACACCGAGTACCCCTTTGCCCGCATCATCACCGTCGGATACTCTGCGCTGCTCATCGAAATCGGTTAGAGCTTGTGCGGTTCCCGCCCTATCAGCAGCGCGGATTATAAACGTGCTTCGCAGTTCTTTACAACTTACAAGGAGGACAATGTATGTATACGCTGACCGTCCACAACTCCTGGTTCCCGGGAGAGGAATACGACCGGCCCGCTCAGGCCGCAAAGCTCGGCTTCAAGGCGATGGAGGTCTTGGGCTGGAAAGGTCTCGACCTGCCGCGTCTGAAGAAAGCCTATGACGACGCCGGTATGGTCATCTCCGCGATCAACTTCGCGTCGGAAGACCCCGAAAAGCAGGCGAAAATCGCCTGGACCCACGGTCTTGTCTGGGACGATACCCGCGACGCATTTCTCGGCGCGATTGAGGAATCCATCGCCGCCGCGAAGGTGCTGGGTGTGAAAAACATCGTCATCACCTCCGGCAACGAGATCCCCGACGTCCCGCGCGAGACGCAGCATGCGTCGCTCGTGTGTAACATCCGCGCCGCCGTCCCGATGTGCGAGGCTGCCGGTGTTACCTTACAGCTCGAGCCGCTCAACCGTCTCATCTCCCATAAGGGCCACTACCTCAACACCACCGCCGAGGCCGTCGCCGTCATTCGCGAGATCGACTCCCCGAACGTCCGCGTGCTCTACGATGTCTTCCATCAGCAGATCACCGAGGGCAACATCATCAACAACATCCGCAATAACATCGCTTACATCGGCCACATCCACATCGGCGACGTGCCCGGCCGCAAACAGCCCGGCACCGGCGAGATCAACTATCCCAACGTCTTCCGCGCCATCCGCGAGACCGGCTACTCCGGCTTCGTCGTGTTCGAGTGCGGCATTACCGAGGATGTCGAGACCGTCTGCCGCAAGATGTGGGCGATGCAGATATAGTTTCCCACAAATCTAATTCATACCGATAAGGAGATCACATCCCATGGCTGAAATCATGATCGAAACCTCCGCGCGCCACCTCCATGTCACCCAGGAAGCTCTCGAAACCCTCTTCGGTAAAGGCTACGAGCTGCATCCCAAGAAGATGCTCTCCCAGCCCGGTCAGTTCCTCTGCGAAGAAAAGGTGCAGGTCAAGGGTCCGCGTTCCAGCTTCCCCGGCGTCTCCATCATCGGACCGGTGCGTTCCGCTACCCAGGTTGAAATCACGCTGACCGACTGCCGCACCATCGGCGTCACCGCGCCCGTGCGTGAGTCCGGCGATGTCAAGGGGTCCGCAGGCTGTGAGCTGATCGGACCTGCCGGTTCCATCACCATCGACGAGGGCGTCATCGTCGCCAAGCGCCACATCCACCTCACCCCCGAAGATGCCAAGGAACTCGGCCTCGAGAACGGTCAGATCGTCTCCGTAAAAACCACCGGCTCCCGTCCGATCACCTTCGGCGATACCATCGTGCGCGTCAGTCCGAAGTACTTCAAGGCCATGCACATCGACGTCGACGAGACCAATGCCGCCGGTCTGACTCCTACGGATAAGGGCGAGATCATCGCGTAACACTCATCACCCATGCGGCGCGGCAGCTTCACGGCTCCGTACCGCAGGAGAAGGTGCCGGTGAGCCCCGGCTTTGAAATCCCCCTCAATAAGGAGGGGGATTTTCATGTGTCTGCGATTAAAATAGAATTAATTTTAGGTCAGCCCTTGACAAGCATGTGAAAATCCGTTAAAATAGTAAGAGGGACTTATGTACCCATGATGGTTATAGATGCCCGTATCTTCTCTTCTTCTGACACACCATCCTGATATAACAAATCCATAGATAAGAGGGAGGTCGAAGCGCAATCGAACCTTGGTTGATGATTGTTATAATCGTAGCCGCTATTGTCGCAGCGGGAGGAATTGCTCTCGCGGCGTGGAATATAGGGTACCGTTATAGAAAAATGATCGGAGAGCGCGCGATCGGCAGCGCGGAGGCTGAGGCTGTCCGCATCGTCGAGGAAGCCCAGAAAACCTCTGAGGCTAAAAAGCGCGAGGCGCTCGTAGAGGCGCGTGAAGAAATCCATAAAAACCGCACGGAACTCGAACGCGAGATCCGTGACCGGCGTGCCGAGCTTCAGAAGCTGGAACGTCGTCAGCAGCAGAAGGAAGAATCCCTGGATCGTAAAATCGAAGCCCTGGAGAAGAAGGACGAGCAGTACAACCGCAAGATCAGCGAAGCAGAAGAGAAAAACGCGCAGATCGCGCAGATCCAGAAAGAGCAGATAGAGAAACTCGAGCAGATCTCCGGCATGACCTCCGATGAAGCGAAGGAATACCTCGTACGCAGCATCGCAAGCGCTGCTGAGCATGACGCGGCTATCCGCCTCAGGGAGATCGACCAACAGCTCCGCGACGACGCCGACCGCCGTGCCCGGGAACTGATTACGCAGGCCGTGCAGCGCGTCGCGTCGGATTATGTCTCCGAGGCTACCGTCAGCGTCGTCCCGCTGCCCAACGATGAGATGAAGGGCCGCATCATCGGACGTGAGGGCCGCAACATCCGCGCGCTGGAAACCATCACCGGCGTCGACCTCATCATCGACGATACGCCCGAAGCCATCACACTGTCGTGCTTTGACCCCGTGCGCCGCGAGATCGCCAGAATTACCCTCGAGAAGCTCATCATTGACGGACGCATCCACCCCGCGCGCATCGAGGAAATGGCAGAGAAGGCTAAGAAAGAAGTCGAGGCCACCATCAAGACCGAGGGCGAGAACGCTGTCTTCGATCTGAACCTCCATGGCATCCATCCGGAACTGATACGTCTGTTGGGTCGTATGCGCTACCGCACCAGTTTCGGTCAGAACGTCCTGCACCACTCCATTGAGGTTGCCCAGATCGCGGGCTTCATGGCCGAGGAGCTTGGTGTCGATCCGGCTCTCGCACGCCGCGCCGGACTGCTGCACGATATCGGCAAAGCTGCCGACCACGAGATCGAAGGCTCCCATGTCGCCATCGGCGTCGACCTCGCCCGCAAGTACAAAGAAGGCCCCGAGGTCATCCACGCAATCGAAGCGCATCACGGCGATGTGGAACCGTGTACCCTCATTGCCTGTCTCGTCGATGCCGCCGACGATATCTCTGCCGCACGTCCTGGAGCACGGCGCGAAAACCTCGAGGCGTATATCAAGCGTTTGGAGAAGCTCGAGGATATCGCGAACTCCTTCCCCGGCGTTGAGAAGAGTTTCGCCATCCAGGCCGGCCGCGAGATCCGCATCATCGTACGCCCCGAAGAACTCAGCGACGATCAGATCGTTCTGCTGTCCCACGAGCTGGTACAGAAGATCGAGGCAGAGCTTGAGTATCCCGGGCAGATTAAAATCTGCGTCATCCGCGAGACCCGCGCCGTTGCGTTCGCGAAGTAAATACGATATCGTCCGAAAAGAGGACGGAAATCAGACAACTGTTTTCCGTCCTCTTTATCACTCATCGGAGGGATTATTATGAGCTTTCTGTCCGTCACGCGTGAGAAGATCGAAGCCTATGCCCGCGATACCGCCGCTCCCGGAGGTGCCCGCCACGACGTCACCGAAGACGTCCGCGCGCTGTGGATGCCCGCTCTCAGACGCGGTGAGCTGCTGTTTTCCCGCGGTCTCAACCGCGTGAAGTACGCCTCCTTCCGCGACATAGACTTCTCCGGTCCCGAGATTCACAACCAGGAGTGGCGCGCGCAGCTTAACCGATACTATTGGCTCGGACCGCTCGCCGCCGAGTATCTTGATACCCGCGACGAACGCTGCGCCGAGATCGCCCGCGAAACCATCGAGGCGTGGATCGATTACCGCCGCTTCACCGGTACCGAGACCCTCAACGACGTCTGGCCCTCGACCGGCGACAACTGCCTGTCGGTCTCCATCCGGCTCGGTCAGGGAAAGCTCTCCGGATGGTGGGGCTGCGTGCCGTACTTCGAGGGAAGCCCCCATTTCGACGACGCTTTCATCGACCGTATGCGCAAATCCACGCGTGAACAGCTCAACTTCCTCTACCGCAACATCACCCGCTACGGCAACTTCCGCATCAGCCAGATGGACACCTTCTTGTTCCTCGGGCTGATTCTCCCGGACGCGGCGGAATATCTGCCTTACGCCGTGCGCGGCATCAACGAGACCTTCCGGCTGCAGGTCGGCACCGACGGCTCCCACTGCGAGCATACGGCGGGCTACCACACCTGGATGCGCGATATTTACACCCGCTATGCGCTGCTCGGAAAAGCACGCCCGGAGCTGGGAATTGACCTTGACGGCGAAAAACTCAGCGGTATGTGGCGCTATGCCCTCGCGAACCACACCCCCGACGGCCGCGGCTGGGGGATCGGCGATACCGTCCGTTGGCATCCCGCCGCCAAGCCCGCCGATCTCACCGCCTTCCGCGAAAACTACGCCGCGCTGCGCAGAAGTCTGGGACTGCCGGAGGAATCCCCCGACCGAACCGCGTTCCCCTCGGCCGGGCAATATTTCGTCCGAAGCGGTGATACGGCCATTGCGCTCGACGCCACCAACTTCGGCGGCTGGCACGGACATCCGGCGCGCGGCAACATCCTGTGCTACTACGGGGGACGGCTGCTCTTATGCGACCCCGGCTCGCTCAACTATGAGCGCTCCGATCCCTTCATGGCTGCCGGACGCCTCACACCCATGCACAACACGATCACCGTCAACGACGGCGCACAGCTTCCGCAGGCCGACGCCCGTGTCCCGTTCTTCGTCGATACCGAAGTTCTCACCTTCACCCAGTGTATCTACGCCGGCGGCTGGTCCAATACCTGCCCCTGGAAGCCTGTCGCGCCCGCCGACCTCAGAAGTACCGCCGGACGTCATACACGCACGTTTCTCTGGCTCAAAGGACATATTGCCGTCACACTCGATGTCCTCGAGGTCTATGCACCCGCCGCCCGTTTCGCAGCGCACTGGCAGCTTCAGGAAGGCCCGTCCGCCTTCGATCCCGACCGCAAATCCCTCCGTACCGACTCGGGCAACGCGAACCTGCTCGTCTGCTGCCCGTGGAGCAGCGTTCCGACCTCCGCCGTACGCTATGAGGGCGACCGTGACCGGCTGCTCGGCTACGTCTCCAACGGCACCAGCGGTCTCAACGGAGGCACGCCCGCACCGATGCTCTCCGTTGAGGGCACGCTCAACGGGAACAGCCGCACCTATCTCCTCCACGTTCTCGCGCCCTGCGGCGGCCATGTCCCGGATATCCGCGCGGAGGTCACACTCGACGATGTCCTCTATCTGCGTCTCACCGTCGACGACACGCTCTGTGAAATCGCCGCCGATACCTGGTTCCTCGCCGGTGAGAACAACCACACCTCTGTTGGAAAGGACTGTCCGATGCCTGCCGACGGCCCCTTTGCCGTCCGTACACCGGATACGGCGTGGGTCTACCGCGGCGAGCTGCTCGTATAGCTCCGCTCCCGGGTTCCGGAATGTTCGACAAGAAATCCCTCTCCCGTATCGAGGAGAGGGATTTCTCATACAGCCATCCGATTACAGACTCGCAGCGTACTTCGCTGCCTCGGCAATCGCCCGCGTCATCATGACCGCGTCGCAGGTATCCCAGAGGATGGTCGCACCCTGCGCCAGACGTTTCTTGAGATCCTCCGGATTCATCGTGTAGGTGCCCGCCGATATCCCGCGCTCGCGGCAGACGGCATAGACACGTTCGATCACTTTGCTCTCCGCGTCGCTCCAGGTTTCCAGCGGTGTCCCGCAGTTGATCGACAGATCGCACGGCCCGATTACCACGCCGGCGATCTCTTTCCCCCAGCGATCGAGGATCTCCGGCAGCAGATCGGCACCCTGCGGCGACTCGATCTGAATCCACAACACACGGCTGTCGTTGTAGTGCTCAATGCTCTCGCCGGGGTAGAACTGAAACTTGCCGCCGTAGCCCTTTTTCCCTCTGGGCGGCAGACGCAGACCCTCCACTGCGACGCGTACCTGCTCCATTGTCTCCACGCGCGGAATGAGTACGCCGTCTGCGCCGAGGTCGGTCGCCCGCGCCACCAGGTGGTACACGGCATCCGCCACGCGTACGATTGTCGGGATGCCGCGCTCCCGGCAGACACGGAAGTACGGCGCGTAGTATTCTGCGTCGTGCGGTCCGTGCTCGCAGTCAAAGAGGATGTAGTCCACGCCCTCCGGTATGTACTCCGCGAGCGCATAGGTGTCCGGCAGATACGCCGTATAGCCGTAGACACGCGCGCGGTTTCTGAGCTTTTCGTTGAGCCGATCAAGTGCCTGCATATCCATCCTCCGTCAGTTGTTCAGATAGTCCACGTCGCCGAACGGCTGCTCGAGCAACGGCTGGTACGCATAGCGCGCAAGCTGCAGCGTAAAGGTCGTCTTCGTCCCGGGCGCGAAGGTCATCCGGCACCACTTGTCCCCGATTTCCTCACGCGTGTCGCCGTCGATGAGCGCGACGAGCTTGTGTTCACCATACGCGCCGCCCTGCACGACCGCCGTATGCGCACTCACCGGATCCAGGTTGCACACCGTCACCGTCACAAGGTCGCCGTCCACTTTTTCAATGAGCGCCGCCACGTCCTCCGGCAGTCCCGGACGTTCGCGGTCGGCGTCGAACCAGCGCAGCTCCGCGTGCAGCAAGCCGCCGTTGTAAATCGGCGTCATCGCACCCATCGTCAGGTTCAGCATTGCCTCCATCGACAGCGGCGTGCGGTACAGCAGAAACGTCTGGTAGTAGGAGTGTACGACACTCTCATCGAAATTCAGCCCGTAGCGCTCCCGCAGCTCATCCGTGATTGCGCGAAGCTGCGCCCATTGCTCTTCACCGTCCGGTGCATAGCCCAGTCCCGCCGGGACGCCCGCTCGCTCGCCGTTGAGGATGTCCGCTTGCTTATAGACGAGGTCGATGCTGTGCCGCAGCACATCCTCCGGATAGTCCGGATAGCGGCCTTCGAGGAAGCCGACGTACGCCGCATGCTGCCCGCCCTTGAACTTCTTCATCACCGCCGACGGGGTTACATTCTCCATCATCGCGGCCGGTATGAACTTTTCCGTCAGCGAAGCGTCGCGGTCATCGGCGTAGATGTGGCCGAGGTGCGCGGGGCTGCCGGTACCGAACTCGTACCAGCCGTCCACCTGCTTATAGCGTACCAGCCCCGGATAGCTCGTCACGCGGTCGGGACGTGTCATCGGCGTGTTCTCGTTGCCGACTAACTCGATCACCGAGCCCTCATCCGCACGCTTCTGCGGGAACAGGAACCGTCCGCGCTCGTCGGTGTAGCCGTAGCGCGCGAGGTATTCGTACAGCTCTCTTGCCCACTTGAGCGTGCCGCGCTTTCCGGTCAGCAGCCGCTCGTTCTCGCCGCCGATGATCAGCGCGTCGGCAATGAAGTAGTAGCCGTGCGGATGCGTCCAGCCGTAGTGAGAACCGTAGAAGCGTCCTC
>JAAZKA010000088.1 GCA_012800055.1 Clostridiales bacterium
CGGTGAGCGCGGCGGAAATTGCCTGCCGCAGCAGCGCCGCGTCGCTCTCATACAGACCCTCGGCATGGAAGACGAACGTCGGCGTCGGCGATGTCAGGTCAACGCAGCAGCTCACCTCGGCGTCGGGCAGGTACTTCCCGATCAGTTCGGCGGCCTTTGACGTCGGCAGCGAAATCAGCTCCGCCAGCAGCATCAGACCGTCGCGGTCGGTCTCGTCGGTCAGATCGAGCGGGTACGCGCAGTCGATGACCGCGTCAGGCTCGCCACCCTCAGGCACGGGGAACTCGTTCACAACCTCGATCGGCGCTGACAGCGGCTCCCACCGGTCCTCCAGCGCCGCGTCCTTATACGCATACCCGGCAAGCACCTCGGTATCCAGGTAGCGCAGAAATGCCAGATAATCTGTCTCGCCTGAGACCGTCAGCAGCAGATTCGCGGGGGTGTAGTACGCCGCGTGATAGGCTGAGAGGCTCTCGCGCGTGATGTCGGTGAAGTATTCGGGAGTACCGTAGGGGTCGTTGGCACGGAAGGAACCGGGGTAGAGCGCCGCGTACAGGTTGACCTGCGCCGTGTGGGTGAGTGTCATCTGTTCCCACATCACGGCGTAGGCGTCGCCTTTGACGCTCAGCGCATCATCAGTGAGCACATAATGCCAGACGGCATCTGAGAAGGCATCATCGTCGGTCAGCACAAAGGGATGCAGCACGCCGTCGAGCAGGAAATCCGCATACGTCAAAAGCGCGTCAGGGTCGCCCGTATAGGAAAACGTCGTGCGGCCGGTATCGACATATGTATCGACATGTGCGCGGAGGGTGTCCGCGTCATCCGGCGTGTATTTCTCCGACCCGCGCGTGACGATACAGGCAAGCGCCCCCGGCATGCCCTCCGCGCTGACGGCGGGTGTGCGCAGCGTGACGGTTAAGCCCTTCGCGTCGTCCGGCAGCAGCAGCACACGTGCGCCGGTCACCGCATGCACAAGCTGCACCGCGTGTGTATCGCCCAGCACCGCACTCCCGGTCACCTCAAATCCCTCGACACTGTCCCCGACATCGAGGTACGCGGGATTCTCCGGCGGCACCCAGGGCGCGGTAGTCGTCGCGGCAATGGCGGTCGTTGCAGCGGTGGTCGTCGTGGCCGCGGTGGTCGTCGTCACAGCCGTCGTCTCGGCGGTTGTTGCAGCGGTGGTCGCGGCAACGGTATGCGCAGTGGCTGCGGTAGTCGCGGCCACGGTGGGAAGCGACACATTGGACAGCTCTGTACAGCCGGTGAGCAGCGTCAGCACGGAACAGATGAGTGCAGGTATGATCTTGCGTTTCATGAAGATTCTCCTAAACGGCAAGTGCCGTGGCTTTACGCCATGTGTGTAAGCATCTCGCGGCGCACCTCGTTCTCGAGCAGTCCGCGGGTCAGGTAGTCATAGGTTCTGCGGATGACCGCCGCGCCGAGTTTCTTCCTGCCGTTGGCGGAGTGGCCGCCGGCGACATGGGAGGTCAGCACGACATTGGGCAGCGTGCGGAACGGATGGTCGGCGCGCGGAGGCTCGGGGTCTGTGACGTCGATGCAGGCGAAGATGCGTCCGGTCTGCAGTTCACGGATGAGCGCGGGCTCGTCGATGAGCATCCCGCGTGCGGTGTTGATGAACAGCGCGCCGTCCTTCAAAAGCGGCAGATTCCGCGCGTTGAGCATATGGCGGCAGTCCTCGTTGGCCGGCGCGTGCAGGCTCAGGATGTCCGACGTTGCGATCAGTTCATCGAGCGGGAGATACGACACGCCCAGCTCGCGCATTTCGATGGGGCTTGCGAACGGGTCGTATACATAGATGGGGCAGTCATAGGGTTTGAAAACCTTGATGACCTCGCGGCACACAAGCGACAGCCCGACCAGGCCGATGTTCAGACCCTCGAGACGGCGGGTTGCGAAGGTACCGCTCTCGCCGCCCTTCCAGCCGCCCTCACGCGTATTGCGGGCATTCGTCCACAGTCCCGCAAGCGATGTCAGCGTGAACGCGAGCACGGTCTGCGCGACATCCCGCGCAATGACGTTGGCGTTGGATGTCACGCGGCAGCGGGTGTCCCACAGCTCCGGCGGGATGAGATTTTTGATCGTCCCGGCGGCGTGCGCGACGAGTTTCAGCCGCGGTGTCAGCATATCCGCAGTCAGCGACGGCGTCCCCCAGCAAGTCACACACGTGTCCGCGTCTTTCAGGTGTTCGCGCATAAAGTCCTGCGTCATGACTTCCGGCAGCGTATCGGGCGCGTTGTATTCCGCAAAAGTACCGAGGAACGCAAGATCCTCGGAGGTGAAGATGCTCTCCGCCATCGCGCGGGTCACAAGCAGTGCTACGTTATACATGGACGTCCTCCTTCTCAAGTAAACCCTTCAGAAACCGCAGATCGCCGCGGATATAGGTCTCGGTATTGTCGAAGTCGGTGTATTCGGCAGGCATGCACAGATCGCCGTCGTAGCGATGGGCGCTGAGGTAGGTGATGACGCGCTCCCAGACGCACGCGCCCTGGGTAGCGGTGGTGAAATAAGGCGAGAACACGGCGTGCGCGGCTTCGGGGCCGTTGATACGCCGCCAGAAGGCGTTTTTGAGGTTGACAAGCCCAAGCCGCGGCCACAACTGTGCCAGCGACTGTTCGGGCTGCTCACCGGCGAGCGCGGAGTGCGCGGCATCCCATACGCCGCAGACAAGTGTCGGGTCGCTGCCGTCGAGCAGGCTCATCAGCGACGCCGCGTTGACCGCGCCGCAGCCGCAGTGCATCTGAATGCCGAGCCGGACACCGTACTTCGCGCACAGCATCTGACGCGTCTCCAGTTCCCGCTTCCAATGCGTCTCGACCGCGCGGTAGTCCTCGGACCTGTCGCAGGTACGCATCACGCGCAGCAGCGGGACGCCGGCTTCCGCGCATGCCTCGAAGATCTCCTCCGTCTCACCTGCCGCGACAGACGTGATCGTGACCCCATACTTCCCGAGCGTCTCGGCGAAGTCTGTCAGTTCCCCGGCGTTCGACGGGCCGACCGGGTAACCGTCGCGCAGCGGGTACTCGATGGCGGAAAAGCCCATATCCGCCGTCAGCGCGCCCAACGCGTCCGCATCGAGCTTTTTCCACGGCTTTGTGAAAACCGAAATGTGGCGTATGTTCATCATTCAGCCCCCCGTGCGTGCAAACAGTGCCAGCACGCGTTCCTCGATATGCGCGGTATCCGTCAGCCAGCTCAGCGCGTGACCGGCTCCCGGTACGAGTACCAGCTCGCGCGGTGCCGAGCACGCCTGATAGTTCTCGAACGTCATCCACGCGGGCACGAAATCGTCACGATCGCCGTGAATGAAAAGCGTGGGGATGCCGCTTCCCCGGATGGCGTCCGGGATGGAGACCCCGCGCATATCCCAGCCGGCAAAGTGCTTTGTCCACAGCCGCGCCGCCGCCAGAATCGGGTATACCGGCAGCTTCGTGTCGCGTGCCAGTACATACGCAAACTCATCCCACGGCGATGTGTAGCCGCAGTCGGCGATGATACCCGCCACGTTCTCCGGCAGCTTCAGCCCTTGCGACATCAGCACCGTCGCGCAGCCCATCGAGATTCCGTGCAGATACACGGAGCTTGCCGGGTCAACACGCTTGTTGACCCACTCGAGCCAGCGCAGCATGTCATAGCGCTCGAGTATGCCGAAGCCCAGATGATCTCCCGCACTCTCGCCGTGGGCACGCTGCCACACCAGCAGCAGATTGCAGCCGTGCTCATGGTAGAATCGAACGCACGCGCCGAAATCGCTCAGCGGTTCGCTCCGGTAGCCGTGGACGCAGACAACCGTCCGCGCGGCGTTTTCGCACGGCAGCCAATAGCCCGCAAGCTTCAGCCCGTCAAAGCTCTCGACGCCCACACGCTCATAGTCCTGTTTCAGGAACCAGTCGCGCCCGTCGTTGACACGGTGCTGATGCGCGTCCCACTGGGTCGATCCGGACGGACGTTTTCTTTCCGGCACACCTTCCCGTGTAATCGCTTTCTTGTACAGATA
>JAAZKA010000089.1 GCA_012800055.1 Clostridiales bacterium
CGTCTGAGATTGCGAAACTGTGCTTCGTCTACGCCGGAACCGCAACACTCGACCGTCTGTTCATGAAGCGCAACATGATCCTGTTCGTCGTCCTCGCGGCGGCGTGCGTGGGGATGCTCGCGGTGATGTCGGACTTCGGCACGGCGCTGATTTTCTTCGCGACCTTCCTCGTCATCGCCTTCATGCGCTCCGGGGACTTTGCGTCGCTGCTGTTCATCCTCGCGGGAACCGTAATCGGCGGGTTTATGGTGCTCGAGCTGAAGCCTTACATTGCTGAGCGTTTCTCCGCGTGGCGGCATGTTTGGGAATACCCGGCGACGATCGGCTATCAACAGACGCGGACGATGTCGGCGGCGGCATCCGGCGGACTGTTCGGCATGGGCGCGGGGAACGGCTGGCTGCACCGTATCGCAGCGGCGGATACCGACCTCGTCTTCGGCATGGTCTGTGAGGAGATGGGGCTGCTCATCGCGCTGATGGCGGTCGGTGCAATCATCACGATCACGTTATTCGCCTATCGCTCGGCGTCACTCGGACGCTCGACGTTCTACTGCATCGCTGCATGCGCGGCGGCAAGTTCTCTGGTCATGCAGGTGCTGCTCAACGTCTGCGGGTCGGTGGATATCCTGCCGCTGACCGGGGTGACGTTCCCGTTTGTCTCCAACGGCGGCTCGTCTATGCTTGCCGCGTGGGGAATGCTTGCTTTCATCAAAGCCGCCGATACCCGCGAGGGCGCGAGTATCGCGGTACGCAGAGAAAAAAAAGATTAACGGAGGTAATACCATGGATATCGGTCGTATCGTACACGAACTGCCCCCTTCCGGCAATAATACGCGCAACAGTGAGGGTTCTTTCATCACCCTCACCGACGGACGCATCCGCTTCATCTACAGCCGCTTCGACGCCGATAACAGCCATGACGACGCAAACGCCGATATCGCCGAGATCGTCTCCGCCGACGGCGGCGAGACCTGGGGCAGCCCGCGTATTCTCTTTACCGCGTCCGGCTGCGGCGCAAAGAACCTGATGAGCGTATCCCTGCTGCGGCTCAAGTCCGGCGAGATCGGCCTGTTCTACCTCGTCCGCAACGGCTGGCACGATACGCGCATCATCCTCCGCTGCTCAAAAGACGAGGGCGAGACCTGGAGTGACGCGCAATACTGCATGGACGACCTCGGCTACCACGTCGTCAACAACGACCGCGTGATCATGCTCTCCTCCGGCCGCCTGCTGATCCCCGCCGCCATCCACCCCAATGGTACCTATGATGGCTGGACGACCGTCCGCGGCGATTCGTTCAACGCCTTCTATCTCTCCGACGATGACGGCCGGACCTGGCGGCAGTCGCGCGGGATGGTCAGCATGTACTGCTCCGAAAACCCGTGCGGGCTGCAGGAGCCGGGCGTCGTCGAGCTGCCCGGCGGCGCGCTGTGGGGCTACTCCCGCACCAGCCTCGGACGTCACTATGAGTTCTTCTCCCTCGACTGCGGCGAGACATGGACGCAGGCACAGCCTTCCCAGTTCACCGCGCCGCCGTCCCCGCTGCAGATCAAGAAGTCTCCATATGATTCCCGCCTGTGCGCGGTCTGGAACCCCATCACCAACTATCAGACCCGCGTGGATAAAAGCGGCTGGGGACGCA
>JAAZKA010000090.1 GCA_012800055.1 Clostridiales bacterium
AGCCGTTTCAGCGGGAAGGTGCAGTATCCGACGTCAAATCCGTTCCACTCGAGCATCTGCTTGAGCGATGCCAAGCCGCCGCGCCGGAGCATCGCGGTGATGAGGGTGTCGACTTTGTACTGCGCGGCGCGTGCTTTCGTGAGGTCACCTGCCATAAACGCGTCGTAGATTTCGACAAACGTGCGCGGCGCGAGGTTATAGGTGGAGCCGATCCCGGCATGCGCGCCCATGGTCAGACCGCACAGCAGCGTCTCATCCGGGCCGTTGATGACATTGATGTCGCCGCCGTTGAGATGCGCAATCTTGTGCATCTCATAGTAGTTGGGGTTGGTCCACTTGAGGCCGATCATATGCGGCAGCGCCATGAGGCGCTGGACGAGGCCCATCGTGACGGGTACACCGGACAGCGGGCAGGCGTACATCAACAGCGGCAGATCGCAGGCATCGTTGAGCGCGGCGTAGTAGTTGTAAATATCGTCCTCGCTGTAGCCGTAGAAGAACGGCGGGACCGAGGAGATGGCGTCGGCACCGGCAGACTGAGCGTGTACGGCAAGCTTTTTGGCGGTGATGAGGTCGACCGCGCCGATGTGGTCGATGACCTTCCCGCGTCCCGCGCAGGCTTCGACGACGGCCTCGATCATCTCCATACGTGCGGAAGCCTGCATGACGGTGCCTTCACCGGTCGCACCGCAGACATAGAAGCCCGAGCATCCGGCGTTGAGCATATGGTCGACGAGAGGCTTGACTGCGGCGCGTTTAATGGTACCGTCCTCGTTGAGCGGGCTGACGAGCGCGGGCATGATGCCGCGGAACAGTATGTTGCTCATGGATATTTCCTCGCTTTGCATGTTTATTTGGATGTATGGAACACCTGAGTATAATAGAGGATACCGTCGGACTGGGGATTATAGGCGACGCCGGCGCCCATCGAGGAATAGCCCGCGCGCAGGACAGCACGGTACTGTGCGTTGCCGAGGTGCGCGGAGAAGGCGGTGAGGGCATTCGGGAACGCACGGGCGATGATCTCGATATGGTAGAAATCCTTGAACCCCGCAGCGCTGAGCCGGTCATATGGCGTGGAGTTGTAGGTACCGGTATGGGAGTATGTATTGTTCTTGGCCATATCGGCGCTGTGAGTCTGGGAGATGTCGGCGATGGAGTCGTCCCAGACGATGACGGCGAGCTCCAGCCGGCGGCGCTCGATGTTGACGAGGTCCAAAAACTGTTTGGCGTAGCCGTCGAGAACGGCGATGGAGATGCGGGTCTTAGAGCTGTACTCGTTCAGCTCACGCAGGACGGCGTAGGCGGAGCCGTTCTCGTCATAGAAAAGCGTATAGGAGGTGGTATCGCCCGTGTAGACGGTGTAGGTACCGAAGTCCTGGGACTTGAGCTTGCTGAGCTGGGCGTCACAGTCGGCGGCGGTCATCCCGGAGCGCAGTCCGTCGCCGAGCTGCCAGGTCTGGGCATGGAGATAGTAGGCGACGACGAGGCCTTCGGAGACGCCGATCATCTTATAGTTGTCGAGGTCATCGTAGACCCACCAGGTATAGCCCTTCTCGGAGACGGCGGTGCGGGACGGTTCACCGAAGGCGGCTTTTGCGTCGTCGGAAGACATTCCCAGCTCGAGCTGGACACGGGAGGTGAGAGTGACGACGGAAGCGGCGCTGTCCCAGGAAACGTCGAGCAGGAGGTTTTCGGAGACAAAGCGCAGCGGGATGTAGGTCGCGCCGTCGGAGATGAAGGGCGGCGCGTCCAGAGCGATGGCGACGCCGTTGACGGTGGCGGTGACGACGCCGATGCGCAGCTTAAGAGTGGTTCCGGCGCGCGAGATGGTGACGGTTTTGGTCGCGTCATCATATTCGACGGTGGCATCCATCGCTTCGGTGAGGCCGCGTACGGGGACGTAAACGCGTGCGACGGTGCTGTCGTAGTAGGGCTGCGCACCGTCGAACACGAGCTTTTCGCCGTCGAGCACGACGGTGACGTTCTGGTTCGCCGCGTGCAGGTTCAGGCAGACGGACAGGATACAAAGCGCCAAGAGGGCGGACAGGACTCGGTATACAGTTTTCATGGTCGTTCACTCTCCGGAAGTTATTGCGTCAGCGGACGGTGACGTAGGGCAGTTTTTCCAGCATACTGCGGTAATCACTTAAATAAGCGAGCATTTTATTGTAATCTGCGGACGAGATAAGCGGGTCGGTGCCGGCAGTATACGCGGCGGTACCGCGTTCGATGGCAATCACGCGGAAGGACTTCTCCCGGCCGTAGTTGGGGTCGATGAACAGTGAGGTGCAGGTGATGGTGTCGACGCGGCTGAGGTCGGGGTCATTGAGGTCAAGCGTGAGCGTAATCTCGGCGAGAATGCCGGTGTCGGTATACTTCTTGATCTGGGAGCCGGTGAAGTTGCCGAGGGAATAGAGGACGACGCCGGTCTTCTTTTTGCCGTTGTACTCGACTTCAATCTCTTCGATGGGCTGGACGACATGCGGATGGGTACCGATGATGAGACGGACGTCGGTATTGGCGAAGATCCACTTGGCGAGGGAGGTTTGACCACTCGACAGGGTGCGGGAATACTCTTCGCCCCAGTGCATGAGGGCGATGACATACTGCGCGCCGGCATCGGTACAGGCTTTGGCCATCTTCTGGATTTTCGTCTTGTCGATCGTGTTGACCGACCACTTATACTTGATATTGTCGGGGTTATTGAGACCGTAGGTATAGTTGATGAACCCGATCCTGACGCCGCCGACGGTGAGGACGAGGGGCTTTGTACTGTCCTCCTCGGTTCGGTTGGTACCGACGTGGGCAATGCCGCGTGCGTCGAGGTTGTCGAGCGTGGTACACAGGCCGGAAAAGCCGCGGTCGAGGGAGTGGTTGTTGGCGGTGGACATCAGCCCGAGGCCGAGATGCTCGACGAGGGCGTCGGCGATCTGCTCGGGGGTATTGAAGTCGGGATAGCCGGTATAGCCGCGGTCGGCACCGGCGAGGGTGGTTTCAAGGTTGGCGATGACGAGGTCGGCGTCTTTGGTGTAGTCGGACAGTTCCGCGACCATGTAGTTGAAGTCATAGCCGCCCGAGATTTTGGCGGCATTCAGGGTATCGCCGTGAGCCATGACGTCTCCAAAAGCGCAGAGGCGGAGGATGACGGGGGGAAGGTCGGCGTCTTCTACGTCGACTTCACCGTTTTGGAAGGCTTTGGCCATCTCTTCGGTGATTTCCATGACGGAAGGACGGGCGGTGGTGGTGGAGCGTGCAGCGAGCTCATCGCGTCGGGTATCGGAGGACTGGGAGGTCTGATATGCGTAGTCGGCTGTACTGCCCGGGGAGGCAGCGGTGCCTTCGAGGATGTGTTCGACAGCCGAACAGCCGCCCAGGAGCATCAGAACCAGGACGAGGGCGAGCGCGCGGGAGAATCTGTGCATGGTAGAATCACCTCTGACGCCCGGATAACGGGCGCAAAATGGAACCGTACCGCAGTGGGGAACGGGCGTTTTTGGGAATCAAGCCGGGGGTAACGGGAGGGTGCGCCTCACCGGGCGTGCCGCGGCGCAGCCGAAGCGCGAGTGGTAGCGGCAGGCTGCTGGGTATCGGGGGAGCTGCCGTCGTCGGGCTTGATGACGTCGGGGAGAGTGGGGGTGATGAGCCAGTCCTCAAAGGGGTCGGTGATGCTGGGGGCATCCTCAACGGGTGCGATGTGGATATTACAGATGGTGGCATAGGGGTTATTCGGAGCGCCGGGCACGGGTGCGACGGCGTCATGCAGCACATAGGGTTCGTCGGCCATTGTGACGCGGCCGGTGCGGTCGACCTGCAGGAGGCTGATGGTCATGAGTCTGTCGGCGGGGCAGTAATTGCCGGCGCGCAGACCGGAGTCGGCGCACATCTGCACAGGCACATGGCAGTCGCAGGTACGTGTGGGGATGTCCTCGGGGAGGAGGATGGCGGTGGCGATGCGCGATCCTCTGGGGTCGAGAGTACAGTACTGTGACGGCAGCAGCCCCGAGTCGAGGCAGTAGCTGACCTCGACGCTGTTGAGCTGGAAGAACGGCCGGTAGGCAAGACCCTGCTCGACCCTGGTCATGACGCGGCTCCAGATTTCGACGGCGGGGTTGTTATTGGTCTGCATCTTGAGTTCACGGCCGGTGTCGTAGCCGTACCAGACGCCCGCGACATAGTCGGGGGTATAGCCGACGAACCAGCGGTCATAGTCGTCGTTGGTGGTACCGGTTTTCCCGGCGACGGCGATGCCGTCAATGCGTGCGAGGGTAGCGGTGCCGGCTTCGACGACGTTGCGCAGGAGATTATTCATATAGAAGGCGGTTTTTTCCTTCATGGCGACCTGAGCGTCGGCGTTGTTTTCCAGGAGAACATTGCCCTGGGAGTCGAGAACGCGGGTATAGGTACGGGGCTGGGTGAAAATGCCGCGGTTGGGGAAAGCGGCGTAGGCAGCGGTGAGCTCGAGGACGGTGAGGCCGTTGGTGGTGGAGCCCATGGACAGAGGCGCGTAGTTGAGGTCGGAGAGTACGCGGTCGCCAACGGTGTAAGATTCGGTGAGGTCGAGGGAGAGGTTGACGGTGCCGAAGTCAAAGGCGCGTCTGAGGGTGACGAGGTCGAGCACCTTCATCGCGACGGTATTGGTGGACAGCTGCAGTGCGGTCTTGACGGTCATACGCCCGGTATAGCCGGGGGTGGGGTTTTTGGGGTACATGGTCTCCTCGTTGAATGGAGAGTCGTCGAAGACAGATATGGGAGTGATTAGGCCGTACTCGAGGGCGGGTGCGAAGACGGTAAGGGGTTTGATGACGGAGCCGGGGGAGCGGCGGGTCATGGTG
>JAAZKA010000091.1 GCA_012800055.1 Clostridiales bacterium
CAGACTTTGACTCTGGCATTCGTAGGCTCAAATCCTGCCAGCCCTGCCACTCCCCAAGGCCTCCTGCATGTCAGGCGGGATGCCATATGATCCATTAGCTCAGTCGGCAGAGCACCTGCCTTTTAAGCAGGGTGTCCGCGGTTCGAATCCGCGATGGATCACCAATATAAACCCGTAAAACAAGAGTTTTACGGGTTTATTGTTGCGTTATGTAACCGATACCAAACAGATTATAAACGCGCTGTGGTCTTCCGCTCCAAACTGCGTTTGGTCGTGACATTTCACGACCTGCCGTGACCGAGAGAGGGCTGCTGTCTGAGATGCGGACGCTGACAATCCCACAGAATGTACCGCGCTCACCCGTTATGTTAGAAATCGAACGCTATTCAGATAAAATTTAACATAATTCACTATTGCAAAAGTATTTCATGTATGTTATAATCCATTAGTATGCAACCGGACGATCCTCTGCCCCGCCATAGATGCGAAGAGGCATGAACGCCGGATTATTAGGAGGCACTACCATGGACATCATCAAAGCCCTGACTCAGCCGCAGATCAAGGAAATCCCCGCGATCGGCATCGGCGATACCATCCGCGTTCATGCCAAGATCAAAGAAGGAGCCAGAGAACGTATCCAGACCTTCGAAGGTACCCTCATCGCCCGTAAGCACGGAGGCATCTCCGAAACCATCACCGTCCGCCGCCTCTCCTACGGCGTAGGCGTCGAGAAGGTCTTCCCGCTGCACTCCCCGAACCTCGCCAAGATTGAGGTCGTCCGCCGCGGTAAGGTCCGCCGCGCCAAGCTCTACTACCTGCGCGGACGCGTCGGCAAGTCCGCCAAGGTCAAGGGCACCGTCTGATTTCCGAAATCAGGCTTCAGGAGACAGGAGACAGGAGTTCGGCACGTTCGTCCGCTCCCGTTCTCCTGTCTTCCCGTTAAGCGACAGATACGGGATATGTGAGACTTGGGATCGACGCATCTCTCCCCGTCTCCGCCGACGCCCGTTTGTTCAATCATTGATTCAAAAGGGGTACTTGTTATGACTGAACCTGACGATCTGAAAAATGTCGGAGAGACCCCGGACGCCGAAGGACCTGCGGCTGCGAATAAACGTGATCCGGGCCGTGAGCTGTTCGATTGGGCCGAATCCCTCGTGCCGGCGCTCGTGTTCGTCGTGCTTCTGTTCGTGTTCGCCGTCCGTCTCATCGGTGTCGAGGGCAACAGTATGCTCCCGACCCTTCAGGATCGCAATTACCTCATCGTCTCCAAGCTGTTCTATGACCCCGCGCCCGGAGATATCGTTGTGCTGACCAAGGAGGGCTTCCTCGTCAACGCCGACGGCCGTGAGGACAGCTTTGTCAAGCGCATCATCGCCGTCGCGGGCCAGACCGTCGACATTGACTTCGACACCGGTACCGTCTACGTCGACGGCGTCAAACAGGATGATTCTTTTACTAAAACCCCCACCACCCGGCGCGGCGACATCACCTTCCCCCGGGTCGTACCCGAGGGCTGTATCTTCGTCCTCGGCGATAACCGCAACGGCTCTACCGACTCGCGCTACAGCTACGTCGGTATGCTCGATGAGCGCTGCATCGTCGGACGCGTCCTGCTGCGCGTGCTGCCGATTGCCAAGTTTGGAGCCGTCACATGAACGGTAAAAAGGAACGCGGTACTCCCGCCGAACGCGGGCTGCGTGTACAGTGGTACCCCGGGCATATGACGAAAGCGCGCCGTGAGCTGGAGAAGATTGTCCCGATGGCCGATGCCGTCTGTGAGATCGTCGATGCGCGCATCCCCAGAGCGTCGCGCAATCCCAACTTTGCCAAGCTCGCGCCGCAGCTTCCGCGGATGATCGTACTCAACCGTGTCGACCAGGCCGACCCGCAGTGCACCGCCCTCTGGCGCGCGCACTATCAGGAGCAGGGCATCGCCACGCTCGAGACCGACAGCAAGTCCGGCTATGGCACGCGCGGGTTCGATGCTGCCGTACGTGAGGTGCTCGCCGAAAAGCTGCAGAAGAATATCGACCGCGGTCAAGCCGGCCGCGCAGTACGGCTGCTCATCGTCGGGATTCCGAATGTCGGAAAAAGCTCGCTCATCAATCGCCTGACCGGCCGCAGAGCCGCGAAGGTCGAGGATCGCCCCGGTGTTACGAGAAGCGGGCAGTGGTACACACTCGCCGGCGGCATCGAGGTCTACGACACACCCGGGATGCTGTGGCCGAAGATCGAAAATCCCAAGGCCGGGTTGCTGCTTGCATTCACCGGAGCTGTCCGCGACGATATCCTCAACGTTGAGGAGCTGGCTTCCAAGCTGCTGACGACTCTCGGCACCGCCGCGCCCGACGCCATCCGGACTCGCTACGGCATTGAAGACGCGTCCGACGGCTACGCAGCACTCGAGCAGACCGCACGCAAGCGCGGGTTCCTGATCTCCGGCGGCGACGTCGATACCGAACGCGCCGCGCGCATCGTGCTCGATGAGTTCCGCTCGGGCAAGCTCGGACGCGTAACACTCGAAGTGCCGATGTAACCGCTGAACCCAAACGATAAGAGGTGTCCGCGATGCTTGAACAGCCGTGGTACTACGAGAACGATGCGCATGAAAGAGGCTTTCGCCTCGTATGCGGGACGGACGAAGCCGGACGCGGGCCGCTCGCCGGGGATATCTACGCCGGCGCGGTCATCCTGCCGCCGGACTTCGACGTGACAGGCCTCGACGACTCGAAAAAGCTCTCCGAGAAGAAGCGCGATGCTCTCTATACCCGCATCACCGAGGAAGCCGTCGCGTGGGCCGTCGCCGCGGCGACCTTTGAGGAAATCGACCGGCTCAACATCCTCAACGCGGCGATGCTCGCGATGCGGCGGGCGATCGAAGGTCTGCCCATACGGGCGGACTACGCGCTGGTGGACGGCGACAAGCTGCGCGATATGCCCGTACCCGCGCGCTGCATCGTCAACGGCGACGCGCTCTCCGCGAGCATTGCCGCCGCGTCCGTCCTGGCAAAGGTCTCCCGTGACCGTTATATGGTGCAGATGGCCGAACGCTATCCCGGCTACGGCTTTGAGAAGCATAAGGGCTACCCGACGAAAGCCCACTACGACGCGTTAAGAGAGTACGGTCCCTGTCCCATCCACCGCCGGACGTTCCTCAAAAAGCTCTATGAGCCGGATATCCCGGACACGCGTCCGGGACAGTACGGCGAAGACCTTGCGGTGAAGTACCTGACGGAGCAGGGCTATGAGATCCTTGAGCGCAACTACCGCATCCGCGGCGGCGAGCTGGATATCATAGCGAAAGACGGCGATGTTGTGGTGTTCGTCGAGGTCAAGGAGCGCCGCGATGCGCTCTATAAGACCGGGATGGACGCGGTCACTCCGGCGAAAATCCGCGCGCTGCGGCGTACCGGGGAGAGCTGGTTTCAGGATCGGAACGTGCAGGCGCGCGGACGCTTCGACGTGCTCGAGGTGTACGTCGGAACGCCGCAGGACTCGCCGTTCGGCCCGACTTACCCGATTCCGAAGTTCCGGCATACCAAACGGGTCATCGAATAAATAAAGCGGGAGTGTGAACATCATGTCCCATCCGGCATACTTTGACTGCCACTGCGATACGCTCGGCGAGCTTTTCAGAAATCCGGACGCGAGTCTTCTGACCGGCGCACCGCATGTCCGCATCGACGACATGTGCGACTATGCCCACTATGTGCAGTTCTGCGCGATCTTTTCCAACATGGGCGCGTATATGCAGGAACAGTGCAAGTCCGAGGAGGAGTTCAACCGGAAGGTGCAAGAGGGCGGCATCGTACCCACGCCCGCGTTCTATGAGCACTATGAGGCGCTCATCCGCATCTTCAACGAGCAGGCTGCAAAGTACCCCGACCGTTTGCGTGCCTGCCGCAGCGTCGCGGACATCGATCAGGCACGCAAAGAGGGCAAGCCCGCCGTCGTGCTGACAATGGAGGGGTCCGAGCAGCTTGGGGAGACCTCCGTCGAGGACACCTACCGCAGGGGTATCCGCGCGTGTACGCTGACCTGGAATTACGCGAACACCGTCGGCGGGACACAGGTCACCGGTGGAGGGTTGACTGACTACGGCGTCGAGTTTCTGCGGCGCTGCGAGGATGTCGGGATGCTGGTGGACGTGTCGCACTCGTCCGAGGCGCTGTTCTACGACGTCGCGCGGCTGTGCAGGAAACCGTTCATCGCCTCACACTCCAACGCCCGGCGCATCGGACGCCATCGGCGCAACCTCACCGACGAGCAGTTTCTCGCGATCTGCAGAGCCGGCGGCGTCGCGGGACTCAACCTCTATGCCGCGTTCATCAAAGACGAGGGAACCTGCACGATCGACGACTGCTGCGAGCATATCGAATATTTCCTGACACTCGGCGGCGCAAAGCACATCGCGATGGGCGCTGACCTCGACGGCTGCAGTACGCTGCCGGAGGGAATCGACGGCTCCGGCGACGTGTGGAAGATCGCCGACCGGCTCGCCAAACGCAAGGTGCCTCTGTCCGTCATCGAGGATATCTTCTATAACAACATCTACCGAGTCTGCAAAGAGGTATGGAAATGATCTACGTATCGACCCGCGACCGTATGCGTGAGGTACCGTCTGCCCGCGCGATTATGGACGGCATCGCGCCGGACGGCGGTCTGTATACCCCCGCTGCGCTGCCTACACTCACCCACGCGCTGATGGAGGAGCTGAAACCGCTCGGATACGCCGGACGCGCGGCGAAAATCCTCTCGCTGTTCCTCACCGACTTCACCGCCGAAGAGCTTGCCGAATATACCCGCGCGGCATACAACCCCGGGAAGTTCGCGCATCCCAAAGGATATCCCGTATCCGCGCCCGATGTCGACGGCATCGCCGTGCGGACACTCAACAAGGTTGAGAACATGCTGGAGCTGTATTGGGGGCCGACGTCCGCATTCAAGGATATGGCGCTGCAGCTCCTCCCGTATCTGCTGACCGCGTCGATGAAGAAGTGCGGAGAAACGCGTACGGTGTGCATCCTGGTCGCGACATCGGGCGATACCGGCAAGGCGGCGCTCGAGGGCTTCCGCGATGTGCCGGGGACGCAGATCGTCGTCTTCTATCCGCGTGAGGGCGTGTCGGATGTCCAGCGCCTGCAGATGGTGACCCAGGAGGGCGACAACGTCGGCGTGTGTGCGGTTGAGGGCAACTTTGACGACGCCCAGACCGGCGTCAAGAAGACCTTCGGCGACCCCGAAGTCCGTGCGGAGCTTGCACGGCATGGCCGCCTGTTCTCCTCCGCCAACTCCATCAACTTCGGACGCCTCGTCCCGCAGATTGTCTACTACATCTCGGGCTACCTCGACCTTGTACGGCGCGGCGCCATCCATGACGGCGAGCGCATCAACATCTGCGTCCCGACGGGCAACTTCGGGAACATTCTCGCGGCGGTTTTCGCCAAACATATGGGTCTGCCGGTCGGCAAGCTGATCTGCGCTTCCAATGCCAACAACGTCCTGACCGACTTCCTCAACACCGGTGTCTACGACTGCAACCGTCCCTTTCATAAGACGCTGTCGCCGTCGATGGACATCCTGATCTCGTCGAATGTCGAGCGGCTTTTATACTACATCTCCGGCGGTGATACGGCGTATGTCCGCGAACGCATGGAGAGCCTGAAGATCACCGGACGCTATGAGGTCAATCCGGAGCTGCTGCGGGAGTTCACGGGCATCTGCTGCGACGACACCGTGACACGTGCGACAATCCGTGAGGTGTTTGAGCGTGACGGCTACCTGATCGATCCGCATACGGCGGTCGCGGTCTACGCGGCGCGTGAGTACCGCAAGCGTACCGGCGACGATACGCCGCAGCTCATCGCGTCGACCGCGTCGGCGTTCAAGTTCTGCGCGGGTGTGCTCGAAGCGCTGACCGGTCATCCGGCGGACAATGATTTCGACGCCATCGACCGTCTGGCGGAATATACGCACGAACCTTCCCCGGCGCCGCTGACGGGTCTGCGCGGCAAGGATATCCGCTTCAGCGGCTGCACCACGAAGGACGGTATCTCCGACGCCGCGCTGAAACTGCTCATCAAATGAGAAGACTGTCCTGCGGGGAAGAGAACGAGTGAAGGCGTATGCTCCATGTGTTCCCCGTTACCCCGTACTTTTCACTCGTTTCAAACCCCTGTCCCCCGCAGGGATAAAAGAATCTCACCGCCGATGTCTTCACATTTTGCGCTGCAAAGGAGGTTTTCCATGGCTCTGTACGCGCTGGCGGATTTGCACCTCTCGACGCTGGCCAATAAGCCGATGGACATCTTCGGCGGCGCGTGGGCGGGATATATGGAAAAGCTCGCGTGCGGGCTGAGCGTTCTGCGCGAGGGTGATACGCTCGTGATTCCCGGAGACTTCTCCTGGGGAATGTCCCTCGGGGAGGCGCTCGGAGACTTCTGCTGGATCGCAGCGTACCCGGGACGCAAGCTGCTCGTCAAAGGCAACCATGACCTGTGGTGGGATACCGTGGCAAAGATGACGCGCTTTCTCGATGAAAACGGCATCGCGGACATCGGATTCCTCCATAACCGCTGTTTTACGTATGACACCGCGTCCGGACCTGTTGCGCTGTGCGGCACGCGCGGATGGTTCTACGAGGAGGAAAACGGATCGGCGCATGACGAGAAAATCCGCAACCGTGAGGTGCTGCGGCTGCGAGCCTCCCTCGATGCGGCGAAAAACGAGGGGCTGACGCGCATATACTGTTTCATGCACTATCCTCCGCTGTACGGCAGCTACCGCTGCGAGCCGATTCTCGAAGCTCTTGAGGAGTACGGCGTGGAGCAGTGCTTCTACGGACACCTGCACGGCGAAAGCTGTAAGGCGGCGTGGCAGGGTGTTAAAAATGGCGTAAACTATCGGCTTGTGTCGGGCGATTCTGTAAATTTTCAACCAATATTGATTGAACCCTAAAAAAGTATGGCATAATAGCCGAAAGTGTTGTATAATACAAGATGCAGGGCAAGACCTTAAAAAACCGAAGGGGAAATTCACCATGGAAATCAAAAAAAACGAGAAAACTGCGGTCAATACCGTCGAGCTGGAAATCGCTGTGCTGGGCGAGGAATTTTCGGATGCCGTGAAGTCCGCGTACCGAAAGACCGTCCATAAAGTCAACGTTCCCGGCTTCCGCCGCGGCAAGGCGCCTCAGAAAATCATCGAGCAGCTCTACGGCAAGGCCATCTTCTACGAAGATGCCGTCAACAACGCTACCCCAAACGCCTACGAAGCTGCCATCGCGGAAGCAGGACTTGAGCCCGTCGATCAGCCCAAGCTTGAGATTGTCAGCATCGATGACGACGGCTTTGTCTTCAAGGCCACCGTCACCACCAAGCCCGAAGCCAAGATGGGCGACTATCAGAGCATCCGCGCCGAGCGTAAGGTCGACGAGGTCACCGACGAAGACGTCGACCGCGTCATAGAGCAGCTCCGCCAGCGCAACGCCCGCATCGAGACCGTCGAACGCGCCGCCGAGACCGGCGATATTGCCGTTATCGACTACGAAGGCTTCGACGGCGACGTCAAGTTTGACGGCGGCAGCGCCGAGGACTTTGAACTCAAGCTCGGCTCCGGCTCTTTCATCCCCGGCTTCGAGGATCAGATCGTCGGCCACAGTGCCGGTGAGACCTTCGACGTCAACGTCAGTTTTCCCGAGGATTACCATGAGAAGTCCCTTGCCGGCAAGCCCGTCGTCTTCAAGGTGCGGCTGCACGAGGTGAAGAAGTCCACGCTGCCGGAGCTTGATAATGAGTTTGCCAAGGACGTTTCCGAGTTTGATTCGCTCGAGGCGCTGCGTGCCGACGAGAAGCGCAAGCTCACCGAGACGCGTGAGAAGAACGCTGACCAGATGTTCGAGGGCGAGATCCTTGATCAGCTCGCCGCGCTCACCGAGGTCGAGATTCCGCAGGCCATGGTCGACACCCGCGTAGACCAGAGCGTCGAGGATTTTGCCTACCGCTTCCAGATGCAGGGCATCTCGATGGACCAGTACTTCCAGATGACCGGCTCGACGATGGAAGACTTCCGCGAGAGCATGAAGGACCGCGCCGAGCGTCAGGTTCGTATCGGTCTTGCGCTCGAAGCCATCGGCAAGCTTGAGAACATCGAAGTCACCGATGAGGACATCGAAGCTGAATATAAGAAGCTTGCGGGTGAGAAGGGCGACGTCGCGCAGATCAAAAACTATGTGAAGCCCGAAGCCATGCGCCAGGACATCATCTCCGGCCGCGTGATCGATATGCTCAAGGAAATCGCCGCGAAGGAGCCTGTCGCAGACACCGCGGCTGAGAAAGCGGAGGAAGTCCCGGCTGTCTCTGATGAGAAGGCTGAGGAAACCCCGGCTGCCGCCGACGAGAAGCCCGCGGAGCAAGCTTGACTATTACATATTTGCCGGACGTCTCCGGATATCCGGCGCATTCCTATAATCCGCCCGCAAGGAGGAATATTTCATGAGCCTTGTCCCGATGGTCATCGAACAGACCAACCGCGGAGAGCGGTCGTATGACATCTTCTCCCGCCTTCTCAACGACCGCATCGTGATGCTGTTTGAGGAGGTCAACGACACAACGGCGTCGCTGGTCGTCGCACAGCTTCTGTACCTGGAAGCACAGGATCCCGACCGCGACATCCACTTCTATATCAACTCCCCCGGCGGCTCCGTGACAGCGGGTATGGCCATCTACGATACGATGCAGTACATCAAGGCGGACGTCGAGACGATCTGCGTCGGTATGGCCGCGTCGATGGGCGCGCTTCTCCTGGCCGCCGGCACAAAGGGCAAGCGTCTGGCGCTTCCCAATGCCGAGATCATGATCCATCAGCCTCTCGGCGGAATGCAGGGTCAGACCACCGATATGTCCATCCACGTCGAGCGGATGCTGAAGATCAAGGAAAACCTCAACCGCATCCTTGCCGAACGCACCGGTATGAGCTATGAGAAGGTCTGCGCCGATACCGAGCGCGACCACTTCCTCACCGCCAAGGAAGCGATGGAGTACGGCCTGATCGACCGCGTCATCGAGAAGCGGTAACTGCCCGTGCGGGTGCCGTAAAAAGCCGCCCGGAACTCCGTGGAGGCAGCAGACACCCGCAGGTTCCCGAAATCCTATCAGTCGAGGTAAATATGGCAAAGAATGATGAAAAGCATATACGCTGTTCCTTCTGCGGAAAGCGGCAGGAGCAGGTGAGAAAACTGATCGCCGGCCCCGGCGTGTATATCTGCGATGAGTGCGTCGAGCTGTGCCTGCACTACCTCGACGACGATATATCTGCCAGACGTGAGAGCGCCTACAACCGCGGCCGTGCCCAGGCACAGCAGCACAACTACGATGCCTTCGATGAGCAGACCGGACAGACACTTGAGGCGCCCCAGCTCATCCGTCCGCGCGAGTTGAAAAGCATGCTTGATGAGTATGTCATCGGGCAGGATCGCGCCAAGATCGCTCTTGCCGTCAGTGTCTACAACCACTATAAACGCGCGTACTACAGCGACAGCATCGACGACGGCGTCGAGATTCAAAAGAGCAACATCCTGCTGCTCGGCCCCACCGGCTGCGGCAAGACCTTTCTTGCTCAGACCCTCGCGCGCATTCTCAACGTGCCGTTCGCCATTGCCGACGCCACCACCCTCACCGAGGCCGGCTATGTCGGCGACGATGTCGAGAACATTCTGCTGCGTCTGATTCAGGCTGCCGACTTCAATGTCGAACGCGCCCAAAGAGGCATCATCTATATCGATGAGATCGACAAGATTGCCCGCAAAAGCGAAAGTACGTCCATCACCCGCGACGTTTCCGGCGAGGGCGTGCAGCAGGCTCTCTTAAAAATACTCGAGGGGACCGTCGCGTCCGTGCCGCCCAGCGGCGGACGCAAGCATCCGCATCAGGACTTCATCCAGATCGACACCTCCCAGATTCTCTTTATCTGCGGCGGCGCGTTCGATGGGCTGGATAAGATCATTGAAGCGCGTACCCAGACCGGCGGTATGGGCTTCGGTGCGACCGTCCAGAGCAAGAAGGAAAAGGACATAGGCGCCATCCTCGCGCAGATTGAGCCGCATGACCTCCTGAAGTATGGACTGATCCCCGAGCTGGTCGGACGTCTGCCCGTCATCACGACGCTTGAGCCGCTGACGCGCGATATGCTCGTACGCGTGCTGACCGAGCCGCGCAACGCGTTTGTCCGTCAGTATAAGAAGCTGATGGCGATCGACGGCGTGAGCCTCGAGTTCGAGCCGGAGGCCATCGAACTGATGGCCGAGCGCGCAGAGAAGCGCAACACCGGCGCGCGCGGTCTGCGGGCAATCATTGAAGAGGTCATGAGCAACGTCATGTACGAGGCGCCCTCCGATCCGACCATCACCAGCATCACAATCACAAAGGAGTGCGTGGAGAAGAAGGAGCCGCCGATTATCTTGCGCGACCCGAAAAAGCAGGCGCTTCCCAATTCCCGCAGCGCTACCTGACCCCCCGGCCGTTTCGAAAGGAAAAACCTATGGAACCCCAGAACTCTGATATTCTCAATATGCCGCTGCTTCCGCTGAGGGGGCTTGTGTTGTTCCCGCGGATGATTCTGCACTTTGATGTGGGACGTCCGCGCTCGATACGAGCCGTCGAGCACGCGCTGCGCAACAATACACCGGTGTTCATCACGACGCAGAAGGATATCCGCGACGCGGACCCCACGAGCGACGCCCTGTATTCCGTCGGCACCATTGCGACGGTCCGCCAGACGGTACGTTTGGGACCGGCGATGCGCGTGCTCGTCGAGGGTATCGACCGTGCGAAGCTCACCCGCGTATGGCAGGAGGAGCCCTACAGCCGCGTCGAGGTTGAACGCAAGAAAATCGCGCCCGTCCACGCGTCCGACGCGAAGGGTGAGGCGCTTCTTCGCCGTGCCCGCGAGTTGTTCGAAGAGTACATCACCCGCAGCCCGAATGCGCCGCAGGAGCTGATCCTCAACGCGATGGGCGAGGATGAGCTGGGGTATCTCGCCGACTACATGACCCAGAACTGTGCCGCCAGCACCACTGACCGGCAGCGCATTCTCGAAACGTTTGACCCGCTCAAGCGCATCGAGCGCGTGACGGAGCTTCTCGCGCGGGAGATTGACGTTTTGGAGATCAATCAGGAGATGGCGGGGAAGGTGCAGGAGCGTCTGGAGAAGAACCAGCGCGACTACATCCTCCGCGAGCAGCTCGGCGCAATCCAGGCCGAGCTTGCCGAGTACGGCGAGGACGATGAGATCACCGTCTACCGCAAAAAGATCATGAAGCTGGGACTTCCGGAAGACTCCGCGAAGAAACTGATGTCCGAAGTCGATCGTCTATCCAAGACCCAGGCGATGAGTCCCGAGGGCGGCGTCATCCGCACCTATCTTGACACCGTACTCGAGCTGCCGTGGAACAAAACGACGAAAGAACGCATTGACGTAGACGCCGCGCGGAAAATTCTCGACTCTGACCACTACGGGTTGGAGAAGGTCAAGGAGCGCATTCTCGAGTATGTCGCGGTCAGGCAGCTTGCGCCGGAGCTGAAGGGGCAGATTCTGTGTCTCGTTGGCCCTCCCGGTGTCGGCAAGACCTCCGTCGGCGTCAGCATCGCAAGAGCGCTGCGCAGAAAGTATGCGCGCCTGTCACTCGGCGGCGTGCGCGACGAGGCCGATATCCGCGGTCACCGCAAGACCTATATCGGTGCGATGCCCGGCCGCATCATCAACGCGCTGCGGCAGGCAGGTTCTAAAAACGCGCTCATCCTGCTCGACGAGGTCGACAAGCTCGGCAATGACTACCGCGGCGACCCGTCGTCGGCACTGCTCGAAGTGCTCGACAGCGAGCAGAATACCGCATTCCGTGACCACTACATAGAGCTGCCGTTCGATCTGTCGGATGTGCTGTTCGTCGTGACGGCGAACACGACCAATACAATCCCGCGTCCGCTCCTTGACCGTATGGAGGTTATCGAGCTGTCGTCGTACACCGACGAGGAGAAGCTGCAGATTGCCAAGCGTCATCTGCTTCCGAAGCAGCTCAAAAAGCACGGGCTGAAGAAAACACAGCTTCGTATAGACGACAACGCCATGCGGGCAGTGATCACCGGCTATACACGGGAATCCGGCGTGCGTACGCTGGAGCGGGAGCTGGCACGCATCTGCCGTCGGACGGCGAAGCGTCTGGTTGAGAATCCGGACGAGAAGCGCGTGACGGTGACAGCGGACGGGCTGGAGCCGTTCCTCGGCGTGGCGAAGTTCCATCCGGCGCAGGTCGCAGGGCAGGAAGTCGGCGTCGTCAACGGGCTTGCGTGGACGGCAGTCGGCGGCGAGCTTCTTGAGGTCGAGGCATGCGTGACCGAAGGAACGGGCAAGCTTGAGCTGACGGGCAACCTGGGCGACGTGATGAAGGAGTCCGCGCACGCCGCACGCACCTACATCCGTATGAAGGCACGCACGCTCGGCATCGACCCGCAGTTTTATAAGACGCGCGACATCCACATCCATTTCCCCGAGGGCGCGGTTCCCAAGGACGGCCCGTCGGCGGGCGTGTCGGTCTGCACCGCGATGGTCAGCGCTCTCACCGGCATTCCGGTGACACGGGCGCTCGCGATGACCGGCGAGATCAGCCTGCGCGGACGCGTGCTGCCGATCGGCGGACTGCGCGAAAAGACAATGGCCGCGCTGCGCAACGGTATCCGTACGGTCATAATCCCCAAGGAGAATGAGTCTGCCCTCGCGGAGATCGACCCGAACGTCAAAGCCGCACTCAGCTTTGTGACAGCCGAGACAATGGACGATGTACTCGCGAACGCGCTGGTTTGTAAGCCCACGCCGCTTGAGGAACATCCCGACGCGGTCGTACCGGATACACCGCCGTCCAAACCGGTGACGGTACCGCAGCCTTCGGCAATCCCGCAGTAAACTGCGGTGTACACAGAAAGGAGAGCGTATGGTCAACTTCAATACGGCGGCGTTCGTCAAGTCGGCGGCGTCACGGGTCGGGTTTCTGCGCGACGGGCTGCCGCAGCTTGCGTTTGCCGGACGCTCGAACGTAGGCAAAAGTTCTACGCTCAACTGTCTGTGCCGCCGCAAAGCACTCGCGCGCGTCTCCGGTACGCCCGGCAAGACCGCGCACGTCAACTACTTCTCCCTCGGTGATCCGCATCCCACCGCCTACCTCGTCGATCTCCCCGGCTACGGTTTCGCGAGAGTCTCGAAGAGCGAGCGCGAACGCTGGGGACGGTTGATGGAGGACTACTTCACCGACAACCGCGCGCTGAAGATGCTCGTGCTGCTGACGGATGCCCGCCATGCGCCGACCGCAGACGATTGCACGATGCTCGATGTCTGCCGTGCGCGCGGAATCGCATACCGTGTCGTCGCGAATAAATGCGATAAACTGAAAGCATCCGGGCGCGCAGAGGCTGTCGCGCTGACCGCAAAGACCCTGGACGTGCCGGAGGCGGCCGTCCTTCTGTTCTCGGCCGAGACCGGTGAGGGCCGGGAATTGCTCGAACGCGAGCTTCGCGCCTGCCTGTAGGCGTGGGGCCGATATGTGCATGCGGATGGCGGGGCAGCACCTCACCGTGCCCGCCTGTTCAGCGGACGGGGCGGCATTTTCCGCAAATTGCGCGAGATTGGCGTCATTTTGTATTTCAAACTGAATAACATAAGGAGGGAAATCCACATGGCTGCTAAGAATAAAATATCCTTCGACAAGACAGAGATCTGCGTGCTCGACGAATCCGGCAAGCGTCCGATGATCTTCAACCTGACCTACGACAAAATTCCCAGTATCCAGTTTGACCACGCGACGATGCCCGTGATGGGAATCTTCAAGAAACCCACCGACCGCATCATGATCCAGGTACGCAACCGTGAGCAGCCTATCTTCCTCTACCGCCTCAAGGAAGAGCAGTACTTCGACGAGTATATCACAGGTTTGCGAAAATTCGCCAAGGAAAACAAAATCACCCTCCACGATTACCTCGCCGAAAAGAAGTAACACCATATCAGAAAGGAATACGCCCATGTACAACGGAACGGAGAGTCTCGCGATCCGCGCCGGGCATCTGACCATCGGCGGCGCGGATATCCCTGCGCTTGCGAAGAAGTACGGTACGCCGCTCATCATCTACGATGAGTGCGGAATCCGGAAAGCCTGCGGAGAATACAACGCGGCGCTTCGAAAGCATTACGGGGAGAACGCCCTTGCGGCTTACGCGGGCAAGGCGTTCAGTGTCGGCGTGATGTACCGCATCCTCACCGAGATGGACTTCGGGGCGGATGTCGTCTCCGGCGGAGAGCTGTATACCGCCCGCCGCGCCGGGTTTGATATGGGTCGTATCTTCTACCACGGCAATAATAAGACCCGCGCCGAGCTTGCGGAAGGTCTTGACTACGGCGTGGGCAGGTTCGTTGCGGACAACTTTGAGGAGCTGAAGATGCTCGAGGAGCTGTGCAGCGCGCGCAGCACCCGCGCGAGCGTGCTCATTCGTGTGACGCCGGGCATCGAGGCGCATACCCACGCCTATATCCGCACCGGGCAGATCGACTCGAAGTTCGGCATGGCGATTGAGACCGGCGCCGCACTCGAGGGCGTGAAGCTGGCGCTCTCCTGTCCGCACCTCGACTATTGCGGCATCCACTGCCACATCGGTTCGCAGATTTTTGATACCGCGCCGTTTGCCGAAACCGTGAAGATCATGTGCGGCTTTATCAACACCGTCCGCGATATATGCGGCGTCGAAACGCGTGAGCTGAACGTCGGCGGCGGCTTCGGCGTGCAGTACACCGATGAGGATACCCCGCATACGCCGGACGAGTATATTCGCGTGATATGCCAAGCGCTCAAGGCTGCGCTTGTCCAGTACGACTTACCCGCACCGCGTCTGATTCTGGAGCCGGGCCGCTCGATCGTCGCGCCGTACGCAGTCACGGTCTACACCGTCGGTACGGTCAAAAGCATCCCCGGCTGCCGGACGTACGTCGCGGTGGACGGCGGTATGACCGACAACCCGCGCTATATCCTCTACGGTGCAAAATACACCTTCGTCGTACCCGAACGTGCAGACGAGCCGAAAACGATGACCGTTACCGTCGCCGGACGCAACTGTGAGTCGGGCGACCTGCTCGGCGAGGACGTCCCGCTGCAGCAGGTTCATCCGGGCGATCTGCTGTGCACGCTGACCACCGGCGCGTACTGTTACTCTATGGCGTCCAACTACAACCGCGTGCCGAAGCCTGCCGTCGTTATGGTGCGCGAAGGGGAAGACCGGCTCATCGTACGCCGTGAGAGTCTTGAGGACTTGGTGCGCAACGATATCTTCTGAGGCGTCCTTGCTTCCTTCACGCCGGTTAGGACACAGCAGCTTTTCTGAACATGGATATCGACGCCTGGGCCGCGGTACCGGGAACTTTTCGAGCACACAAAGCCGTTTTTGCAAACGAAAAGGACGGGGAGTTTTGCACACTCTCCGTCCTTTGTTTCGCTGTTCCTGATGCGCACGCGGCGAAAATCGCGCGGCAGATGCCGCGGAGTGCTCCATACACTCTTTCAGCAGCGCCTTGAGCTGTGTGTCCACGCGGTCGATCTCATTACGTGCCTGAGTCAGATCCATAATCCTCCCATAACGGCACAAACGGAAGACGGGCTCTTTCGGCGCGTCTTCCGTTTTATGTTCTCTTCGCGATGTTCACAGCACAACGCGCGCTTAAACGGCACGCTGAACCTTACCGGAACGCAGGCAGCGGGTGCAGGCGTACACACGGCGCGGGCTGCCGTCAACGAGCGCCTTGACACGGCGGACATTCGGCTTGAACAATCTGTTGGTGCGGATGTGGGAGTGGGATATCGTAACCCCGAATCCTACGCCCTTACCGCAGATGTGACACTTTGCCATTATAATAACCCCCTGAAGTTTTAGATACCGTAAATATGGGCAACGGAAATACAGCCTTATTATAATAGCACATCTCGTCCGAAAATGCAAGCGTTATTTTACACTTTCGGCGTATTTTCAGAATTGTTTACATCCGGCCTGCGCTTACAGGTATTTTTCGATGCTTTTAACAACGGCTTGCGCGCAAAGCTCCTTCCCCAAGTCGCTTAAGTGGCACAAATCGTCACAGATCAGCTCGTCGCGGCGCGGATAGACCACGCTCCACAGGTCATTGACGTCAACTCCCTCGCGCAGCATCAGCGGCAGGACGCTGTGGTTGTACCACTTGACGCGGTCGGCGGTCTGGTTCGCGTGACCGTCGCGTACGGGTGTGGACGTCGCGAAAATCACATGCGCGCCGGTTTTCTTCAATTCGCGCAGGATACGGCCCATCGTGCGGACGTATTCCTCCACCGGTGTAAACGCGCCGTCCTCGGAGAAGCGGATGACGGTGTCCCACAGGCCGTTGTTCCAGTGGACGATGTCGGGTGTGCCCAGATCGCGCAGCCAGCCCGTCAGACAGGTGAGCGTGAAGCCTGCGAAGCAGCAGTTCGCCGTGGGCGCGATGATCTCCGCGCGGCCCGCGAGCTTTTCCGTTACCAGCGGCTGGTAGTTTTGGCGAATCGAGTCACCTAAGAGCAGTACCTTTTTCATGTGTTCATCCTCCTGTGTAATGACATCAGGATCGGGACAGGGCATGCCGTGTCCTGCCGTTCATCCTCTGTTATATATAGTATACCCGCATGATACCGCAAAGTCAACCTGAACACACGGGTCACGGTGTGAGTTTTTTGAAAAAGCACATTCCATCTATTGACAACGCTGCCCGGTGTGTGATATACTGCTCCCTGCGTGAAAAGGAACGCGTTACGGGTATGGAGACCTCCATATCCGCATATCCCCATGTCTGAAAAAGAGGTGACAGGATGATACACATGAGCGGCATCTCAAAGACGTTCCGCGTGGTGCAGCGCGGGCAGGGTTTACGCGGTGCGGCGGGTGCGCTGTTCCATCGGGAGTATCGTGAAATCCGCGCGCTGAGAAATGTGAGCTTCGATGTCCCGGACGGCGCCCTGGTCGGGATGATCGGTCCGAACGGCGCGGGAAAGTCGACGTGCGTCAAGGTTATGGCGGGGATCCTCGTGCCGTCGTCGGGGACATGCGAGATCATGGGCTATGTCCCGTGGCGCGACCGGGCGAGATACGTCGGACACCTGGGCGTCGTGTTCGGGCAGCGGACGCAGCTATGGTGGGATGTGCCGGTGCGCGACTCGTTCGAGCTGCTGCGCGATATCTACCGCGTACCGGAGGACAGGCATAGGCGCAAACGGGAGCGCTACACGGACCTTTTAGACCTCGGCGACCTGCTCGACCGGCCGCTCAGGCAGCTCTCGCTCGGACAGCGGATGCGGTGCGAGCTCGCGGCGAGCCTGCTGCATGAGCCGAAGATCTTATTTCTCGACGAGCCGACGATCGGTCTGGATGCCGTGAGCAAGCAGGCCGTTCGGACATTCATCCGTGAGATCAACCGCGATGACGGCGTGACGGTCATCCTCACCACCCACGATACCGCCGACCTGGAGGCGCTCGCCGACCGCATCCTGCTTCTCGGCCACGGGCAGCTTCTCTACGACGGCACTCTCGAGGGTCTGCGTGCACGCTATGACACCGACCGGACGCTGACCGTACGGTTTACAGGCAATGCCGGGGACGTGACGCCGCCCGGTTGTACGCTGATTTCATCGGGCGAGGGGATGCTGGTCTACCGCATCGCGTCGGACACGGTGCCCTTGGCGATCGCTCAGCTTGCCGGGGCGCTCTCGTTGACCGACGTGCGAGTTGAAGAGAAGCCCGTCGATGAGGTGATTGCGACGCTCTACCGCGACCTGCGCATCCAGTGAGGGAAGACTTATGAAAATGTACTTTTCTCTCTTTCGTATGAAGCTGATTGCCGGGATGCAGTACCGCGCGGCGGCGTGGGCCGGGATCGCGACGCAGTTCTTCTGGGGCTTTATGGTCATCATGATCTACGAAGCGTTCTACAGAAGCAGCAGCGCCGGGAACCTCCCGATGGACTTCGACCAGGTCTGCCGCTACGTCTGGCTGCAGCAGGCGTTCCTGTACCTGTTCAACCTTTGGAATCGCGACAATGAACTGCTGGAAATGATCACCTCCGGCACGGTGAGCTATGAGCTGTGCCGACCGCTCGAGTTGTTCCCGTTTTGGTATGCGCGGCTTCTCGGTCAAAGGCTGGCCGGGACAGTGCTGAGGTGCGTTCCGGTGTTGATGATCGCGAGTTTGCTGCCCGGTGCTTACCGCATGACCCTCCCGCCTTCCGTACCTCACGCGCTGCTGTTCCTTGCCGCGCTGACGGTCGCGATGCTGCTTGCCACGGCGATCAATATGTTTGTTTATATCCTGACCTTCAAGCTGATGAACGCGGGCGGCGCGGCGCTCATCGTCTCGGCATTTTCGGAGTTCCTGTCGGGCTCTCTGATTGCTATCCCGTTCATGCCGAAAACGCTTCAGTATGTACTCTACGTGCTGCCCTTCCGCTATACCGCCGACTTCCCGTTCCGATTCTACAGCGGCAACATCCCGATGACGGAGGGTCTGTGGTCTCTCGCGGCAGCGGTTGGATGGCTCGCTGTGCTGTGTCTGCTCGGTGCGGTCCTTATGAAGCGCGCGCTGAGAACCGCTGTGCTGCAGGGAGGCTGATGAGATGAATGCTTTCCGTTTGCTTCGCAAATACATATCGATGCTGTTTCAGTCGGCGATGGAGTACCGCGCGTCTTTCTGGCTGACGGCAGCGGGGCATTTCATCGTCACCTTCACTTCCTGCATCAGCGTGCTCCTGATGTTCGAACGCTTCGGGCAGCTTGAAGGCTGGACGATGTGGGAGGTGCTGCTGTGTACCGGCGCGGTGCAGACGGCGTTCACGCTCGCCGAATGCTTCGGACGCGGCTTCGACACCTTCCGGCAGCTTGTCCGCACGGGCGGGCTTGATACGCTGCTGCTGCGTCCGCGCAATATCTTCCTGCAGATTTTCGGCTGGCGTATGGACTTCACGCGCATCGGGCGCTTCCTGCAGGGATGCTTCGTCATGGTACTTGCCGTGTCCCACCTGCCGTCTCTCTGGTTCCCCGCGAAGCTCGGCGTCCTTGCGCTGATGGTGCTCTCCGGCGCCGCGATCTTCACCGGCGTTTTCATCCTCGGTGCTACCTTGTGCTTCTGGACGGTCGAAGGTCTGGAGGTCGTCAATATCCTCACCTACGGCGGACAGGAAATTTCCAAGTACCCGTTCGACATCTACAAGAAGCCCTATCTCGTCTTCTTCACCGGCATCATCCCCTATGCCTGCTCATTCTACTGGCCGCTTTTATGGCTCACCGGGCGCTCCGGCAGCGCGTGGTGTATCCTCGCACCGGTACTGGGGCTGCTGTTTTTGATTCCCGCATGCTGCATTTTCAAACTCGGCGTGCGGCATTATACGTCCACCGGCTCCTGACATATCAAGCATCCCTCCCGGGTAAAGCAGGCTCATCCGGGAGGGAATTATTATGAAGCATCCAAGCTGCGCCGCCGCACTCTCTGCAAACCTCGACGGCGGAACGCTCGTACGGAGGTTTGTAAAAAGTTGTGGAATATTTACATTGACAGACTCAATAAAGAATGTTATACTAAAATGATTTGTTGATTACCGCATCGTATCAAATAAGAGATCGAGAGCTATGATGGATGTATGTATTGTGGGCGGCGGCGCGGCGGGTCTGTGCGCGGCGGTATTGTGCGCACGCGGAGGTATCCGGGTGACGCTGCTCGAGGCGCTGCCGAGAGTGGGGAAGAAGCTGCTCGCGACCGGCAACGGACGCTGCAACCTGACGAATCTGCACGTGTCTCCGGAATGTTACCGAGGCGACCGTGCGCTCCTGTCAGCCGTGCTGGGACGCTTCTCCCCCGATGACGCGCGGGCTTTTTTCGCGTCGCTGGGGCTTGTCACCTACGCTGACCCCGAGGGCCGCGTCTATCCGCGTACCGAACAGGCCGCATCGGTGCTCGATGTACTGCGGCTTGCGTGCGGCGAGCTGGGCGTCCGGACGCTCACCGGATCGCCGGTCGAACGGGTGACCCGCGACGGCAAAGGCTTTCTCGTCATCTGTGAAGCGCAGACGCTCCGGGCGGATCGGGTGCTGATCGCGGCCGGCGGACGCGCGCAGTCGGGATTCACCGGCTATGAGCTGGCGAAGCGTCTCGGGCATACCGTCACGCCGCTGACTCCGGCGCTGTGCGCTGTTCCGGTCGACCCGCAGAGTGTCCGGGCGCTCAAGGGCATCCGGCTGCGCGCGGATGTCACGCTGCTCAGCGGCGATCAGGCCGTGCGCAGAACGTCCGGCGAGGTGCAGTTTACTGAGCGCGCGCTCTCCGGCATCTGCGTGTTCGACCTCGCCCGCGACGCCGTACGTCTGCCGGACACGACTTTAAGCCTTGACCTGCTGCCGGACGCGGCGGATACCTTGCAGATGCTCTGTGACCGCGCGGCGAAGATGCCCACGCGCGCGGTCGAGGACTTTCTTGCGGGACTGCTCCCCAAGCGTGCCGCGACGGTGCTGCTGCGGACGGCATATCCGGGCGCGCTGACCGACCCCGTGTCGGCGCTGTCTCCGGCGGCGCTCCGTACACTTGCGGGATTGCTGCGGGACTGGCGCTTTCACCCGAAGGGTTCCGCCGCGTGGGAGCTTGCGCAGGTCACCTCCGGCGGTGTTCCCGCGTGTGAGCTGACCGATACGCTGCAGTCGCATGTCTGCCCCGGTCTGTACTTCGCCGGGGAGATCGTCGACGTCGACGGAGACTGCGGCGGCTTCAATCTTCACTGGGCGTGGACATCCGCGTTCACCGTGTCACAAAATATTCATGCTCCGATATAGAATAGAGGGCTTCTTATCTCCTGCCTGCTGCGAATTACTGATCTGACTTTACCCCTTGATTATACGGAATCCATGCTCAGGGACGCCGCTGAAAGAAAGTGCGGCGTACCTGTATTGAGTGTACGCATTTTACGCCGGGCAATCGACGCTAGGCATAAGAGGGATATCCGCTTTGTATTCACCGTCGCGGCGGAGAGCAAGCGTCCGTCGAAGCGTCCGGGTGTGAGTGTCTTCACCGAGCCTGTACGCGGGCAGCGTACATACACGCTCCCGACGCGTCCGTTCGTCATCGGCGCGGGGCCTGCCGGACTGTTCGCCGCGCTGACCCTCGCGCGTGCCGGCGTATGTCCGATCCTCTGCGAGCGCGGACGTCCCGTAGAGAAACGCCGGGAGGATGTCGCGCGGTTTTTCCGCGGCGGGCCGCTCGACCCGAATTCCAATGTACAGTTCGGAGAGGGCGGCGCGGGTGCGTTCTCCGACGGAAAACTCAGCTCCGGCATCTCCAACCCGCGCGCATCCGATGTCCTCGAGACTTTTGTCCGCTTCGGCGCGCCGAGCGAGATCCTTTGGGATTATAAACCCCACATCGGTACCGACCGCCTGCCGGACGTCGTCGCGGGTATACGCCGCGAGATCATCCGTCTGGGCGGTGAGTTTCGTCCCGAGACGACGCTGACCGATATCCGTGTCCATGACGGTGCGCTCACAAGGCTGTCACTCGGAGAGGAACCGACGGATGCCCGCTATGCCGTCCTTGCGCCGGGACATTCTGCAAGGGATACGTTTGAGATGCTGCTGTCACGCGGCGTTACCATTACACAGAAGCCCTTCTCCGTCGGCGCGCGCATCGAGCATCCGCAGAGCCTGATTGACCGTGCGCAGTACGGCACCTTTGCCGGACATCCGAGACTCGGCGCGGCGGATTATAAGCTCTCGACACGCAGCTCCGACGGGCGCGGTGTCTATACCTTCTGCATGTGTCCGGGCGGGACCGTCGTCGCGGCGGCGTCCGAACCGCGCCGCACCGTCACGAACGGCATGAGCACCTACGCGCGCGACGGCGTCAACGCGAATGCCGCCGTCCTGGCCGGCGTCGGGGTCGAGGACTTTCCATCCGACCATCCTCTCGCGGGTGTCGCACTGCAGCGGTCGATCGAGGCCGCGGCGTATCAAGTGGGCGGCTACTGTGCGCCCGCGCAGACCGTCGGGGATTTTATTGCGGGCCGACCTTCCGTGAGCTTCGGGAGTGTTATACCGTCCTGCCTCCCCGGCGTCACTCCGGCGGACCTCACATGCGTGCTGCCCGGTTTTGTCATTTCTGCGATGAAACAGGGCATCCTCGACTTCGACCGCCGTATCCGAGGCTTCGCGATGCCCGACGCCGTGCTCACAGCACCCGAGACGCGCAGTTCCTCCCCCGTGCGTATCCTCAGAGGAGAGCGGTGCGAGTGTATCGGCGTGCGCGGGTTATTTCCGTGCGGCGAGGGTGCGGGCTATGCCGGAGGGATCCTTTCCGCTGCCGTCGACGGCATCCGCTGCGCCGAAAATCTGCTCGATCTCTATGGAACACAGGTATAAGTGATGAATAAAAAGCTCAGAATTGCCTTGACCGCCGCCGGGTGCATCGTGCTCGCGCTTGCCGCGTTCACAGTCTCCCTCTACGGCCGTTACATGACCCCGCCCGCACGCATTGTCTTCCTCAATCCGTCCACTCAGGCCGGCAACATCTACGCCGACGGTGTGACTACCGAGCGCGACAACATGAACGCCATCGCCGACCTCATCGGGCAGCACCTCCCCGACGACTTCACCGTCTTGCGCAACGACCCCAACTTGACCGTCAAGGAAGCCGTCGATGCGTCCAACGCAGCAGGCTCCGGTATCCACGTCGCTCTCCACTCCAACGCCGCCGGAACCGACGCCGTCGTGCGCGGATGCGAGGTCTATATCCGGATGCGCGACTATCCCTCGCGCCGTCTCGCCGCGTGCGTCTATTCTGCCGTCTCTGCCGTCACACCCACCGGCGACCGTGGAATCAAGTATTCCTCCACGCTGTACGAGGTCACGAAGACAAAAGCGCCCTGTGTCCTCGTCGAGCTGGACTTCCATGACAACCCCGGCGGCTCTGCGTTCCTCACGGAAAACCGTGACGCGCTGGCACAAGCTGTCGCCGACGGAATCATCGCCTATTACAACAAACCGGTCGATTTTCTGTCGCTGCTCAAGTCGTTCGTCGGGATGTAGCCGGTTGCGTACGCCTCGTTTCAAGCTCCCACATACTTAAAAAAATACCTTCTACAGTTTCAATACTTACATCTTAAGGAGTCACTATGTCAGAAAAACTCAAAATCATACCCCTCGGCGGCCTCGGTGAAATCGGTAAAAATATGACCGTCATCGAGTACGGCGACGATATCATGATCGTCGATTGCGGCGTTGCTTTTCCCGATGAGGAAATGCTCGGCATCGACCTCGTCATCCCCGATATCACCTACCTCGAGAAAAACCGCGAGAAGGTGCGCGCCATCGTCCTCACCCACGGACATGAAGACCATATCGGCGCGATTCCCTACTTCCTCCGGAAAATCAACGTTCCCATTTACGGCACCACGATGACCCTTGGCATCCTCGGGCCCAAGCTCGCAGAACATAAGCTGCTCAACTCCGCCGAGATGATCACCGTCAGCCCCGGCGACTTCTTCGAACTCGGCGTCTTCGGCGTGGAACTCATTCGTACCAACCATTCCGTTCCCGACTCCGCCGCCATCGCCGTTTCCACCCCGCTCGGCAACATCATCATCACCGGAGACTTTAAAATCGATCCCACTCCCGTCGCCGGAAAGATGATTGACCTCACCCGTTTCGGTGAGTACGGAGAACAGGGCGTTCTGCTCCTCATTTCCGACTCCACCAACGTCGAGAAGCCCGGCTTCACCATGTCCGAGAAGCATGTCGGCGAGACCCTTGAAGCGCAGTTCAAAAACTGCGATGAGCGCATCATCATCGCGACCTTCGCGTCCAATGTCCACAGAATGCAGCAGGTCATCTGGATTTGCCATAAGTACGGACGCAAGCTTGCCGTATCGGGCAGGTCGATGGAGAATATTCTCCATGTTGCCAAATCCCTCGGTTATCTCGAAATCCCCGACGGCGTACTCATCGAGCTGTCCGCCATCGGAAGATACCCGAAGAATAAGATCTGCGTGCTGACCACCGGTTCCCAGGGCGAGAGCATGTCCGCGCTCTACCGCATCGCCTTCGCCGGACACCGGCAGATCAACATCGGCGCAGGTGACCGTGTCATCCTTGCCGCGTCCACCATCCCCGGCAATGAGAAAGCCGTCTACCGCGTCATCAATGAACTCGTCCGCCAGGGCGCCGACGTTGTCTACTCCAATATGGCCGAGGTACATGCCTCCGGTCACGCGTCGCAGGAGGAGCTGAAGATCATGCTCTCCCTCACGCATCCGACGTATTTCATGCCCGGACACGGCGAGTACCGCCACCTCAAGGCACATGCCCAACTTGCCCACTCCGTCGGCGTGCCGGACGAAAATATCTTCATCAGCGAGAACGGCAGAGTGCTCGAGATCTCCGAGAAGGGTGCAAAGCTCGGCGCGATTGTCCCGTCCGGCAAAGTACTGGTAGATGGCCTCGGTGTCGGCGATGTCGGCAGCGTTGTGCTGCGTGACAGAAAGCACCTGTCGCAGGACGGCCTGATCGTCCTCGTACTGACGCTGTCCTCCGACGACGGCTCGCTCATCTCCGGCCCCGATATCGTCTCCCGCGGGTTCATCTATGTCCGCGAGTCCGAGGAGATGTTGGACGAGCTGAAGCACCGTGTCCTGAACGTGCTCAAGAAATGCCAGGAGGATCGCATCACCGACTGGATGGCTATCAAAAGCGAGCTGAAGTCAGATATCTCGAGCTTTCTCTACAGCAAGACCCAGCGCAGCCCGATGATCCTTCCGGTCATTATGGAAGTATAAGTTTACGAAAGAGCAAAAAAAGCACAGGATTGGGTATTCCCAAACCCGCGCTTTTGCGCTATACTGTAACCAATACTATTGTCAGGGAGTGTTTATTTATGATCCGTATCGGTGTTTGCAGCATCGACGTCTCGCATCCGAAGGCATTTTCTGAGATTCTGTCCAAAGAGAACCGTGCACGGTTCGTCGCCGTCTACAACGACGGCTTCCGCGGCGACGACGAGGTCGCGGCGTTTGTAGAGCGTGCCGGGCTGGAGAAACGCTGCGAATCGCTGGAGGAACTTGCCGCGATGTCGGATATCGTCTTCGTCCAGGACTGCAATTGGGACAAGCACATCCCCCACGCGCTGCCTGTGATCAAAGCCGGCAAGCCCGTGTTCATCGACAAGCCCACCGTCGGCAACATGCGCGATATAAAGAAGCTCCGCCGGCTCATCGCGGACGGCGCGACCGTCGTCGGCAGCTCCAGCCTGCGGTACGCCTATGACGCACAGAAGTTTGCCGCCGAAGACCCGGCGACGCGCGGTGAAATCCTCTCCGTCTACTGTACCTGCGGCGTTGATGAGTTCAACTACGCCATCCATGCCACCGAGTTCATCGGCGGCATCCTGGGAGG
>JAAZKA010000092.1 GCA_012800055.1 Clostridiales bacterium
GAACGCGTCGACGCCGGGCGCCCTGAAGCTTGAGAGCAGCTCCTTATGGCAGCACGGGACGCAGGCGATCGCCGGGGCCTGCTCGCGGATGGCAAGCCCGAGCGCCATGTCGGTGGCGGTGTCGCAGGCATGCAGCGAAACGACGAGCGTGGGCTTGCGGTCGGGGATGTAGACGCTCAGGTCCTCGCGGATGAAGCGCATGTTGCGGTAGCCCAGAGCTTCGGCGATGCGGGTGCTCTCGCGGATGACGTCCTCGGAGATGTCGACGCCGGTGACATAACACTTTTTGTGCATCACGTCGCGCAGGAAGAAGTTGAGCGCGAAGCTGAGGTAGGACTTTCCGCATGCGCAGTCGAGCACCTCCACCGTCGGGACGTCCAGTGCTTCGAGTGTCGGACGTACGCGGTCGAGGAACATCTCGATCTGGTTGAGCTTGCGGACACGGTCGTTTTTGAGCTTGCCGTCGTCGGCCATCAGACCGATCGCCTTCAGCAGCGGCGCGGCACGGTCGGGACGCAGGATGTACTCACGCTGAGAGAGCAGGCGGGTATTGTATGCGCTGTCGGTTTCATCGTCGTCGGGGAGCGGCTCGGCGGTACGTTCGGTACGCACGCCGCGCGCGTCGGCGGTGAGCGTCGTGGCTGAGCCGCGCTCCCGGAGGACGAGCGTGAGGGCATCGTAGCGGGCGGCGTCATCGGAAACGGCTTTGGCGAAGTCGGCGGGCGTGACGGTGCGCGTGACGCCGCAGAAGGTGTAGCGGTAGGCGTCGGTATAGGTGAGCACGCCGGGGAAGGCCTTCCCGCCGGAGCGGAAGGTGACCGTGCAGCTCACAAAGTCGTCGGGCGTATCGAGCTTCGACGCGATGCCGGCGAGGAAGAGCGATAACCGAGAGAGGTCGGGTTTTTTCATCGGAGGAATCCTTTCCGTCTTTGGTCTGGGAACAGTATACCACGTTTCCTGCCGGAACGCCATGGTGTTCACACAAACGTAACAAATCCCGCGGGATTTTTCCGTATCGGGCACTTGACAAATCGGAAGTGTTGTGGTATTATGTTTCTTACGATACGCGGTGCGAAATTGTGTAATGGTAGCACGACTGACTCTGGATCAGTTTGTCTGGGTTCGAATCCTAGTTTCGCAGCCAAAACGCTCCTGTCGGAAGACAGGGGCGTTTTTCTATGCGGATACACAAAAAAGCCCCCGCGCGGTTTTGATGAGCCGCGCGGGGGTTCTCTTACAGCTTGACGTTGACCAGCTCGGTCGGTTGGAGATTCACGGTCAGCGTCCGGTTCTTATAACGGACGGCGGCGGTGACGGGGTTGGTGAAGTCGGTGTTGAGCAGGCAGAGCATCGTCTCATCGCCCTCGTAGACCGAGAAGCGCACCTTGTCGGACGCGGTGACCTGAATGGGGCACTCGCGGTGCGACACGGTGACGGTCTCACGGACGACGGCGCGGTAAAGCGGCCACGCGGCGTTGGCGCCCGGGTACTCCTGGGACAATAGCAGCGTTGCGACACCGTCTCCCACGCGGTTCTCGACGAGCGCCGGGGTGAGGGGGTCGGTCGGCGTGAAGAAGTCGTCATGGAACCCGGCGATCTGTGTGCAGCTTCCCGGCGCAATGCGCGCATAGTCGCAGAAACCCGCGCCGAGGATCGGGTCACACTGGCCGTTGGGGATGATCGGGTAGCGCATGCCGGGGTATAAGCCGTCGCGGGTGAACTTTACGCCGCTGTTGAGCCGGAAGCTGCCGGTGCGCACGCAGCCGAACAGCTCCGACCAGTCGCCGTCACGCACCGGGAGGTACGCACCGTCGCGGCGGAGGTTGGTGTTCAGATGCGCCGCCGACATAACCAGATGCCCGCCGCCCTTGACATAAGCCGTGAGGTTTTCGTAGATCTCGTCGGTCATGCTGTTCCACCCGACGAAGATGACGTGGCTGTATTTCGCGAGGACCTCCGGGGAGCTTTCGGCGGGGATGACATCGTAGAGGCCGTACCCGGGGGCGGCCGAAAGGTCCATATCGCCGTAGTTTTCGACGTCCTGCCATGTTCTTCCATGGCGGAGGTCCGTGAGGATGCGCCACGACCACTCGGGCGCATTCATGCCCCACTCCTCGCGGTCATGCTGGCACCAGACGGACATACCCTCCCAGCCGGTATAGCCGTCGCAGCAGCCGTAGACGAACGCGACACGGACGGTCGGTTCGGCGGCGGGACGGGGCTGCTCGCGGATGAGGCGTTCATATCCCATCGCGGCATCGCGGTAGGCTTGGCAGAACGGGTGGTCACTTTCGTAGCGGCTGCCGAAGCTCTGGATGGCCTCGTCGCCGGACTCAAGGCAGACGATGTGGGAGCCTGCGAGGTAGGCGTAGTTGTAGGCGACCTTCAGGCGCTGATACTTGAGCGGGTCGTCGTTGCGCAGACCGCCGTACCACTCCTGCGCGATGTAGGTGCCCCAGACCGGACGTTTGTATGCGAGAGAACAGCCGCGCGTCAGCGAGACGAGGAACTCCGGGTCGCCGGGCATCATCTCAAGAAGCGCGATGTCGCAGCCGGAGTCGAAGGTATAGCGGATGACGGCGGTTGCCTCGACGGGCACGGCGGGAATCCCGAGGCGGTGGTCGATGTCCACGAAGCCCTTGAGCCACTGGATGTAGGTATCGCGGCAGGCGCGCATATCGGGCATCCCCTGCGGCATCGTATCGCCGGCATAGCCCTTGGGCTTGGCGGCGTACTGCGAGCCTGTCTCGCCGATCTGGTCGCCGAGGAAATATTCGCCGGCGATCTCACGGATGTTTGCGGCGACCTCGGGGGTGAACTGACTTTCGCGGCCCTTGGGCGCATGCTGGATCGTGTAGAGGAACATGAAATAGACCCGGTGCTCCCGGCACCACCTTGCCCACTCATAGAAGTGCTCCGGCGCGACCTGCTCCGTACGCGTGCGGATCGTGAGGAAGCTCATGCGGTCGACGCCGCGCGCCTCGAACTCCTGCGTGAGCTTCTCCGGTACGAAGCTGTGTTCGCCGACATGGATGCCGGAAATCGCAAAGCTGTTCAAAAGAATCCCCTCCGTAACGGTATTTTCGTGCGCTCTCATTATAACGGATTCCGTGCGGAAAGTCAATCAAAAAGAACCCGCGGGAAGATTTTGTCCGTATGACCGTATGAAGGAAAAAACCGGGAGAGAAGCACTTGACAACCGCAAAGCGATATAATAAAATAAATTTGTGCGGGAGATCAAATAATACTTGACAAACGAAAAGGCGCGTAGTATAATAGAAAAAATTTGTGCAGGAGAGAGCGATGCGCGAATGAGAGTTGTATACCGTGGTGCGCGTGTTTATACGCGGGGCGTGTTCCGTGAGTCGGATATCGTCATCGAAGACGGGATCCTCGCCGCGATGGGTGAAAATATCCCCGTTACGGCGTCCGAATCCGTTGTTTCGATCAAAAATCAATATGTTGTGCCGGGCTTCTGCGATGTACATGTACATTTGCGAGAGCCCGGTTTTTCTCAAAAGGAGAGCATTCGCACAGGGACCGCCGCCGCGTACCGTGCGGGGTATGCCGCCGTATGCGCGATGCCCAACCTCGACCCGCCGCCGGACACCCTTGCGCATCTGCAGGTGCAGCTCGAGCTCATCCGCCGTGACGCGCAGGTCAGCGTCTGTCCGGTCGGCTGCCTGACGATGGGACGGCGGGGAGAATCGCCCGCCGATCTGCGCGAACTCGCCCCGTACGTCGCGGCTTTCTCCGACGACGGCGCGGGCGTCATGGACGACGGTGTCATGCGCGCGTGCATGGAGGCCGTCGCGGACTGCGGCGGCCTGGTCGCCGCACATACCGAGGACATACGGGAACAGGGCAATGCCCGCGAGTGGAAGCAGATCGAGCGGGACTTGAACCTCGTGCGCGAGACCGGCTGCCGCTACCATGTCTGCCACATCTCCGCGCGCGAAAGCCTTGACCTCATCCGCGCTGCCAAGCGGGACGGGCTGCCCGTCACCTGCGAGACCGCGCCGCACTACCTCACGCTCACCGCCGCCGACCGCGCGCATGACCCGGACGGACGCTTTCATATGAACCCGCCGCTGCGCGATGAGGCCGACCGATCGGCACTCGTCGAGGGCTTCGCGGACGGCAGCATCGACATCCTTGCGACTGACCACGCGCCGCATACCCGCGCGGACAAGCGCGGCGGCGCGATGGGCATCGTCGGGCTGGAGACGGCGTTCCCGGTTGTCTATACGAGCCTCGTCCGTACCGGGCAGGTCACCCTTGAGCGTCTGATTGACGCGATGAGCATCCGTCCGCGCGAGGTCTTCCGCCTGGGAGACCCGGAATCGTGCGTCGGGGAACCGTGTACGCTGGCGCTGATCGATCCGCAGCGGCAGTTCACGATACGCGCCGACGCGTTTGCGAGCATGGGACGCAATACGCCCTACGACGGGTGGAACGTCTGGGGCAGTGTCGTCAGACTGGGAGGTTAAGATGCCGAAATCGGTCCTGTATACGGTGGAAACACGAAAAAAACTGACGCATGACACCTATGAGCTGAACCTTTCGGGCGATACGTCCGCGATTACGAAGCCGGGGCAGTTTGTCAACATCCTGCTGGACGGGCTGTTCCTGCGGCGTCCGTTGTCGGTGTGCGACTGGGATGACGGCACGCTGCGGCTGATCTTCAAGGTCGTCGGCGACGGTACGCGGCAGCTTGCAAAGGTGCGGCCCGGCGATACGCTCGACACGCTGACGGGCCTCGGCAACGGCTACACGCTCACCGGACGCGCCCCGATCCTCATCGGCGGCGGCGTCGGGATACCGCCGATGTACGCGCTCGCAAAGGCGTACTTGAGGAAGTGTGTGCTGCCGCGCATCTTCCTCGGCTTCCGATCGCCGGACGACGCGTTCTACATCGACGAGTTCCGGGAGCTCGGCTGCGAGACCGCCGCCGCGTATGGGTCCACGCTCGTGACCGACCTGATCCGCGACCGTCAGCCGGCGTACGACCACTACTGCGCGTGCGGGCCGGAGCCGATGCTCAAGGCTGTCGCGAAGATGTGCCGCGGCGTCGGGGAGCTGTCGTTTGAGGCGCGGATGGGCTGCGGATTCGGCGCATGCGTCGGGTGTACGTGCAGGACGCTCACGGGAAACAAGCGCATCTGCGTGGAAGGCCCCGTCATGCGCTCCGACGAAATCGACTGGGAGGCGCTTTGATGGATACAAAGATCACTCTGTCCGGGCTGACGCTCGACAATCCGATCATCCCGGCATCCGGCACCTTCGGATTCGGAAGAGAGTTCGCCGCGTTCTATGATCTCGACATCCTCGGGTCATTCTGCCTGAAGGGGACGACGCGTGAGCCTCGCTACGGCAACCCGCTGCCGAGAATTGCCGAGTGCCCGAGCGGGATGCTCAATGCGGTTGGTTTACAGAATCCCGGCGTCGATGCGGTCATCGAACAGGAGCTTCCCGAGGTCGCAAAGATCTTCCGCAAGCCCGTCATCGCGAACATCTCGGGCTTCTCGATCGACGAGTACGCCGAGGTCGCCGCGAAGTTTGACGCGTGTGCGCAGGTGGGCATCCTCGAGATCAACATCAGCTGCCCGAACGTCCACGCGGGCGGCATGGCGTTCGGGACCGACCCGAAAAGCGCCTTTGAGGTCACGCAGGCGGTCAAAAAAGTCACACGCAAGCCTGTCTATATGAAGCTGTCGCCCAACACCGCCGACATCGCCCGGGTCGCGAAAGCGTGTGAGGATGCGGGTGCCGACGGCATCAGCCTGATCAACACGCTGCTCGGGATGCGGCTCGATCTGCGGAAACGCCGGCCGCTGCTGGCAAACGTGACGGGCGGGCTGTCCGGCCCCGCCGTATTCCCGATCGCCGTGCGGATGGTCTGCCAGGTCGCGCGTGCCGTCCGCGTGCCGATCATCGGGATGGGAGGCGTCAGCTGCGCGCGCGATGTGATTGAGCTGATGATGGCGGGCGCGACGGCGGTCGAAGTCGGCGCGGCAAATCTGCGCGACCCCTATGCCTGCCCGAAGATCATCGAGGCGCTGCCGGGCGTCATGCGCGAATACCAAATAGAAAAACTGTCTGATATCATCGGATGTGCGGTAAAGGAGTAGAAATATGAACAAGAGAGACGTCATCATCGCCTGCGACTTCCCGTCGGCGCAGGAGACCTTAGCCTTTCTCGACTGCTTCGGAGATATACGGCCGTTCGTCAAGATCGGCATGGAGCTGTACTGCGCCGAAGGGCCTGCAATCGTCCGGACGCTCAAGCAGCGCGGCCACCGCGTGTTCCTCGATCTCAAGCTGCACGATATCCCCAACACCGTGAAGCGCACGATGGCGGTGCTGTCACGGCTCGACGTCGATATGGTCAACCTCCACGCCGCCGGGACGTCCGCGATGATGCGCGCCGCCGTCGAAGGTCTGACCCGTGCCGACGGCACCCGGCCGCTGCTGCTCGCCGTCACGCAGCTCACCTCTACCTCCGAGGACGTCATGCGGAAAGAACTCCTCATCGACCGCAGCATCGCCGAGACCGTTGCTGCCTACGCGAAGAACGCGCAGGAATCCGGCCTGGACGGTGTGGTCTGCTCACCGCTCGAGGCCGGGCTTGTGAAGCGGACCTGCGGCGCGGACTTCCTCACCGTTACCCCCGGCGTGCGCTTCTCCGACGGCGACGCCGGTGACCAGAGGCGCGTCACCGCACCCGCCGACGCCGTCAGCTCCGACTGCATCGTCATCGGCCGTCCGATCACCGCCGCCGCGGACCCCGTCGCTGCGTATCGGCGCGCCGTGCGCGAGTTCGCCGTCCATCCGATCGCACGGGCGCTTCTCAGCATCGGTGCGGTCTTCCTCCGTCCGGATGAGCCGTTCACCTGGGCGTCGGGCATCCGGTCGCCGATCTACTGCGACAACCGCCTGACCCTCACCGCGCCCGCCGTCCGGACGCTCATCGAGGACCGCTTCGCCGAGACCATCGCGCGCGAATACCCGGACGCGCAGGGGCTGTTCGGCACCGCGACCGCCGGCATCGCTCACGCAGCCCTCGCCGCCGAACGCATGGAGCTGCCGATGGGGTATGTCCGGGGATCGGCGAAGGATCACGGACGCGGCAACCGGATCGAAGGGAAGCTCACCCCCGGGATGAAGGTCGTCGTCGTCGAGGACCTGATCTCCACCGGCGGCAGCGTGCTCGACGCGGTGGAGGCTCTGCGTGACGCCGGCGCGGAGGTCTTGGGCATCGTCAGCATCTTCACCTATGGAATGAAAAAGGGATACGAACGGCTCGAGGCGGCGCAGGTGCGCAGCGTCAGCCTGTGCGACTTCGACGCGCTGTGTGATACCGCCGCGGCCCTCGGCTACATCAAGCCCGAGGACATTGCGCGGCTGATGAAATTCCGTGACAACCCGTCCGACGAATCGTGGATTCACTGAGGAGGGAATATGATGCGCAATCTGATTGACATCCGTGACATGACGGTGGAGGAGATCGACCGGATGCTCGACCTCGCCGACCGCATTTTCGAACACCCGGAGCAGTACCGTGATACCGCGAACCACAAGACCCTCGCGACGCTGTTCTTCGAGCCGTCCACGCGTACGCGGCTGTCGTTCGAGGCCGCGATGCTCGAGCTCGGCGGACGCATTCTGGGATTCTCGAGCGCGGCGTCCAGCTCGGCGACGAAGGGGGAGAGTGTCGCCGACACCGTCGCGGTCGTCTCGGGCTACTGCGACATCATTGCGATGCGTCACCCGAAGGAGGGCGCGCCGGTCGTCGCCGCGCGTCACGCGACCGTCCCGGTCATCAACGCCGGCGACGGCGGTCACAACCATCCCACCCAGACCCTCACCGACCTGATGACCATCCGGCGTGAGAAGGGACGGCTGTGCGACATGAACATCGGCCTGTGCGGTGACCTGCAGTTCGGCCGCACCGTCCACTCGCTGATCGCCGCGATGTCCCGCAGCCCCGGTATCCGCTTCTCGCTCATCTCGCCGGACGAGCTGTGCATACCGGATTACGTGCGCGAGATTCTCACGGAGCGCGGCTGTGACTTCGTTGAGATCGGCTCGATGGAGGAGGTCATGCCGACGCTCGACGTGCTCTACATGACCCGCGTGCAGAAGGAGCGCTTCTTCAACGAGGCCGACTATATACGGTTAAAGGACAGCTACATCCTCGACCCCGCCAAGCTTTCCCGCGCGAAGGATGACCTGTGCGTGATGCACCCGCTGCCGCGCGTCAACGAGATTTCCACGCTGGTTGACAATGACCCGCGCGCGTGCTATTTCAAGCAGGCGCGGTATGGGAAATATGTGCGCATGGCGCTGATCCTGACACTTCTGGAGCTTGTTAAGGAGGGATAAAAGGTGAATATCGACAGCATTCAGAACGGAATCGTCCTCGACCACATCTCCGCCGGGATGTGCATGGAAATTTACCGGCTGCTGCGCCTCGACCAGCTCTCTTGCAGCGTCGCAATCATCAAGAACGCGAAGTCCAAACGGATGGGACGCAAGGACATCATCAAGATCGACGAGGATATCGACGTCGACCTGAATATCCTGGGCTACATCGACCCGAATATCACCGTCAACATCATCCGCGACGGGAAACTTGTTTGCAAGCATAAGCTCGATCTGCCGCATGAGCTCAACGGCGTCATCATGTGCAGGAATCCCCGCTGCATCACGTCGACGGAGAACAGCGCCGAGCACTGCTTCTACCTCGCCGACGCCGCGCACAAGATCTACCGCTGCCGCTACTGCGATACGGCGTACGGGAAATAAACCGCAGTGAAGTTTTACGGGCGCTCTCCTTCACTCATATTCCTCCGGAATGTTCCTGCAAAGCCTGAATAAATTCACGGCGCAGCGGTTGACACGCTCCCTTTCGGCGTGGTATAATAAGAGAAACAACAGGAGGTGGCGCATGTGCGGGTATCGGGCAAGGTAGGCAATGTTCGTCTCATGCAGTGCATCAACCGTGCCCGCGTCGTCGAGTGCATCCGGCGTGAGGGAATCACGACGCGTCCCGGCCTTGCCGCGCAGACGAACTTGAGCCTTTCGAGCATCACCAACATCGTCACCTACCTGATGGACTCCGGCTACGTCACCGAACAGCTCGTCACCGAGGGCAGCGGGAAGGTCGGACGCCGCGCGTCGCAGATCGCCCTCGCGCGCGACCCCTACCGCGTCGCGTGCGTCGAGATGGAGACCGGCTATCTCCGGGGGAGCCTCCTGTCCCTCACCGGAGAAGTCATCCGGACGCTGCCTGCCGACCGGCGCATGCTGACCGGCGACGAAGCGGTCCGCGCCGTCTTCGACTGCCTGAAAGAGCTGTACGGGAAGCCGGACGGCGAACTTCTCGCGGCGGCCGTCAGCGTGCCGGGCATGGTGCTCGACCGCGGCCACAGCGTCGCGAGCGTCAAGCTGGGGTGGAACGCCGTCGACCTGCGCACGCCGCTCGAGGCGCAGCGCGGGGAGTTGCCGGTGTTTATCCAGAACGCGTCCATCGCCCGCGCCATCCGGGTCCGGGAGACCATCCGACGCGACAAGCCCCGCAACGCGCTCTTTCTGGACCTTGCCCACGGCGTCGGCGCGGTACATTTCGCAGAAGCCGTCCTTGACGCTACTTTCCTCGGAGAGCTGGGGCATGTCACCGCCGACGTCCACGGAGAGCGCTGCTTCTGCGGCAACCGGGGATGCCTGGAGATGTTCTGCTCCCCCGAACGCATCGCGGCGGAGTACGGCGCGGACACCTACGCGCAGGTGCTCACGGCGTACGCGAGGGGCGACGAGCGTGCGGAGGCGGCGCTTCGGCGCGGCGGACGCTACCTCGGCGCGGCGCTCGTCACGCTCATCCAGCTCTACGCGCCCGACATCATCTACATCAACGGGCATGAATTGTTAAAGTCGCCGATCGTCGCACAGGCCGCCGAGACCTACGCGAAAAGCCACGCGTACACGCAGCTGGTCTCCCGCGTGCGGTTCGAGTATGTCTCACTCGACGAACGGGCGACGCTCGAGGGACTGATGGAGTATGCGCTCGACCGCTTGTTCGACATCGAGTCGTCCAACTGCATCCTCGAGTAGAGACAAACGGGGACGCGCTTTGCGTGTACATCCGCGCGACAACACATTCCGCAGATCACGCATACAAGTGAAATACATCACAAAAATGGAGGAATATCCCGATGAAAAAGGTAAAATGGGGCGTTTTGGGCGCCGGCGGAATCGCTGACCGCCGCACGCTGCCGGGCATGATGCTCACCGACAACGCCGAGCTCGTCGCCGTCATGGAAGTCGTACCCGGTCTTGCGCCGAAGCTCGCCGAGAAGTACGGCGCAAAAAGATGGTACACCGACGCCGACAGCCTGCTCGCCGACCCCGAGGTCGAGGCCGTCTACATCGCGTCTCCGGTCGGATTCCACGCGTCGCAGGTACGCGCGGCGATCAAGGCCGGCAAGCACATCCTCGTCGAGAAGCCCGTTGCCGCGACGTCCGCCGAGAGCAAGGCTCTGTGCGACGAAGCCGCCGCGAAAGGTCTGCTGATGGCCACCGGTCTGATGATGCGCTTCAACACCTACCATCAGCAGATCAAGAAGCTGATCGCCGACGGCGAGCTCGGACAGGTCGTTTCCTGCCACGCGCTGTTTTCCTGCTGGTATCCCGACATGCCGGGCAACTGGCGTCAGTCAAAGGCCACGGCCGGCGGCGGCGCGATGACCGATATGGGCATCCACTGCCTCGACCTGATCGAGTACATCACCGACTCGAAAATCGTCAAGGTCGGCGGTCTTGCCGAGACGATGACCTTCAAATACGACGTTGAGGACGCAAGTTCGGCGCTGTTCAAGCTGTCCTGCGGCGCGTTCGGCACCGTCGACGCGTACTTCAACATCCCCGACGAGGCCGTTAAGTGGAGACTTGAGTTCTACGGCACGAAGGGCTCCATCATCACCGAAGGCACCATCGGCCAGATGGACGGCGGCGACGCCTATGCCATCCTCACCGGCGGCGATAAGGCCTACGACGCCACCCAGGACCGCAACGAAACCGGCGCCGTCAAGCTCTCCGGCGAGCTCGGCAACATCTACGCCCGCGAGATCGCCTCGTTCTCCGACTCCATCCTCAACGGCACGCCCGTCGAGGTCCCGGCGTACGACGGCGCGCGCATCCAGAAGGTCATCGAGAAGATCTACGAGTCTCAGGAGACCGGCAAGTTCTTCGAGCTTGCGTAATCACCGCATTTTCCAAGGGGATACGGGGGTCATTCCCCGTCTCCCCTTTTTGTCACATGTTGGAGGGATTCATATGGCGTACAATCTGACCGACTACCCCTTTCCCGTCTTTCAGGAGATGGTCAAAACGACCCCGACCGTCATCCTCCCCGTCGGCCTGATCGAGCAGCACGGGCATCACCTCCCCTTGGGCACCGATATCTTCAACGTCACCGAGCCGCTGCGCATCGGGGCGGAGAAGATACACGCGTTCGTCGCGCCGGGGCTTTATTACTGTTTCTCCGGCGGCGGGATACAGGGTACGATGAACGTCAACCCGCAGCTTTTCGGGCTGATGGTCACGAATATCTGCACGGAGTTTGCGGGGATGGGCTTTCGCAGCATCGTCATCCTGCTCGGACACGGCGGTACGGAGAACATCGACGCGCTGAAGATGAGCCTGCAGGTCTTCCTGCGCGACGAACGCTACAAGGACATTGCCGTCTGCGTATGCTGCTGCGAATCGCCGACCTATCAGCGGCTGTGGCGCAACAGCGACGCCGAGCGCGACTTCCACGCCGGCCAGGGCGAGACGTCGATGATGCTCTATTGGAGGCCCGACCTTGTCCGCATGGACGCGCTCGCGATGGATGAGCCGGACGTGGCGCGGAATCTGCGCGCCGACCAGGACTGGTACGCAAAGCGGGAGCGCGTATTCGACGACCCGACCTGTATCGAGCGCGTCACACAGCGCGATGAGGTGAAGGTCGGCGTGATGGGCTTCCCCGAGCGTGCCACCGCCGCGGAGGGCGAGATCATCTGCCGTGAAATCATCGACGCGCTCGCGGACCTGTGTAGCCGGCTCAACGCGCGGAAGTGACGTATCCGGGTGAACGCTGCGCCCGGCGGGAATAATCCGCACGGCGGGAATAATCCGCCCGGCGGGAACAATCCGCACGCGCCGGACGTCTGACCGGTAAAACCCGTATACGGAGATGGGCAAACCGGGTGCCGCCGCATGCTGCACAATAAAACCGACACATGAGAGGATGAACCTTTTGATCACACACGACCGAGCTTATGAGGTCCTGCGCGCGGCACAGGAGACCGGCGCAGACTTCGCCGAGCTGTTCATGGAGGACACCCGCGCCAACAACATCACCGTCACGCGCGGCGAAGTCGAGGACGCCGCGTCGTCCCATCGCCATGGTGCCGGCATCCGCGTTTTCGCCGGTATCCGCACCGCCTACGCCTATACCGCCGACACCTCCCGCGGCGCTTTGCTCGAGACCGCACGCGCCGCCGCCGCCGCAATCCGCGGTGACGGCGGGACATGCGCACCCTTCTCGCCCCGCGACTGCCGCGTCATCCCGCGTATCCCGTTCGCCGATGTCCGCAACGACCGCCGCGTCAAAATCGCAAGGGATGCCTACGACGGCGCGGCCGGGTACAGTTCCGAGATCGTCCAGGCGATGACCGACTGCATCGATGTCGACAGCGACATCCTCGTGTGCAATACCGAGGGTGTTTTCGCGCGCGACCGCCGCTGCCGGATGCGCCTGTTCGTAAGAGCCGTCGCGTCGGACGGAAAGTCCACGCAGACCGGTCACGAAGGTCCCGGCTACGGCATGGGTTTCGAGGGCTTCGACCGCATCGATGCCGCCGACGTCGGCAAACGAGCCGCCGAGTGCGCCGTCACGATGCTCCACGCGCCGGAGTGCCCCGCCGCGTCGCTTCCGGTCGTCATCGACGGGGGCTTCGGCGGCGTCATCTTCCACGAGGCGTGCGGACATTCTCTGGAGGCAACGTCCGTCTCGCGCGGCAACTCGGAGTTCTGCGGCAAGCTGGGCATGAAGGTCGCGGCCGACTGCGTCAGCGCCGTCGATGACGGGACGATGCCGGGCGAGTGGGGCAGTCTGCGCATCGACGACGAGGGCACCCCGACCCGACGCAATCTTCTCATCGAGCACGGCATCCTGCGCGGCTACCTTGTCGACCGGCTCGGCGGGCTGCGGATGAACATGCCCGTCACCGGCAGTTCCCGGCGTCAGAATTACACCTACGCCCCGACCTCCCGCATGACCAACACCTTCATCCTCCCCGGGGAGGACGACGACGATGCGATGATCGCCGACTGTCCCGAGGGTTTGTATGCGAAATCGATGGGCGGCGGATCGGTCAATCCGCTGACCGGCGAGTTCAACTTCTCCGTGAGCGAATGCTACTGGATTCGTGACGGCAAAATCCTCACGCCCGTGCGCGGCGCGACACTCATCGGACGCGGCACCCAGGTCATCGCCCGCATCGACCGCGTCGGGAAGACGATGACGATGGGGCAGGGGATGTGCGGCTCCATCTCCGGCAGCATCCCCACCAACGTCGGACAGCCCCGCATCCGCGTCTCAGAACTGACCATCGGCGGCAAGGGAGGCAACCTGTGATGTCATTTGAAACGTTCCGCGACACAATCTTTACGCTTGCCCGCGATCATGGCGCACAGGCGGAACTCTATTACGTCGAGGGCGACACCTTTACCGTACGCATCGACCGGCAGGAGGTTGACAGCTACACCGTCGCGAAGTCCGGCGGCGTAGGCTTGCGCGTGCAGCATGACCGCCGCGACGGCTACGCCTATACCGAGAGCTTTGACAATCCCCATGAGCTGTTCAACAAGGCGTTCGACAACGCCGGGACGATCTCCGCGTCCGACGAACATCCGATGAACGGCGCGCAGGTCTATCAGGACGTACGGGAACCGGAAAACCCCACGCTCTCGCTGACGGCGGCGGAAAAAATCGAGCTTGCAAAGGCACTCGAGCGCGCGGCGCTGGCGGCCGATCCGCGGGTCGAGCGCGTGGCGTATGACATCATCTCCACGCAGCGCGCAAGTACGCGCATCTGCAACACGCGCGGGCTCGACGCGTACCAGACCGAGGGGTTTTCCTACTGCTATGTCTCCCCGGTGATGCGCGACGGGGATGAACTGCGCGACGACGCGGCGTACCGGGTCAACGCGGAGACGACGGACGTCGAGGGCTGCGCGCAAGAGGCCGTGCGGAATACCGCGCGGCAGTTCGGCGGGAAGCCGGTCGCGCCGGGGAAGTACCGCGTGCTGTGGGAGAACGTGTCGCTCGCGGAGCTTCTGAGCGCGTTCACGCCGATGTTCTCCGCCGAGCGTGCGCAGCACAATATGTCGCCCTTAAAGGACAAAGAGGGCCGGAAAGTCGCCGGAGAGGTCACAATCATCGATGACCCGCTGTACCCGAAGTACCCGAGGGCGTTCGACGCGGAGGGTACGCCGTCGATTACGAAGACCGTCGTGGAGCGCGGCGTATTGAAGACGCTGCTTCACAACCTCAAGACCGCGAAGAAGGCCGGGTGCGCGTCGACGTCCAACGCATCCAGACGGAGCGCGGGGTCGCCGGTGGACGTGTCGCCGTCGCAGTTTTACATCGCGCCGGGCGAGGTGCCGTATACGGAGCTGGTGAAGACGCTCGGCGAGGGCCTGATCATCCGCGACGTGATGGGACTTCATGCGGGCGTCAACGCGGTGACGGGGGAGTTTTCGCTGCTGGCAAAGGGCGCGCTGGTGGAAAACGGCGCGGAGGTCAGACCGGTGGAGCAGATCACCGTGTCGGGGACATTCCTCGGGATGCTGGAGCAAACCGAGGCGGTCGGGAATGACCTGAAGTTCGGGCTGCCGGGCAGCAGCGTATGCGGTGCGCCGTCGATGGTGTTCGGGAGCCTGATGGTCTCGGGCAAGTAAAAAGCGAAGGGGAACACGTTTTCCCATCCATTTGCAAAAATGGTTTGCAAAGGCGTACGGATGGTGCTATAATAAACCCATAACGGAACAAACCGGGAGGACATATATGCGAAAGCTCAACCGCGAGCCGCTGAGAAAATGGTTCATACACAACGGGATCTATTTTGCCTGCTTCGGGCTGCCGGCGTTCATCATGCTGGCCGTCTACCTCGGGCGCGGCGTCTACCCGGTGGCCGACCATTCGGTTCTCGTGCTCGACCTGAACGCGCAGTTTATCTACTACTATGAGGCCTTCCGGCAGGCCATCCTCGAGGGCAAGAGCCTCCTCTACTCCTGGAGCCAGTCTCTCTCGGGAGAGATGATCGGGCTGTTCGGATACTATCTTGCAAGCCCGTTCATGATTGTGTACCTTTTATTCCCCAAAGAGGGCATCGTCGAGGCGCTCTTCGTCGTGACGCTTTTGAAAGCCGGGACATTGGGCGTGACGTTTGCCTACTTCCTCCGCACCACGCAGAAGCAGGAGGGGTTCCGTCTCCTCATCATGTCGACGCTCTACGCGCTGATGGCGTATACCGTCGTCGAGGCGCTCAACCCGATGTGGATCGACGCGGTCATCCTGCTGCCGCTGATTGCTCTGGGCATCATGCGGCTGGTCGATGAGGAACGGTTTGCGCTGTTCTTCGTCACCCTCACCTACGCCATCATCGTCAACTACTACATCGGCTTGATGCTCTGCGTGTTTGCCGTGCTCTACTTCCTCTACTACTACTTTTCCAAACCCCGTGAGCACGGCACCTTCGTCAAATCCTTCCTGCGCTTTGCCGGGATGGGCATACTGTGCGGACTTGCCAGCGCCGTCATCGTCATTCCGGTCCTGTATTCGCTCTCTCTCGGGAAAATCGGCTTCACCGCTCCTGACTTTTCGCTCAAGTTGCGGTATCCGTTGTTCAACCTGTTCCCCAAGCTGCTGATGGACTCGTACGACTCGGTGAACGTTCAGGGGCTGCCGATGATCTATTCGGGGCTTTTGACGCTTCTGCTGCTACCTTCTTTCTTCCTGTCGCCGCGTGTCCCGATGCGCAAAAAGATTGCAGCCGGGGGACTGATCTTCGTCCTGTTCGCGATCATGAACATCTCCATCCTTGACATCGCGATGCACTGGTTCCACATCCCCAACTGGCTCAACTGCCGCTACAGCTTCCTGTTCTCGTTCGTGCTGCTGAGCGCGGCGTCGGAGGGATTCGTGTACCTCGAGGATCTCCCGCGTGACAAGATCATCAAGACCTACATCTGCGTGACGTTCCTCATCGTCCTCATCCAGCTTTCACAGCTGTCCTATATCAACGACTTCACGTCCATCTGGCTGTCCTTGGTATTCGTGGCGATCTACGCGCTGCTGTTGGGGGTATCCCTCAAGCCGCTCAAGCGTGAGACGATGCTGCGCGCGATTGCCTTCGTCGTCATCGCCGAGCTGACGGTCAACACCGCGCTGACAATCCAGGACATCCACGAGGAGGTCTATTACTCATCGCGCTCGTCCTACACCGACTTCATGGCGGAGTCCCGCGCGGTCATCGGGGAAGTCGAAGCGATGGACGATTCCTTCTATCGGATGGAAAAAACGTACCACCGCACCGTGAACGACCCGATGGCATTGGGATTCGCCGGGCTGTCCCACTCGACCTCGACGCTCAACGCCAGGGCGCTCGACGTCATCAAAAAGATGGGCTACTCGCAGCGGGAGCACTGGTCGCGCTATGTCGAGAACTCGCCGATCGCCGACTCGCTGTTCGGGTTCAAGTACATCCTCTCGAAGACCGCGCTGCAGGAGCCGTACACCGCCGTCCTGACGCGGGGCGACATCACGGTCTACGAGAACCCCTACGCGCTGCCGATCGTCTTCGCGGCGAACGCGCGGTACGACGACACAAACATCACCTCAAGCAACCCGGTCACGTTCCAGAATCAGCTCCTGTCGGCACTCGCGGATGACGCGTATGTCGACTACCTGATGCCGGCGGAGGAGGTCATGAAGACCACCAAGGATCTGCACGAGGTCGCCTACGGCACGCACCGCAAGTTCACGCTCGACAGCAATGTGGGGAAGATTTACTACACCGTCACAATGCCGCGGACGGGGCCGCTGTACGCGTGCATGCAGTCGGATTACACCAACGCCGCGACGATCTCCGTCAACCGCGTCGACCGGGGCCAGGTCTTCGGGCATGAGACGATGAGCGTCGTTCCGCTGGGCGTCTACAGAGAAGGCGAGAACGTCGAGATCACGCTGACGCTCAACGAGAGCGAGACGTACATCCGCAACGCGCCGAACTACTTCTACGTGCTCGACATGGACAGGTTCACCGAGGCGTACAGGAAGCTTTCGGCGGGCGGGCTGCGCATCGAGAAGCGAACGGAGACCTACCTTTACGGAAAGATCACCGCGTCCGAGCCGGAGATGTGCGTGTACACGTCGATCCCGTACGAAGGCGGCTGGACGATCCGCGTGGACGGCGTCGAGACAGAGGTTAAGCTCGGAGCGGACGCGCTGGTGTGCTTCGACATCGCCGGGATGGGCGAGCATACGATTGAGATGAGCTACTGCCCGCCCGGATTGGTGATCGGCGCAGCGATCTCCGGCGCGGCGCTGCTGCTGTTCGCAGTGCTGGTCGTATGGCGCAGGCTTAAAAAGCAGCGCGTGTGACCTCACCATACCGAAAAAGACCGCCGTCCCGGTGAATCGGGGACGGCGGTCTTATATTCACATGTATTGCCTTGAATCAGCCCTTGACCGAGCCGATGGTCAGGCCGGAGATGAAGTACTTCTGGAAGAACGGGTACGCGCAGAGGATGGGCAGCGTGGAGACGACGAAGATCGCCATCTGCATCGACTGCTTCGGCAGGTTTTTGATCAATTCCAGACCGTCGGGACTCATTGACATTTCGGAGTTGCTCATGATGAAGTCTACGTTCTTCTGGATTTTGATCAGCATCGTCTGCAGCGGAATCAGAACGGGATTTTCGACATACATGAAGCCGGTGAACCAGTCGTTCCAGCGCGACACGACGTTGAACAGACCGATCGTCGCAAGTCCTGCCTTGAACAGCGGCATGACGATGCGCAGGTAGACCGTAAAGTCGTTGGCGCCGTCGATCTTTGCCGCTTCGAACAGGCTGTCGGGGATCGTCGTGTTGATGAACGTCCTCAGGATGAAGACGTTGTAGCCGCCGACAAGCCCCGGCAGCAGAAATACCCAGATTGTGTTGTCGATGTGGTAGACCTGCGTGTAGATCAGGTAGCGCGCGACGAGGCCGCCGTGGATGAGCATCGTCAGGTACATGAAGAACGTCAGGAACATCCGTCCGCGAAGCTGTTTCTGGGACAGCACGAACGCGAACATCGACATCACGGCCAGCGCCATGACGGTACCGGTGACCGTGTAGAAGATGGTGATCAGGTACGAGCGCGCGACTTGTTCGCCGGACTTGAACAGGTACTGATAGCCCATCAGCGTCCACTGCTCAGGGAAGAAGGTGTAGCCTCTGTGCGCAATCGACAGAGAGGAGGAGAACGATATGATCACGACCAGCAGCAGCGGGAGAATGATTGTCGCGGCAAGAAGAATCATGACGATCGTCAGCACGGCGTTGGCACCGCGGCCGATCTTCATGAAATTGCTGCGGACATACGCTTCGGACGACAGCTCGCCCTTCTTTTCTCTTTTAGCCATAGTATGTTGCTCCTCCTTTCTCAGAACAGTGAGTTCTCGGGGTCAACCCTGCGAACGAAGGCGTTGGACGCCATGACCAGCAGGAAGCCGACCAGAGACTGATAGAATGTGGCGGCGCTCGAGCGGCCGATGTCGTTGAGCGTCATCAGCGCGCGGTAGACATAGGTGTCGATGACCTGGGTGACGGGGTAAAGCTGTCCGGTATCCTGGGGGACGGTATAGAACAGACCGAAGTCGCCGTTGAAGATACGGCCGACGGCCATAATCAGCAGGATCGTCGTGATGGCCTTGAGGTGGGGGATGGTGATGTAGCGGATCTGCTGCATCTTACTGGCGCCGTCGAGCATGGCAGCCTCGTAGAACTCTATCGAGATGCCGGAGATGGACGCCATATAGACGACTGCGGCGTAACCGACGCCCCTCCACGCGTTGACGAACACAAGGAAGCCCGGCCAGAATTTGACGTTGTAATACCAGTTGATATTCTTTCCGCCGAAGTACCGGCGTACAACGTTGACAAAACCGTTGGACGTTCCGAGGAACGAAAAGACGATGATGGCGATGATCGCAATGGAGAGGAAGTGCGGCATGATGAAGATGGTCTGGAAGATTTTCGTGGCACGCTTTGACCGCAGCTCGTTGAGCGCGATGGCCAGGGCGATCGACAGGAAGCGGTTGAGCAGAATGAACACGATGTTGTAGAGCACGGTGTTGCGTGTCATGATCCAGGCATCGGTGGTCGTAAAGAGGTACTTGAAGTTGTTGATACCGTTCCATGGGCTTTTGATGATGCCCTTTGTGACATCGAACGCTTTGAACGCGAGGAGCTGTCCGAACATGGGAACATAGTTAAACGCGATCAGCAGCGCGATGGAGGGCAGCGCCATGAGGTAGAGGACATAATTCTGCTGGAACTCCTTCTTCAGGCTTTTCATGAAATTTTGCACAGGCTCACCCTTTCGGTAATCAGGATGGAGGCGCGTCTTGAAGGCTTCCTATAAGGGAGCGCGGGGGCGAAGTGAATCGCCCCGCGCGCTTTTTTGTTCCGTGACATGCACGGAGAACCCGGGTTTACGCGATGTTGTTGTCCTTGGCGTACTGGTCGAGCTGCTCCTGGGCAGCGGCGATGACGTCGTCGAGTCCGTTGGCCTTCAGCGCTGCGTTGAAGGCGTCGAGCTGGGTGTTGATTTCCTCGATGGAGGGGAGACGGCCGTTGCCGCACTGCTTGATGTACTGCGCGACGACGTTGTCGATGCTGGCGA
>JAAZKA010000093.1 GCA_012800055.1 Clostridiales bacterium
TCGACTCGCACTCTCCGTCCGCGTTCTTCCCGCAGACATACAGCCATACCGTCAGCGTTCCTTCCTCGTCACGGCTGTAGTGCGTTACCAGCATTTCGTCGCCGATGCCGTCCCCGATGTCCGCAAACCGGACATCGCATTCATGCGCCGGGAAGTTATCCACGAAAAACTCCGCCCACTCCCGCCGCTTCTCCGTCGGCTGAATCCCATGTTTCCGGAACAGCTTGGCGTAGTCAGGCGCTTTCTTCGTTGTCGTACCCGATATGGTTGTGCCCGAAGATGCCGCAGAGGCGGCAGTCGAGGCTTGCGTGGTGGACAGCGGCGTCGGTACCGAGGTGGTCACCGCGGCAGTCGTCGCGGTCGTAACTGTCGCCGCGGTCGTCGCAGCTGTGGTCGCCGAAGTGGTCGTTGTGGTGGTCGCCGAAGTGGTCGTTGTGGTGGTCGCCGCAGCCGTCGTCTGCTTTCCCGTGCCCGCGTCACACGCGCCGAACAATGCCGCGCAAAGGGCCACGGTCAGCAGAATGGCGAATGCGGTCTTTATTATATTTTTCATGGTTTTCCCCTTTCGAAAAAGAGACGCTTCTTCGCTCACTCGTGATTAGACGCGGGAAAACCGGCTTTTGTTCCAACTCCCTCAACCGTCTCTGCGCGCCGGCAGAACCAGACGGATCAGAATCGCCGCGGCTTCCGCACGCAGAACCGCGTCCTCCGCTCCGAACCTTCCCGTCCCATCCTTTCCGCGCAGCACACCGGCCCGATACAGTGCGTAGATCTCGTGCCCGTATCGATCCGTTTCCCTGATGTCCGGAATCCGATCGACCTGCCTGATCTGCATAAGCTCCTTCTCGGGCAGTGATTTTCCGAGAATATAGGCCATCTCCGCGCGTGTGGCAGCCCGCTCGACCTTCGGTTTCCCGTCCGCGCCGGCGAACTCCCATTCATTGATGATCCCCTGCTCCACGCAGTACACATACGCCTTCGTATACCACCGCTCTCCGTCCTGTCCAATCTTCCCGGTTCCGCCCATGTAGATGGATCGCACGCGCGCCGCCATCATCAGCGCCTGCGCCACCGTCAGCGTCCCCTCCTGATTGAACCTCACGTTCGACACTCCCCTCATCAGGTCGTAAATCTCCGCCAGGTATACGTCATCATAATACCACGCGTTCTCACTGACGTCCGCGTACAGATAGTAATAATTCAGCACCGGGGTGAAGTTCCCCATGTTGCCGTCTGCCTTCCGGATAATCTCGTCTCCTATTTCTCCGACTGTCACCTTGATATTCGTATACTGACCCCGGTAACTCACCTGAACCGTCTGCGTCCCCGGCTGATCGGGATTGTAACCGATGCACATCTTCGTAATCACCGGCAGAATGCTCAACCCATGTACGGAACAGGTGACCTCCGCAGTCAGATTCATGTCTTCGATTGACGTTCCGAGCGGTACGACCAGGTTCTCCGCGTTCAGCACGCGGAAATCTCTCTGTGTGCATTCGGCCGTCACGAACAGCTGAGACCAGTAGGAGATATATTCGGTACTGAGCGTACCGGGCAGATAGCCCGTGCCCATGTGTACGAAATCTCCGTTGAGGATGTTTTCGCGGTGGCCGGACGAATTCATCCACGCATTCACGACCTGTTCGGCATCACGTTGGCCGGCGGCGACGTTCTCGCCGGCGACCTGCGCGTCGATGCGGTAGTCATCCAATACCGTGAAACAGTCCTTACCGTTCGGTCTTTTATGCGCAACCAAGATCAAGAGCTCCTCACAGCGTTTCTGTGCCGCCTGCTGTACGCTTACCGTCATTGTCAGCGGTGCTATATTTCTTCGCATCCGCTCGATATTGACAAGCTTCAGTACAGCCCATTCCTGCGTATTGCAGGCAATGCTTTCATTCGCTGCATGGGTCGGCAGCGCTGCCGGCAACAGCAGCAGCAAACACAGTACCAGTGAGAGCGCTCTCTTCATCCCGGTTCCTCCTTTCCTTTGTCAGTATAACATATTTTCGCTCTTTTGTCGAGTTATATTCCTTCCGGTGTCTTCCCGTCCGCTCTCCGTTCCGGCCCGGTCTGTTCACAAATACCCTACAGTTCTTGAGACCTATGAAGAGATGCCCTGATTGAAAACGAGCTGTACCTGTGCGGTGCCATTGCCTCCGCACAGGTCTTCGGCCTCTCCTGCCTGCGCTTATCCGTTTCCCACAGTCAGTGCGGCGGTATCTGTTTTACAGTGTGACTATCTCGCCCCCACGGTCGGCAGACGCCATCTCCGCGAGTGCGATGCGTACGTTCTCCTGCGCGTCCCTCGGCTCGTTGCGCGAGAACGGCTCACCGGAGACGACGTTCTCCAGGAAGTATTTGATCTCATAGTAGTACGCGCTCTCCTGCGGCTTCTCGACGAGCACCGGCTCCTTCCCTTCCTCCATGATCGTGAGCTGCCCGTGCTCGAAGACCATCGTGCAGTGTTCGAAGTTCACCGTGTAGCCGTACTGAAAACCGTAGCTGCCCTTGTAGCAGGTGTTGTCACGCGCGTGGATGTAGAGATCTGCGTCGTCGAAGAAGTAGCGCGTCGTGCAGATGTCGTAGGCACTCTTGGGGTAGACGGTCTTCCCGACCGTGCTGACCGCCTTCGGAGTGCCGAAGCACCAGCGGATCACGTCGATGTCGTGGATGTGCTGGTCGAACAGACCCCCGCCGCCGAGCTTCCGGTCGAGGATCCACTGCTGCCACGACGGGTTCGTCACCACGTTCTGCGCGCCGCCGCGGTAGAAATATGCGTCGTTCACCTTCCCGTACTCCCCGGATTTCACCTTCTCGGCGAGGATCTCATATTCCTTCCAGAAGTGCAGGCACTGACCGATCATCAGCCGCTTGCCCGTCTGCTCGGCGCAGGCGATCATCTCCTCGCACTGCTCCGGCGTCAGCGCCATCGGCTTCTCGCACAGCACGTTCACACCCGCCCGCAGCGCCTTTTGCGAGATTTCCGCGTGCAGATAGGTCGGTACCACGACGTTTACTACGTCGAGCTGCTCTTTTCTGAGCATCTCCTCCGCGTCCGTATAGCAGTTGTACATCGTCGAGTAATTGTGCTTGTTATGCGCCACGCCCGCGCTCTTGCCGATGTTCAGCGCGTAGGCTTTCTCGCCATGCAGCTTCGGTTCGTCCACGTCGCAGATTGCGACCAGCTTCACACCGAACCCCTCGCGTTCCAGCTGCTGGTATACCCCGATATGTCCGCGCCCCATGCGCCCGGCTCCGATGACTGCGGCTCTTAACATGGTGATAGCCTCCTTTATAATCTGCGTTTTTTACGTCTCTCCTTTCATTATACAGAGTTTTTTCCAAATTGCAAGCCCTATATTCTTGTTTTTTTCTCTCGTTCATGATATACTTTCCTCATCAAACTCATAAGGAGCTTTTCCATGCGTTTCGGCTTCATCCTCTGGGACTTCAACGGCACCCTCCTCGACGATCTGCGCACCGGTATCGACGTTGAGAACACGATGCTCGCCCGCCGCGGGATGCCCACCCTCCAAAGCGTCGCGGATTACTACCGCGTCTTCGGCTTCCCCATCCGCGACTACTACGTCCGCCTGGGCTATGACTTCACGCGCGAGTCATACGAGGCGTTGGCGGTGGAGTTCTCGACGCTGTACCGCGCGTATGAGCCGACGGCGCCGCTGCGGGAGGGTGTACGCGAGGCGGTGGAAGGCTTCCGGCGGCTCGGGATTCCTCAGAGCGTACTGTCGGCGTCCGAGCGCGGCATCCTCACCGAACAGCTCTCGCGCCGGGGTCTTGACGGGATGTTCGAAGAGGTGTTGGCGCTCGACAATGACCACGCCGACTCCAAGGCGCATCTGGCCATCCGGTGGCGGCAGCGTCACCCGGATGTGCAGGCGCTGCTCATCGGCGATACCGACCACGACGCCGCCGTCGCGCGGGAAGCCGGTATCTGCTGCGTGCTCGTCGAAGGCGGGCATCAGGGGGCCGATGCGCTTTCCAGGTGCGGCGTGCCGGTATGTCCGGATATCCCGGCGGTGTACCGGTGGTGTATCACGCAGCCGTGACGATCGCCGACTCGTTCCCTTCATCGGATGGGCAGCATCGGGAGCCGTGTCACCCGCCGGGCATGACCTCCGCGCCCGCGGCCCGGAGACAGCCACATCCCATACACGAATAAGAGCTATATTCTGTTCAAAATTCCGTAATATTCTTGTGTATTTATTGTCGGTTCTGTCGTTGACAAATTTCCCGTTTTCCTGTATTCTATATAAGATTACAGCATCTTAAAGACAGCCCGCTGAGATCGGCAGGATGGCATATCGTCCGTTCCTTCTCTCCGCGCAAACGGAGAAGCTGCACGTGCCGAACTCGTCGGCCGCGGGCTGCCGCTCTGTCCCGCCCTTCGAGCCCATCTCATCCGTCTGCGTCAAGCGCCCCGATCCATTACTTTATCAGGAGGGACCTCTCGATGAAAAAAGACGCCAAAGCTCCGAAATTCGCGCTCGGTGAGGAAGGTCTGTTCGACGCTTCCAAACTCGGCACTCCCAGAATGCTCGTCCTCGGGATCCAGCACCTCTTCGCCATGTTCGGCGCTACCGTCCTCGTCCCCGCGCTGACCGGCTTGTCCGTCTCCTCTACGTTGCTGTTCGCCGGTCTCGGCACGCTGCTGTTCCACCTGTTGGCGCGCGGCAAGGTGCCTGCCTTCCTCGGTTCCTCCTTCGCTTTCCTCGCCGGCTATATGACCATCGCTCCCAATAAGGAGCCTGAGCTGCTGCCCTACGCCTGCCTGGGCGTCGCCTTCGCGGGACTTCTCTACGTCATCCTCGCCGTTCTCATCAAGGCCTTCGGCGCCAGGAAGGTCATGCGCTTCTTCCCGCCCATCGTCACCGGCCCCATCATCATCGCCATCGGCCTGACCCTCTCGTCCTCCGCCATCGATAACTGCGCCTCCTGCTGGTGGATCGCCCTCATCGCCATCGCCGTCGTCATCGTCTGCAACATCTGGGGCAAGGGCATGATCAAGATCGTCCCCATCCTCGCCGGCGTTATCGTCTCCTACATTGTCGCGGCTTTTGCCGGTCAGGTCAACTTCGACGCCGTCCGCGAGGCCGCCTGGTTCGGTCTGCCGTTCAAGGGGTCCGAGACCGTCTTCTCCCTCTTCGGCAACATGGACAAAACCCTCGCCCTCTCCGCCATCATCACCATCGTCCCCATCTCCTTGGCTACGATGGTCGAACATATCGGCGACATCTGCGCCATCTCCTCCACCACCGGCCGCAACTACATCGCCGACCCCGGCCTGCACCGTACCCTCCTCGGCGACGGCCTCGCCACCACCCTCGCGGCTCTGTTCGGTGCGCCTGCCAATACCACCTACGGTGAGAACACCGGCGTCCTTGCCCTCACCCGTGTCTTTGACCCGCGCGTCGTCCGCATCGCCGCCTACGGCGCCATCCTTCTCTCCTTCTCCCCCAAGTTCGCGGCCGTCATCGCCGTCATGCCCCCTGCCGTCATCGGCGGCGTCTCCCTCGTCCTCTATGGTATGATTTCTGCCATCGGCGTGCGCAACATTGTCGAGAACAAAGTCGACTTCACCCGCTCGCGCAACGTCATCATCGCCGCCCTCATCCTCGTTCTCGCCATCGGCGTCGCCTTCTCTGCCGCCGGCGCCATCGTCATCCATGCCGGCGCCGTCACCATCTCCCTGTCCGGTCTCGCCATCGCCGCGATTGTCGGCATCCTCCTCAACGCCCTCCTCCCCGGCAATGACTATGTCTTCGATACCGAAGATACCAAGCCGAAGTACGGCACCTATAAAGTCTGACCGCATTCCGGATCCATCATAAAATGCACACGCCGTCTTTGAGTGAAAAACTCAAAGACGGCGTGTTTTTTCCGGCAACCGCGGCACCTTCACATGTCTTCGTATTCCTTTTTACGCTTCATCCCTATGCTTGCGCTGCATAAAGGTCGACCGCGTAGAGCGGCAGATTCTTCCCGTTGCCGTCCTTCAGTCCGACCGTCACGCGCCATGTGCCGTCCTCCGGCAGCGTGATCTCCGGCAGCGCGTACACCGTGCGGATGTTGTCGTGACCGGTACGGCTCAGGTTATAGCGGGAGCTCTCCGTCAGCACCGGGACCTCCGTTCGAACCGCTGCGTCACCGCGCGTGAGCGTCACCTCCGCGCCGCCCGCGTACTCGCCGAGCGCCGCCGTCAGCGCCACCCGGTAGCGTCCGGCACGAATCGCCGCGTCCCAGTAAACCCGCTCGCGTTCATCCGTCCAGTGCGTGAGCAGCGACGTGCGGTCGATGGCAAGCCCGTGCGTCCCGTTTGCCGGATCGTAGAGCCGCTCGAACACCAGCGTGTCTTCTGCACCCGCCGCGTTGTACTTGCCCGCCCAGATCGGCATCAGGTTCAAATGCCCGCCGCACTGCACAATCCGCTCGCTCGGGATGATCTCTGCGTCACACGCAATCCGGTAGACCGGCAGCGTCTCGTCCGTCTCCGGCAGCGTCACCGTCAGCGTATCGTTCTCCTGTGTCCACGCGGCTGCCCGGCCGTCCGACACGCGCGCGGCATCCGTCACTTTTCCGCGCAGTCCGCTCAACGCAAGCGTCCGGATGCCTTTGTCCTTGATGTACGCGTACAGCCGGTTCTCCCGGTACGCGAGATAACCCCAGTCGAACATGAACCGCAGCGGATTCTCGCGCATCCCATAGACCGCTTCGGCGTTTCGACGCGTCCACCTGCCCATCTCCGCAAGGATGTGCGCCGTCTCCGGCGTCAGCGTTCCGTCAGCCATCGGTCCGACGTTCAGCAGCAGTGTCGTCCCGCCCGCGATGCAGCGCGCCAGCAGCTCCGTCATGTACTCCGGCGTCTTCCAGTTGTTGTCGTACCACTTATATCCCCATGTATCGTTGAGCGTCACCAGGCACTCCGTCGGAATGCCGGTCGGTACCGACGGGATCGAGTTGTCGCCCAGGGATGTGTAGTCCTCGCAGCCGTGGCCGATGCGCGAATTGATCAGGCAGTGCGGCGCGAGGGTCTTTACCAGCGTCCGCAGTTCCTTGGTTTGTGCGGGCAGGATGTTGTGCGGGAAGTCGAACCAGATCAGATAGAGGTCAGGGTAGCGGGTCAAAATCTCCGTCACCTGCGGGAACGCCTTGCGTTTGAGGTACGCGTCAAATTCATCGGGCCTGCCGGTGCGGTCGGGAAAGTCCCAGAAGTTGTTGTTGCGCGCGGGCGTGTTGGCGTATGTCCCGATCTGACCGCCGGCGTCCGGCTCGTGCCAGTCCAGACAGTGGGAGTAGTACAGCCCCATCCGCAGCCCGTACTTCCCGCACGCCTGGTGCAGTTCCTCCACCAGGTCGCGGCCGCACAGGTCGACGCTGTTGTAGCCGCTCACCGCCGTACGGAACAGACAGAAGCCGTCGTGATGCTTGCTCGTCAGCACGACATAGCGCATCCCGGCATCCTTCGCGGCACGTACAAGACGGTCGGCCCAGTCAGGCTCCGGCCGGAACTGCTCCGCCAACGCACCGTACTGCGCGTTCGGAATCCGCAGACTCCACTGGATCCACTCGCCCAGCGGATGCTCCGACGGGCGCTGTCCCTTCCACTCTCCCGCGAGGATGCTGTACAAACCGAAGTGGACAAACATCCCGAAGCGGTCGTCGTACATGCGCTCGATTTCTTTCATGTATTCCATGTGCTTGTTTCCTCCCGCGTATCTTTTTTCAGAATATAAAATAAGTATATATGATTATACTATGGAACCTGTTTCATGTCAAGAATCACCGCGGCCGGCCCGAAAAAGAACCGGGCATCAAGCTTCCTGCCGGGCTTGAAACTTCTCCGTTTTTCACAAATCATATTTAGGGTTGACATATTCACGATTCTATATTATACTATGCTTATTACTTATAAGACGCGGGTTCTCTTGCGGACCTGCAGAGAAATGCACCGCACGCCTGTAAAGCTCGCGATGGTGCAGATAATGCGGCTTCTTTATCCCTTCCCGGGAGGTCATTTTATGGAACTTCATCTGGATGATGTCCTTGAGATGAAAAAAAAGCACCCCTGCGGCGGAAATACCTGGAAAATCCTGCGCGTCGGGATGGATCTCAAGCTCAAATGTCTCACCTGCGGCCATGAGATCATGGTGCCGCGCGTCAAAATCGAGAAGAACATCCGCAAGGTCATCGGTTCTCAATCCTGACCGGACAGCACGCGGTTTTTTTGTTATGAACAGATGGAAACGTCTCCTGACTCTGCTGCTTGCGCTGCTCCTGCTGCCGCTCCCTACCTTCGCCGCCCGGACTTCGGCGGATAACGCGCTCTCTCTGCGCGGTGCGTGGGTTTCCACCGCCTACCATCTCGACTATCCCTCCTCCCCCACCGCCGACCCGCAGACCCTCATGACCGACGCGGCAGCCATCCTCGACGACTTCCAGGCGGCAGGTATCAATGCCGTCTTTCTTCAGGTGCGCCCATCCTGCGACGCACTCTATGAATCTGCGCTCTTTCCCTGGTCGCAGTACCTCACCGGTACCGCAAGCCGCGCACCCGCCGGCGGCTTCGATCCGCTTCTCTACTGGATCGATGAGGCTCATGCGCGCGGGATGCAGCTCCACGCCTGGATCAACCCCTACCGTGTCTCCGCAAACGCCAAATCCGTCGACGAGCTGCCCGACGGGTCTCCCGCCCGCGCGCATCCGGACTGGGTGCTGACATGCAGCGACGGGCTGTGGTTTGACCCCGGACTTCCCGAGGTTCGCCAGCTTGTCGTCGACGGCGCCGCCGAAATCGCCCTCAAGTACGACATCGACGGCATCCAGCTCGACGATTACTTCTATCCTGAGGGTCTGGATGACTCCGCGACCTACGCCCTCTACGCTTCCGAGACGGAGACGCGCGAGGACTGGCGGCGCGCCAATACCACCGAGCTGATCCGCGCTCTCCGGGACGCGCTGCGCGTGATTGACCCCGACCTCCGTTTCGGCGTCAGCCCCTCCGGCATCTGGGCCAATGCCTCCACCTGTCCCGAAGGCTCGGAGACCGCGGGGTATGAGTCCTATTCTTCCGCGTACGCCGATACCCGCGCGTGGGTCAAAAACAAACTCATCGACTACATCGCCCCGCAGATCTACTGGGAGATCGGCCATACCCGCGCCGATTTCTCCGTCCTTGTGGACTGGTGGTGCGAGACCGTCCGCGGTACCGGCGTTGCGCTCTATATCGGCTGCGCGGCCTATCGCATCGAGGACTCCGAGCAGTCCGGTGCCTGGCGCGGCTTCGATGAGCTGCGCCGTCAGATCACCTTCTGCCTCTCCCGTCCGGAGGTCGCCGGGATGCTCTTTTTCCGTGCATCCCATGTCCGCACGCTCGCGGCCGACTTCCTTGAAACCTTCATCTCGCTGCGCGCCTATGCCGATGTCCCCTACATCTCCGGTGTCTACACCCTCTCCGTCGCGCGGCCGTCCGAGGATATCACCACCTCCCTGTCCTCCTACTATGCAGCCGGCGCCTCCGACGTCGGCCTGCCGCTTTATGTCAACGGAACGCCCGTCTATAACCGCTCGTCCGACGGCTTCTGGGGCATGCTCATCCCGCTCCAACCCGGTAAGACTACCATCACCGTCACGCAGGAGGGCCGCACCGTCACCCGCACCGTCACCCGGGTCGATACCCACGAGGACGTCGTCGTGTCCGATGCCCCCACGCTCACCGCGGCCTATCCCGCTCAGGATACCTTCCTCTCCGTCGGCGGCTCCGTCACCCTCCAGTGTACCGCACCCGTCGGTGCGGATGTCCGCGCTGCGGTCAGCGGGAAGGTCTACCGTCTGCGGCCCGTTACGCGTGACGCCGCCGACGCGGAAAGCGGCTATGTCCTCACGACGTATTATGTCACCATCCCTCTGTCCGCGCCGCGTGACCTCGGGCAGCCGGTCTATACCATGCGGATGGGCACTCTGCTGCGCCGCGTGACCGCCGCCGGTCAGATTCTGGTCGCCAATCTCTCCGGCGTCAACCGCGCCCTCACTGCCTCCGTCACCGATATCGCCGCCGCGTATCCGTCCGTTTCCTCCGGCCCTGTCTCCGAACTGGCCCCCGGGATGTCCGATGCCGTCGTCGCGCTCTCCGGCTCCTTCGCACAGCTCTCCCTCGGACTGTGGGTGCGTACCTCCGACGTCATCCTCTCCCGTACCGCCGGCGTCCGCGGCGAACCGGTCACGCTCGCCTTTTCCTCCGGCGCCGATGCAGACAGTCTCACCCTCACCCATGTCAACGCTGCCTGCGCCGAGTATGACGATGCCTCCCGTACCCTCACATTGCGCGCCGCCGGGCACTTCTCCGCCCCCTTTTCTCCGCAGTTTGACCTCACCGGCTCTCTGTTCTCCGCCGTCAGCGTCGAATCCGTCGACAGCGGTGCTGCCGTCATCCGTCTCATGGTGCGCGACGACTCCCGCCTCGGCGGATTTTCCGTCATGTATAAGGACGGTACCGCCACACTCATCGCACGCCGCCGCTTTTATGCCGACCTCTCCTCCGATAAGCCGCTCAAAGGCTCTACCATCCTGCTCGACCCCGGACACGGCGGCGATGACCCCGGTATATACGGCCTGCTCGGGGAGCTGGTGCCCGAAAAAACCGTCACCCTCGAGCTTGCCATGCTCGTCAAGACGAGTCTGGAAACACTCGGCGCAAACGTCGTCCTCACACGCTACGACGATACCGCTCTCACTTCCGAGGAACGCGTCGCACTCTCCCGCTCCATCGCCGCCGACCTCACGCTCTCCCTGCATTGCAACGGCATGAACGACAATGTCGACCTGTCCACCCTCGGGGGCTTCTGCGTCCTCTACGAAAGTGCGCTCGCCTCCGCTTCCGCGGAGGATATCTACGAGCACTGCGTCTCCAGCCTCAGCCGCAACGATTTCGGCGTTCAGCGCGTCGGATCCTATGCTCTCCGCGGCGGATGGTCCCCGACCGTCCTCTTCCAGGCCGGCTTCCTCACAAACCCCTCCGACTTCGAATGGCTCATCGACCAGTCCGCGCGGGACAGGCTCGCGGCCGGTATCGCCTATGCCGTCCTCAAATGCTTCTCGTAACCGTGTTCTTATCCGTAAATCCATCCAATAAGGAGTTTATTTATGATTACCACCGTCGCCGCTGCCGGTGATATTTTCATGACCCGGCGTCTGCCCGATGTTCCCTACCCCGGTGAGGCCGCCCTCGCGGAGTTTCTGCGCAACTTCGACGTCCGCTTCGCAAACCTGGAGATCACCGTCCACGACCGTGAAGGCTCGCCCGGCGCGGTCTCCGGCGGCACCTGGGCAATGGCGCATCCCGGCATCCTCAAGGATCTGCGGCGCATCCCCTTCAATGTCTGGAACGCCGCCAACAACCACGCCCTCGACTACTCCCACGACGGGCTGCTCGCGACCCTGCGCCACCTCGAGGACGCCGATATGCGCTATGCCGGTATCGGACGCAATCTCGCCGACGCCTCCGCGCCCGTCTATATAGAGACCCCCGCCGCGCGCGTCGCGATGATCGCCGCCGTCTCCACCTGTCCCGACTTCTGGATGGCCGGCCAGCAGCGCATCGATATGCGCGGACGTCCCGGCGTCAACAAGCTGCGCTATGTCACAGATTATCACGTCACACCCGCGCAGCTCGCCGCGTTAAAAGAGATGGCCGGGCCGCTCTATATCAACGCCGCCCACGACTCCAGCGTCCGCGAAGGGTTCGAGGCTCCCGACGAAGGGTTCTACCGCTTCGGTACCATGCGCTTCATCGAGGATTCCGTCACCGAGACGCGTACCTCTCCCAATGCTGCCGACCTTGCCCGCATCACCGCATCCGTCCGTGAAGCCAAACGGCAGGCCGACCTCGTTCTCGTCAGCATCCACGCACATGAGACGTACAAAGGTGACAAGGAGCAGCCCGCCGAGTTCCTCCGTACCTTCGCGCATGCCTGCGTCGACGCCGGCGCGTCCGCAATCCTCGGGCATGGGCCGCATATCCTCCGCGGCATCGAACTGTATAACGGCGCACCGATCTTTTACTCCCTTGGAAACTTCCTCTTTGAGAACGATACCACCACCCACCAGCCGGCCGACTTTTATGGCAAATATCGCCTCGACCCCCTCACCGCGACCTCCGGCATGGGCATGGACGCCCGCAGCCATGACGACACGATCGGCCTGTCCCGTGACCCGCGTGTGTGGGAGAGCGTTGTGCCGTGTATGACGTTTGAGAATACGCGCCTCGTTTCGCTGACACTGCAGCCTGTAGAGATGGGGTTTGAGCTGCCCCGCTACCGCAAAGGTCTGCCCGCGCTGAGCCGCGACATGAGCGTCATCGAACGGCTCGCGAAGCTTTCATCCCCGTTCGGAACGAAAATTAGTGCGGACGGCGAGACCGGACGCGTCGTCCTTCCGTAAGTATTACGGTTTTCACGTCTGTAACCGCAGATATTTTGGCGCAGATTCCTCTTGTTTTTTTCGCCGGCTCGCGTTATAATGTCAGCAGTCGTTTTTTTATGACACTCGAGTTGATAGGAAAGGAGGGCTTTCTCAGGATGCGTATATCCGATCTGCATATGCACTCAACCTTCTCGGAAGACGGGGAAGGTACGGTCGAAGAGATCTGCGCGGCGGCGTACGAAAAAGGCGCTTGCGCAGTCGCGTTCACTGAACACTGGGATGCCCTCCCTGCAGACCATGTGGAGCTCCCCTTCGGCGACAGCCGGGAGTATTACCACCTGTACGATGCCGCGGCGCGACAGGCCGTTATCGACGCGCGGGAGCGTTATAACGGCCGTATGAAAATCGTCTACGCCATTGAGATCGGACAGCCGCAGGTCTGCGCCTCTGCCTCCCGCAGCTTCCTCGATTCCCACGATTTTGATTTCGTGCTCGGCGCCATCCATGCCACCCCCGAAGGCCTCGACTACTATTTTGTCGACTACGACCGGATGGATTTTGACCAGATGTTCCGCAGCTACTACGCGCGGCATCTCGACCTCATCCGCTTCGGGAATATCAACTCCATTGCGCATATGGACTATCCGGTACGCAAGATGGAGCGGTGGCTTCGCAAGCCCGCGTCCATGCTCCGCTATAAAGACGAGGTCGCGGAGGTGGTGCGCCTTGCCGCGCAAAGCGGTGTCGCGCTCGAGATCAATACCAACGGTCTGCGCAACTGGTTCGGCAGACTGTCGCCGGAACCGTGGGTTCTGGAACTCTACCGCGCGTTCGGCGGGACTTTCGTCACCACCGGCTCCGACGCGCACAATACCGACCATGCGGCATTCGGTATCCGGGAGGCCCGCGAACTTGCGGAGTCCCTCGGTTTGAAGACTGTCTCGTACTATGAGCGCAGACAGCCCGTATTTGACTGAAAGCCGCTTCCCGAAAACCCCCTGAGGGTGCGAAAGGAAGTGCCTTTCGTATCCTTCAAGGGGGTTTTTCTATGGATTACTCATATCTTTTCAATAAAGCCGTCCGCGGCATGCAGCCTTCCGGCATCCGGAAATACTTCGACCTGCTCGAAGGTTATGAGGATGTCATCACCCTCGGTGTCGGGCAGCCCGACGCGTCCGTCCCGCCCGTCGTCCGTGCCGCAGCCGTCGGAGCCATTACCGACGGCTATGTCCCCTATACCGCAAACGCCGGACTGTTCTCGCTGCGTGAGGCCGTCTGCGGCTACCTCTCCCGCCGCTTCTCCCTCTGCTATTGCCCCGAGAGCGAAACGCTCATCACCGTCGGCGGCAGCGAGGCCATCGACCTGATGCTGCGCGCGGTGCTCAACCCGGGCGATGAGATCATCGTCCCCGAACCGACCTTCGTCTGCTACACTCCGCTTGCAGAGCTCTGCGGCGCCGTATGCATACCGGTCACGCTGCGTGCCGAGGATCGCTTCCGGCTCACCCCCGAAGCGCTGAAAAAGGCCCTGTCGCCGCGGACCAAGCTGCTCGTCCTCCCCTTCCCCACCAATCCGACCGGCGGCATCATGACCCATGACGACCTCGTGAAGATCGCGGATGTTCTCGACGGTACCGATGTGCTCGTACTGTCCGACGAGGTCTACGCCGAGCTGACATTCTCCGGACATCACGTCAGTCCGGCCTCCATTCCCGGGATGCGCGAGCGAACCGTCGTCATCGGCAGCGCGTCGAAGGCGTTTGCGATGACCGGCATGCGCATCGGGTTCGCGGTCGGCCCCGAGCCGCTGATCGACGCAATGACGCGTATCCACCAGTACGGCATCATGAGCGCACCGACCACCGCGCAGATTGCCGCCGTGTCCGCTTTCAACAACTGCGACGCCGATATCGACGCAATGCGGCTTTCCTATGACCGCCGGCGCTGCCTGATGCTCGGAGGCTTCGCCGCGATGGGAATGCCGTGCTATCCGCCTGACGCAACGTTCTACCTGTTCCCCGATATCACGGCATCGGGCCTGACGTCCGAGGTCTTCTGTGACCGGCTGATGGAGGAAGGACGCGTGGCGGTGGTGCCCGGGACGGCGTTCGGCGCGTCGGGCGAGGGTTTTGTGCGTATCTGCTGCGCATACGCGGAGGAGAATCTGCGGGAGGCGCTGAACAGAATCGCCGCGTTCTGGCGCAAGGTTACCGAACGCGCGGCGTAACATGGGCCAAAACCGCGCGATTTTTTCTTGACTTCATGCGGCTTCCGTGGTATTCTATAGGAGGCTGCTTCACTCTCCGGTTTTCTCGGAGTGTTGCCGTGAAGCCGCGCGGAAGAGGAAACGGAGGGATGTCCGTGAGAGAACTGACGGTTACGGTCGATGCGCCTGCGAAGGTAAATTTGTCGCTGGACGTGTTGTCCAGGCGCGACGACGGATATCACGAGCTGCGGATGGTGATGCAGTCGGTGTCCCTGTGCGACACGCTGACGATCACGGTCGGCGAGCCCGGCACGCGTGTTGCGCTGTCGTGCAATATCCCGTATCTCCCGACGGATCGGCGCAACCTTGCGGTAGCCGCGGTGCGTCACTTCTTCGAAATCACCGAAATGTCGGCGCATGAGGTTACCATAATCCTGAAAAAGCGCATCCCGTTGACGGCGGGGCTGGCAGGCGGAAGTACGGACGCCGCGGCTGTGCTGCGCGCTCTGAACCGGATGCTCGGCACCGGAATGCCGCTGCCGGAGCTGGCGGACAGGTCGCTGCCCTTAGGTGCGGATGTCCCCTTCTGCGTGCTGGGCGGGACTGCGCTCGCCGAAGGGATCGGCGAATGTCTGACGCCGCTTCCGGATATGCCCGACTGCGCGTTCCTTTTATGTAAACCGCCTTTTACCTGCTCCACCGCCGCGGTCTTCTCTTCACTCAATCTCCGGCGGATCTCGCAGCATCCCGACACGTCCGGAATGCTGCGCGCGCTCGAGTCCGGCGATCTCGCAGGGATCGCGCGGCGCATGTTCAACGTGCTCGAGGCTCCCGTCACCGCCGAGCATGCCGTAATCTCCGATATCCGTCACGCGCTGCTCCAACAGGGCGCGCTCGGCGTCGTGATGTCCGGCTCGGGTCCTACGATCGCCGCGATCTTCCCCGACGCCCATACCGCGGCCCGCGCCCGCCGCAAAGTCCTCCCCTATTGCTCAGAAATCTTCGCCGCGGCTCCGCTGCCTCCGGCTTGACTCCCCCTCGCTTCTCTGTACGCGGGTATGGCGGAATTGGCAGACGCGCCGGATTTAGGTTCCGGTGGGTGACCGTGCAGGTTCAAGTCCTGTTACCCGCACCAATATGAACGCCGATGTTGACACTTTTCGTATCAACATCAGCGTCCTTGTTTTATGCCGGAAAGCCTGTAGTCATGGTTGGATACAGAACAGCCGGATAGGATCGCTTGACTCATCTCTTTATATGGGTAAGATGATGCGGAAGGTAACACAAAGGGCAAAGAGAAAACGGGAGCAAAGTTTGTTGTTGACACGGAATGTTAAAACTGATAGAATGTCATTGTGAACAAACAAAGCACGAAAGGGGTCTAAGCATGCATAAACCGGAACTGATTGTTATCGGACTCGACGGCGCTATGACGTCGTACATCACGAAGGCCATGTCGGAGGGGAGACTCCCGCACTTCAAGCGCATACTCGAAAGCGGCGTTGTCTGCAGCAACTGCATGACGGCTTACCCGTCGATTACGCCCACCTGTTGGACGACTATCGCGACGGGCGCGGCGCCCTCTGTCACGAATGCGATAGACCACGAGATCCATATCCCCGGCACGGAGCTTGATGAAGTTGTCAACGGCTACAACCCGCATTACTTGAAAGGCGAGCGCTTCTGGCAGGCCGCCGCGCGTATCGGAAAACGCTCACTGCTGATAGCGTACCCCGCGATGCCGACACCGAACGAGGGCGACGGGATCTTTACAATACTGGCATACGACTCGCCGAAGTTCGGGATTGACGAGCAGACCTTTCGGATCAATCTCTCTGACAGCGTAAAAGGCGGCGAGCGCTGTCCCGTAGCCTTTCGCGATGGGCACGGCGATTGGATGCCGGTTAGCGATACGTCGGCAGGCGCGCTTGCCCTTGACGGCAATAACTATATCCTGCCGGGGATAAGCAAGAGAAAAACCGCCGTGCATGGTTTTCAGGATTTCAGCTGGCATCTTCGCTTCGAGGAAAACGGAGTCAGTTTCGGTGAAAACGCCGACTCTTTATGCGTTCCCATTCCCAAAGGCGCGTGGACGCCTGTGATAACAAGAACTCTCGGGCGCGAGGACAGTTCCGTCTACGAGATGCACTTTCAGGCCAAGGTGCTTGACCTGGATTTATCCGCGAAATCCTGCGTTTTCTATATAAGCGGTTCCATGCCGGTGGAAGCTACCGCCGCACCGCCTTCCTATGCGGAGCTTTTACACGGCGTACGCGGGAACTCCTGCCGGGATCCATACAGATTCATTCTTTTTCGCGACAAGGACAACGTATCTTACGCCGAGAGCTATGAGAAATATGCGGAATGGAAGCTGGCGGCTGCAAAGCGCACACTCGAGCACGAAAACATCGATATCTTTTTCTGCTATGAGAGCTATATCGACACCGTGAACCACATATACCGTCCGGCGTTTGAAGGAATCGGCAATTTCAGTGAAGCGGAACGCGAGCTTGCGCGCGACATGTACGCGCGTGCCTACGACCTCGCCGATCGGACGATCGGTAAGATTCTTGACGCCTACGCGGACGAGAATACGACGGTCGTGCTTGTGTCCGACCACGGAAGCGTCGGCAACACAAAGAGCTATCAGGCGTATGAGCATTTTATAAAGAGCGGACTGACTGTCCTCGACGAAAACGGCAAGATAGACTGGTCCGAAACCGTCGCCTACGCGCACCCGACAACGAGCGGGCACGCGTTTGTAAACCTCAAAGGGCGCGATCCGCAGGGTATCGTAGAACCGGCGGACTACCCGAGCGTAGTAGAGAGAATCATCGACACGTTGAACCGTACCTCCGGCAACGCGATGGCGTTCGCGCTTGAGAGAGAGGAAGCGGACCTTGTAGGGCAGGGCGGCGACAGTATGTGCGGCGATGTCGTGTTCGGACTGCGCGGCGGAAACCTCGGCGGCTATGTCGGGGGCGTACACGCGTCTCAGTCGCCCTCTGCAAAGACGCCGACCGGCGATATACGCGCACTCTGTGTGTTCAGCGGACCGGCGTTTCAAAAGGGCGTAACGCTCAAACGTCCGATGACCCTGGCCGACATAGCACCGACCATAAACTACGCGATGAATTACCCCCTCCCGTCCGACGCGACCGGCGGAGTGATCCGGCAGGCGCTGCGCGCGCAATAGCGCAGCGCTGTCGTTTTCATTCGGACTGTCGATCTTGTGTGCATCCTTGAGGATGCTGACCATACGGTATTGCAAATTTACCAGAATTGTGATACACTGACAACAGGCGGGATGAACCCCGTACGACAACTTCGAAGGGATGGGTTTGTATGAGAGACATGACAGGTACCGTTGCATTCGTCACGGGCGGCTCGTCGGGGATGGGACTGGGAACCGCGCGGAAACTTGTGAAGCTCGGCTGCCGGGTGGTCATCGCGGCGCGGTCGGAGGATAAGCTCCTAGCGGCGCAGAAGGATACGGGCGCGGATGACGTGTTCGTGATGGACATCACCAATTACGCCGACTGGGAGCGTGCGCGGGAGTTCATTGCTGAGAAGTACGGCAGACTCGACTTCCTGATCAACAACGCCGGCGGCGGAATTGCGATTGTTCCGTACCTCGAGCAGTCGATGGAGAACATCCGGCGCAGCATCGACCTCAACCTCTACGGTGCGATGTACGGCTGCCGCGTGTTCGCGCCGATGATGGTCGAACAGAAGAGCGGTTTGATTGTCAATGTCCTGTCGGTATGCGCACAGCATGCGTGGCCGGGGTTTTCCGTTTACTCGGCAGCAAAAGCCGGGCTGCGGGAGTTCACCAAGTGCCTGTACCTCGAGCTGCAGAGCAAGGGGGTCCGTGCGACGTGCTTTGTGCCGGGCGGCTGCAACACCAACTTTGCCGCTGCGGCCGGTCAGATGAATGACGACGATATGAAGTTCAACGGCGAAGATGTCGGTGAGGCGATTGCGGCACTCTGCAGTTTCAACGAATACGTCTTCACCGAAGAAATGACGGTCTGGAGCATTGAGCAGGAGGTCGTTCCGCTATGAGTGTGCGGACGGACTTCGATGTCATCATCATCGGCGGCGGGAGCGCCGGAAGTGCGGCAGCATGCCGGGCGGTCGAGGAAGGCTTATCCGTCTGTGTGGCGGAACGGCTTCCCGGCATGGGCGGTACGGCGACATACGGCGGTATCAACCGCTTCGAGCAGTGCGCCGGAACGCACGGTCTGCACGAACAGCTCGCGCAGGAGCTGTACTCCGAAGGCAGCGGCGGCGGTACGAAGGAACTCCCCAACTCCCAGATTGTCGGGCGGTACTTTGACGAGAATGAGACCGGCGCCGAACATAAGCCGTTCGCTGAATGCCCGTGGGCGCTCTCATCGATCGGCGCGCACGGCTACGGGATGTTCTTCTCACGCAATGATGTACATCACGTCATCTGGAACCCCTTCGCCTATCTCCCCGAGGCGTTGGACGCAATGCTCCGAAAGCGTCTGCGCCGCGCCGTTGTGCTTCTGAACACCGAGCTTGCCGACTGCGAGACCTCCGGCGACCGGATCACGGCGGTCCGTGTGAGGAACCGCGCGACCGGCGTGACGTCCCGGCTGACGGCAAAGGTCTACCTGGACTGCTCGGGCGATATTGTCCTCTCCCGCGCGGCGGGATGCGCGGCCGCCTGCGGGTCGGAGCCGGAACGGCAGTACGGCGAGTCCCTCGCGCCGGACGAGTATGAGAATACCGTCAACGGCTGCACACTCGTTTTCAATGTCGAGAGTCTGCGCGAGCGGCATATCGATGAGGTGCCCTCAGAGTTCCGGGGGACGGGGAATCGCTGGCTGCGCGACACAATCGCGGCGAACGGCGTCGGACCCGTCTCCTGCTTTACCCGTTATCCGCATCAAGGCGACATCAACATCAACATGCTGCCGACAATGGAGGGCGCCGAGTATCTGTCCTATCCCCCGGACGAGGCGTACCGGGTGTGCCTGGGACGTGTCTGGGCGTATTGGCACTTTCTCCAGACCGAGCGCGGACTTGACCACATGCGCATGAAGCATGTGTTCCCGATTGTCGGCGTCCGCGAAAGTTACCGGCTGGTCGGAGAGTACGTACTGACGCAGACGGACTGTCAGGCGGGACTGTTCCGTCAGCCCCGCGCGGATTCCCTGATTGCGTACGGCGCGCATTCGCTCGATACACACGGCGCACGGTCAAAGAAGCATGCCGGACAGATCGACACGGTCATGAAAATACCCTACGGGGTGCCGTACGCCTTCCTGCAGCCGAAGGAGTACACGAACCTGCTGGTCGCGTGCCGGGGCGCGTCGTTTTCGCATCTGGCAGCGTCAGCAACGCGGCTGATCGTGACGATGTCGCAGCTCGGCGAGGCCGCCGCCTACGCTTCCGCCGACGCGATACGCCGCGGCGTAAGCGTAAAGGAAGCGAATGTCACTTATATCCGTGAAAAGCTGCGCGCGGAGGAGTATGAAGCACGGATCGCGAGGAATCTTGTGAAGGCGGAACATGTCTGAGGATGAGCTGTTTGCAGCTCATCCAAAAGTCAGCGGAAACCAAGCCGGATGAGGAGCGCGCTTTCGAACGGGGAGAACGACAGGATACAAATCGGCGGAAATCATATGAGCGGTGCTGCGTCAGTTTCTCTGTCACCGGCGCATACCGGTTAAGCCTATGTCCTCCGATTCATGCAAGTCCTGCATCAACAGTGTTATTGCTGCCTAAATCGGATAAAATTGTTTGTATTGTTTGTACAAAATACCGATTTAAACAATTTTCTTGTTTTTCAGACAAATCCCTTGACTTTTTGCAGCTTTTAAATTATAATCTTATTGACAACCTTAATTATATAGAATTATGGGCTGAAGGTTGAACTGTTAAGAAGTATTACATTATTGTTATATTAAAAAATAGGATGCAGATTTTTACGGACGGATTCTATAAGCGCATAGGTCTTGTCCGTTTATCGTTGTTACGGTGTGCAGGATATTTGTTTGATTGGAGATGATATGATGAAATATAAAAGACTGTCGGCAATGATATTGGTATTCTGTTTTGTGTTCACGCTGCTGCCTGCTGTTGCTCTGACAGAGGGGACAGGAGTAACCTATTATGTTGCAAAAACCGGTGACGACAATAACCCCGGCACTGAGGAAAGTCCTTTTGCTAATATACAGAAAGCCGTAAACTCCGCAGCGGACGGCGATACCATCATTGTAAAAGAAGGTGCGTATAATGTTTGGTGTCCGGCAGCGGACCCGAATAACTACACCGGCAATGGTCACAACCTTTTTATCGGTAAGAACATCACGATAAGAGGCGAGGGCGAAGTCGATCTGTACAACTAAGGCTCATGTCTAACAATAGAAGCAAATTCGAGCACAGTATCAAGAGGGCGTTTTCCGCGGTTTCGGTATCCCCTATGTGGCCGTTGCGTATTATAGTGGATCAGCCACCGATCCA
>JAAZKA010000094.1 GCA_012800055.1 Clostridiales bacterium
CGCGCGCAAGCTCCTCGCAGGAGATTTCCTTCGCCCGTGCCATCTCCTCCGGGCATTGGCGCGGCGGCAGAAAGCCCATGCCCCGCCGGGCATAGTCTCCGCGTGCGTCCGGGCATTCCTCCCAGCGGCCGTACGGATTGTCGGGATACGCGCAGACGTCCGCGGTGTCCGGCACGCATCGATCCAGCAGTGTCATCAGGTCACGCGCCGATCGGGTGTCACTCGGGCAAAGTCCGAGCCTCCGAAGTACGGTCAGGTCACGCAGCCGTTCAGCGGGCGACTGGCTCATGAAGCGCTCCGTGCGCGCGCCGGTCTCGTCAAAGGACGTTTCGAGCGTGACATGCAGGTCGGGTGTCCGGCGGATGGCGGTGAGTGCTGCATCCACAGCGCACGCATTCGGGCACTGCGAGCCTCCCGCACGGCAGCGTACACACAGCAGCTCCCCGGGTGTCAGTGTCAGACGGGCAGTTTCAGGCCTTTCCATAAGCATCCTTCTTTCTGATGTACATGCGTTTGGCTTCCCTACAGGATCAAGGACAGCACGATCGCGAGCGCACCGGCGCAGCAGCAGTAGATCGAGAAGCCCCGGTAGTTCTTGCGCCTGGCGATATAGCGCACCATCGCGATGGCGGCGATTCCGGCGAGTGCGGCGCACAGGACACCGACGATGTACGGCAGCAGCAGCGCCGTGTCAAACCCCTGCGTGACGGCTTCCTTGATTGTAAAAACGTTCGCGCCGAGGATGACCGGGATGCTCATCAGAAACGCGAACTTGACGGCAAATTCCCGTTTGAAACCGCGTACCGACCCCGCCATAATCGTCGTGCCGGAGCGTGTGATGCCCGGGACGAGTGCGACAAGCTGCAGAATGCCGACGAACAGCGCATCCTTCCAGGTGGCGCTCTCGGCTGTCTTCTTTCCGTTGCCGGCGCGGTCGGCGATGTAGAGAATCAGCGCTGTCACGAACAGCATGCAGCCGACGAGCAGCGGCGAACTGAACAGCTTCTCTATGTAGTCGTTCACGAGCGGCACAACGATCATCGGCAACGTGGCGATGATGACCATGATCATCAGATGGCGCGCGGGGGTCTTTTTCAGGTCAAACTTTCCCCGGATGCACTCGCCGAACAGTCGGAAAAACTCGAGGATCATGTCGCGGATGTCCGGCCAGAAGCAGATGAACACCGAGACGAGTGTCCCAAAGTGCAGCAGAACGTCGAAGAGCATATAGTCATGCTCGATGTCGCGGCCGAGAAAGCTCTGGATGAGCACCAGATGGCCAGAGCTGGAGATGGGAAGGAACTCGGTGAACCCCTGGACAAGCCCCATAAGGGCTGCGAACCATACGGACATAAGAACTCCTTATGCAGTCATGCTGCCGGAAGTATGGAATTCCATACTCCCGGATAAAACGACAGATCTTCTACGCCTGATAGACGGTGCGGCCGCCGATGATCGTGCGGTCGATGTTGATCTGATCGTCAAAGATGACGATGTCGGCATCCTTCTCGGGCGCGAGGATGCCCTTGCGATCGGCGATGCCAATGATCTTCGCGGGCGTGACGGTCATCATGCGTACGGCGTCAACGAGACTGACGTCGGCGATATAGCGCATCGTGCGTACAAGGCGGTCGGTCGTCGCGACGGAACCGGCAAACGCCGTACGGTCGGGAAGCTTCGCGACGCCGTCCTCGACGATGCACTGGATGCCCTCGTCCTTATTTCCGAGCACGTACAGCGGCCCCTCGGGCATACCGGCGGCACGTATTGAATCCGTTACCAGCGCGATGTTCGACGGCCCCTTGATCTTGTAGATCATCTGCAAAAGCTCCTTGGGAAGGTGGCAGCCGTCGGCGATGATCTCGACCTTCATGTCGTCCATGCAGTATCCGGCCTCGATGACGCCGGCGAAGCGGTAGGCATTGATGCGGCGGACAGTGGACATACCGGAGTAGAAGTGGGTCAGCAGGTGGTAGCCGTTCTCGAGCGCGTCCTCGATGTCGGAGTACAAGCCGTCGGTATGCGCGCACGACGCGACAATCCCCCGGCGTTCGAGTTCGCGTCCGAGTGCCATCGCACCCTTGCGTTCCGGTGCGACACTCCAGCGTACGATGTCGTCGCTCATCGACATAAACTCAAGGTACTCTTTGGGATCAGGGTCCTTGATGAAACGCGGGTCCTGCGCGCCGCGCTGCTCGTAGGAAAAGTAGGGGCCTTCGAGGTGCAGTCCGTAGAGCTGCGCGCCCTTTGGGTTATTGTTCTTCGCTTCTTTAAAGTATGTGAACATCGCCTTCATGACGTCATGGGAGCCGGTGGTGGCGGTGGGCAGCAGGAGCGTGGTGCCGTGGCGGGCGTGCATCTCGGCGGCGCCCAGGAACGCCTCGACCGAGCAGTCCATGAAGTCGTGGTTTCCGGCGCCGTGCGTATGGATGTCGATGAACCCCGGCGCGACGGTCTTTCCCTTCGCGTCGATGATCTCGCGGCCTTTGGTGCAGCATTCGCCGCGTACGACGTCGGTGATTTTCCCATCGTCGATGAGGACAGTCGCGCCGTCGAGGACGCGGTAAGGGGTGACGACACGACCGTTTATAATTGCAAGAGCGGACATATCTATTACCTCCCTGAATTTGGGCTTATTCTTATTGTACACGGAAAGCGCGTTGAAGTCAAGAGAAAAAAGCCGTTCTCCGCAAACCTCCCGCGATCTTCCGAACGGCGTGCCCGTGATTTTGTGCAGGTTTTTCGGATTCCCCGCTTGCAAACGCGCCGAAAACATGGTATAACGAAAACATCCCGCACATTCCGGGACAGCCGCGGATAATCAGGCGGCGGTAAACCGGCATCCCGAAGGATTCCGGGACACTATCGGAACTTCATGCGGGTCATTCCCTGCGGGTATCTCAAATCCTGATTCGGGTGATTTTTTTGAAACGCTTTCGTAAAATTCTGACGCTGTTTCTCGAGTTTATGAAGTTCGGCTGCTTTACCTTCGGCGGCGGCTGGAGCATCGTCTCGCAGATGCAGAAGCTGTATGTCGAGCGTAAAAAGACGATTACCGCCGAGGAGCTTCTTGACCTGACCAGTGTCAGCCGCAGCCTGCCCGGTACGATGATCGGCAACGTCGCGATGCTGTACGGCTACCGGATGGCGGGCTACCCGGGCGGCGTGGTCTGTGCGATCGGGCTGACGCTGCCGCCGCTCGCCATCCTCGCCGTCATCACGCACTTTTATACGCTGTTTCGCACGAACGTCTGGGTCGCCGCGGCGATGACCGGCGTCCGCGCGGCTGTCGTGCCGATCATCCTCAGCGCCGTGCTGGGGCTTATCAAAGGCGCGTTTCAGTATCCCCCGTGCTACGCGGTCGCCGCGCTCACGCTCGGATTGTACCTGATCTGGAACGTCAACTGTGTCTGGCTCGTATTGATCGGCGCGGTCTGCGGCATCGTCATCTGCGAAGTTTACAAACGGAGGAACGGGAATGCTGCTGCTTGAGCTGTTCTGGAGCTTCGTCAAGATCGGCTTCACGAGCTTCGGAGGTCTGTCGATGATCCCGCTGATCACCAGTGAGATGCTCGCGCACGGGTGGATGACGGCGGAGGAGGTCTCGGACATCGTAGGGATCGCGGAGATGACGCCGGGGCCGGTAGGCCTCAACTGCGCGACGTTCGCCGGGATGCGCACGGCAGGCATCATCGGCGCGTTCGCTGCGAACCTCGGCGCGCTGGTACCGTCGCTGACCTTCTGCGCGCTCGCGGCGATGTTCTTCGAGCGCTTCAAAAACAGCCGCCGTATGACGCAGGTGCTCGTCGGTGTCCGTCCGGCAAGCTTGGGGATGATCGCCGGGATGATGGTCACAATGACGATGCAGAACTACGTCCGTGCCGATACGGTGAGCTGGGTCTGCGTCGGCATCGGGCTGCTGGATGCGCTGCTGCTGATGAAATGGAAGGTGAGCATCCCGGCGGTCATCGGCATCAGCGCGGTGCTCGGGCTGCTGTTCTTCGGCGTGCTCGGGCTGTAGACGGAAAACCGCCGTCCCGGATGCCATACGGCGGTTTCTGTATTCCACTGCCTGAGAAAATACGCAAATACAGTTTGCCGCTATCGAAAAAATCACTCAATCTTGCTTCCTTGTATTCTGTGTTAAACCGCAAATTCATGCCGCTCCGTGTCAAACCGTACCTTGCAATTTCCCCGCGCGCGTGGTATAATACTCCATACACTTCCCCATTCCACCCCAAGGAGGCCCCATATGCTCACCTTCACGTCCGAGCCGACCTACTACCTTTACAACACCCGTACCTTCCCCGCCTCGCGCGACCGCGGGGCGATTGATGCGGAGCTGTACGGCACCGGCTATATGACCGCGCCGCATGACTTCACCGATACGGAAACCGCGCGCCGGGGTACAATGGCCTATCAGATCCTCGCCGCCCACAACACCTCCGATGACGATGAACACCTCCGTCTGCGCTTCGACGCCCTCGCCTCCCACGACATCACCTACGTCGGCATCATCCAGACTGCCCGCGCGTCCGGCCTCGAACGCTTTCCCATGCCCTATGTCCTCACCAACTGCCACAACTCCCTGTGCGCCGTCGGCGGCACCATCAACGAGGACGACCACCGCTTCGGACTCTCCTGTGCCAAGAAGTACGGCGGCATCTACGTTCCGCCCCATATGGCCGTCATACACCAGTACATGCGCGAACGGATGGCCGGCTGCGGGAAGATGATCCTCGGTTCCGACTCCCATACCCGCTACGGTGCTCTCGGTACTTTAGCCATCGGAGAAGGCGGCCCCGAGCTTGCCAAACAGCTCCTCGGCCGTACCTATGACATCCCCCGCCCCCAGGTCGTCGGCGTCTGCCTCACCGGTTCCCCCCGTCCCGGCGTCGGGCCTCAGGACGTCGCCCTTGCCATCATCGGAAAGGTCTTCCGCGAGGGACTTGTCACCAACAAGATTCTCGAGTTTATCGGCGACGGCATTAAAAACCTCTCCGTCGACTACCGCTGCGGCATTGATGTCATGACCACCGAGACCACCTGCCTGTCGAGCATCTGGCAGACAGACGCGAAGGTCGAGGAATACCTCCGTATCCACGGGCGTGCCGGGGACTACCGTGAGCTGAAGCCCGCCCGCGTCGCCCTCTACGACGCCATGCTCACCGTTGACCTCTCCAAGATCGAGAGCATGATTGCGCTGCCGTTCCATCCGTCCAATGTTTTCACCATCCGCGAGTTCAACGCCAACGCCGGAGACCTGCTGCGGAAAGTCGAGCAGGACGCCCGGGAACAGTTCCCGAAGGTTCCGTTCAACCTCACCGGCAAGCTTGAAAACGGCCGGATGCGCGTCGACCAGGGCATCGTCGCCGGATGCGCGGGCGGAACATATGAAAACCTTACGGCGATGGCGGCAATTCTGCGCGGTCACACCGTCGGGAGCATGGGCTTCGACGCGTCGGCATACCCGTCAAGTATGCCGGTGTTCATGGAGCTGGTGCGCAACGGTACAGCAGCAGAATTGATGGCGGCGGGCGTCGTAATCAAGACGGCATTCTGCGGACCTTGCTTCGGCGCGGGCGACACGCCCTCGAACAACGCCTTCTCCATCCGCCACACAACGCGCAACTTCCCCAACCGCGAAGGCTCCAAGCCCGGTCAAGGCCAGCTCGCCGCC
>JAAZKA010000095.1 GCA_012800055.1 Clostridiales bacterium
CAACCTGGCGGGTCTTCGCGACGTTCTCGTCGAACGGGAACGCGGACGCGTCGAGCATGACGCCGGTGCAGCCATAGCGAAGCGCACGTATGACCTCGGGTAGTCCGGCGCCGTGGTCGAGGTGCAGCGCGGCGGGTGTCGGGAGGTCGCGGATGATCTCGAGCACGGACGGCGCGAGGTATTTCGCGTTCGGTTTGTCGAACAGCCGGGAGTAGATCTGCAGGATGACCGGCGCACGCAGTTTCTCCGCCGCGCGCGCGACACCCATCGCCGTCTCGAGGTTGTAGACGTTGAATGCAGGGATGGCAAACCCGCCGTCCTCCGCAAGCTGCAAGATGTCTTTTAAATTGTATAACATAAATGTACTCCTGTCAATGGTCTATGTCACCCTGTGGGGAAGGAACGAATGTATAAGCCGCCGTATATCAAGCGGGGTTTGTCCCCGATCAAAGCGGTCGTCACGGGTGAGAAAGCAATCGGTGTGGCAGTGGCCGCGGCATACAGACGGTAAAACAATCAGGGAGAATCCGGAGCGTCATGCGTCGACCTCGTCCGGTGTGATACCGGCGTACCTGCAGAACTCCCGGAGCGCAGCGGTGTGGTCGCCGGCGATCTCGGACATGTGGTGGATGTACGGTCCTTCGACCAGCTTGCGCTCCCAGGCGGGGAGATTTTTGAAACGTGCCCAGAGGTAGGTGCCGAACGTATAGGGACCGTCCGCGCTCTCGCAGATGCCGGAAAGCAGCATGTAGTTGCCGTTGTCCTGGTCGAGCCGCGCAATGGTGTAAGTGCCGTTCTGTACACGGAACCACGCGCGCATGTCACGGATGCTCGCCTCACTGTCGGAAGCCTTCAGTGAACGCGCGAACGGCCCGCAGTGCCAGAGAAGCTCGACGTCGCGGTCCTCCGGATGGCGGACGGTGAACTCGCCGAGGAAGGGTGCTGCCTTCCCGCGTGCGGCACATTTCAAAAGTGCCATCGTAATCGACGCGTGGATATCGGACTCGCAGCCGACGATGTATCCCTCATCCGCAAGAACGGAGAACGCCGCACACGGGACGATTCCGCGTGCCGGCAGCAGTGCCGTCCAGCACTCCGACGAGATGACGTCCGCATCGTAGTCTTTGAAGATATCTTTATATAGGAGTATGAGCGCGGCAAGCTGTGTCAGCTTCGGCTCGGTCTTCTCGTCGACGGCGTAGCGGCTGCGGAAGACGTCGGCGTAGGCGGCGCACTCGTCGGCGCGCTCGGCGAGTATTTTGTCGAGCCGTCCGAGGGTGAGCGCGAGGTTGACCGGAATCACGCGGACGCCGAGCTTCTGCATCAGCTCACCCTCGTTGACGATGACGGAGCAGAAAGGCTTGGGGCGTGACCCGACCTGCACGACGCGCAGACCCGGGCGGTTGACATTCCCGCGAAAGTTCTTGACCATACACGCGACGCTTAAAAACGCGCGGAATCCGTCACGGAAGATGTCGCTCTCGACGCGACAGGTCTCAAGGAAGGTGAAGGGAGCGTTCAGCCGCTGGAGCATCCGGGACATGCCGAAGATGCCGCACTGGGAATCGGTGAAGCGGGAGCCATCGGGGAGGAACTCATCGTCGAGCGGCGCCCACAGCAGCGTCGGGAGTCCGAGCTGCTGCGCGAGCAGACCGGCAGCTTCTTCGTTGCCGAAGTTGCAGTTGATGAGCACAATGCAGTCGGCGCCCGCATCGCGGAACTTCTTTGCGACGGTCAGCGCATCGGCTTCGGTGATGAGCAGCCCCTCGGCGTTGAGGTCGTCGAGGTCGAGGAAGCGGGTCTGGTCGTCGGTGTAGGTGTCCTCAATGTACCGGACGATACGGCGGCCGCGCTGCTCGGCTTTCTCCCAGTTGAAGATACCGGGACGCGGGGAAACATCACGGCGGATCGGTACAAGACCGACGGTGAGATTGTATTGCAGCATCAGATATACCTCCAAACAACAATGAACGGTTACATGCGGGAAATACATCATTATCCCCGTGTCACGCCCGCCGGGCAATCTCCTGATTCACCCGTGCGCGCAGATTGAGCAGCGCATCCGGCGTATCCGGGCAGGTATGGAAGTCAAGCCCCGGAAACGCTTCGTCCAACAGTGTGTCGACAAAGTCCCGTCCGGCGAGTGATTCGAGCAGCTTCAGCGCGCGGATGTCCTGCATCGCCTCGCCGAAGACCGCCAGACGCGTGGATTTTACCGCGCCGTCCGTACCCGGATAGACGAGGAACGACGTCCCGCCGACAAAGCTCATGTCCGCGTCGGGCGAGAGATACGGATCGAAACGGTACCGGCTGAGCGTCGTATACCAAAAGTTATAGCCCCAGTGCAGGAAACCCCGGATGTCAGCGCGGTAGAGCTGCAGCCCTAAGACGCGGTTGCGCACGGGCGGAACGGCGATGAAGCGGTTTGACAGCCCGTCGAACGACTGCCCGCCGGTGTAGTACGCCCACAGCTCTTCGCAGCGTCCGAGGAACTTGCCGATGCTGCTGGTCGCCGCGACCGGGATATCCACCAGACCGCGCGCGTAGAATTCGTACTCCGACAGCGCGTCGAACTGCCGGTAACCCGCAAGCAGCTCCCGCAGCATCGCCTTCGCGCGGCCGTAGTTCTCTATGCACGATAACCCCGGCTCATCGGAGATGTGGAAATACATCCGTTTCCCGATACCCGACATCTCCAGATACCTCCGCAGTGCCGTCAGATACGCAGTCAGAAACGCTGTGTATTCTCCGCCGCACGCATCGGTGTCCCAGCCGAACAGCCGGCGGTACACGCCGTCTACCGTCGCCATGATCTTCGGCGCATGCGCGGCGCTCCACTGTGTGAACAG
>JAAZKA010000096.1 GCA_012800055.1 Clostridiales bacterium
CCGCCGTCACCTACTCCAACGCCGCAAAGACGGCCCTCCTCGGCGTGTCTACCGACACTCTCGCGGCTCACGGCGCCGTCTCCGCCGAGACCGCGCGCGAAATGGCTGTCGGTGTACGCACGCGCTTCTCCGCCGACGTCGGCATCTCCATCACCGGGATCGCAGGTCCCGCGTCCGACAACACAAAAAAGCCCGTCGGACTGGTCTACATCGCCCTCGCCCATGCCGACGGCGTCGATGTCCGCGAGTTTCATTTCTCCGGCTCCCGCGAGCGCATTCGCCGCGAGTCCGCGTCCAACGCGCTGGACATGCTCCGACGCCTGCCCTGACCCGGAATAACGGCGGGTATCCCGCCCGATTATATTTCCCAACATGATAGGGGGTCACACCATGGTATCGTCCGTCACGTCTCTGGGCATCTCAGGCATCAAGGGCTTTTACGTCTCCGTGCAGTGCTATATCGGTCCCGGCGGACCTGCCTTCGATGTCGTCGGCCTTCCTGACGCCGCCGTACGTGAGGCCCGTGACCGCGTGCGCGCCGCTATCCGCTCCCTCGGACGTGACTTCCCGGACGGACGTATCACCGTCAACCTCGCGCCCGCCTTCCTAAAGAAAGAAGGCTCTGTCTATGACCTCCCCATCCTCCTCTCGATCCTCTGCGCCGATGGTCAGATTCCCATGCTCAACCCCGACCATGCCTTCATCGGCGAGCTGTCCCTCGACGCGAAAGTCTGCGTGACCCACGGCATGCTTCCCATGTCCCTCGCCGCTGCACAGAACGGCCTGCATACGCTCTTTTGCCCCGCCCACTGCGCCTATGAAGCTACCCTTGCCTACAATCTCACTGTCTACCCCGTCTCGCGCGTCGAGGACCTCATCGACCACCTCCGCGGCGTACGACCCATCCCCGCGCAGTCCCGCTGGACCCCACCGCCCGCCGACCCCAACGCGCCCCACCTCGACCTCGCCGACGTGCAGGGCCAATACCTCGCCAAACGCGCGCTCGAGATCGCCGCGGCCGGCGGTCATCACCTGATTCTTACAGGTCCTCCCGGAGTCGGCAAGTCCATGCTCGCCCAGCGCATCATCTCCATTCTCCCGCCGCTCACACACTCCGAAGCGCTCGAGACCACCTCCGTCTACTCCGTTGCAGGAATTTTAGACCCCAACCGGCCGCTCATCTCCGAACGGCCTTTCCGCGCTCCCCATCATTCTACCTCCATCGGAGGACTCGCGGGCGGCGGACGTATCCCCAAACCCGGCGAGCTGTCCCTTGCCCATAACGGCGTCCTCTTCCTTGACGAGCTGCCCGAGTTTGCCGCCGATGCTCTCGAGGTGCTTCGCCAGCCCATCGAGACCGGTGAGATCACCCTCGCGCGCGTCAACGGTACCCTCACCTACCCCTGCCGCTTTATGCTCGTCGCCGCCATGAACCCCTGTAAGTGCGGATACCACGGCTCGCCGTTCCACCCCTGCACCTGCTCCGAGGAGTCCGTACGCCGGTACCGCGAAAAAATCTCCGGGCCGCTGCTCGACCGCATCGACCTCCACGTCAACGTACCCCAGTTACGCTTTGACGAGATGCACGGCCCCACGCCCGAGCACTCCGCCTCCATACGCGCACGCGTATGCGCAGCCCGCGAGCGGCAGGTCGCACGCTTCCGCGACTATCCCGGCGTCTACTGCAACGCCCAGATGACCCCGAAGATGGTGCGTTCCATGATCCGTCTGGAGCCCGAGGTCGAGGAGCACCTGCGGATGCTTTACGACCGTCTGCATATGTCCGGCCGCGCACACGATCGTGTGCTGCGCGTTGCGTCCACCATCGCCGATCTCGAAGCGCGGCCGGAACGCATCACCGTAAAGGACATCGAGGACGCCGTTAACTTCCGCGCCGAGTTCAAGTAGCCCACAGCATGCCTGCCGCACGCGCCCTGCTTTACGGGGCGCTTTTTTGCATACAAAAAGCCCCCGCCTCCTTTCGGAGGCGGGGGCCGGGATTACGCGTTACGGTTAGGGCGTGCGTAATGAAGCAGAATACGGGAACAGAAGCGGGCCGGAAATATCCAGCGGATCCGCAGAGGTGTTAACCAGTACGATCATCTTGGCTTCGACATCTTCATCAGGATCTGCATACTCGATGACGTAGAAGCTCTGATAGGTGTACTTACCCTGGACTTTGCTGGCAGGAATCTGCTTCAGCGGGTCGTAAGAAAGTTTTGCTTCGTTATCATTGTTCGCAAGCGCAAACATATTAACAGCGTCTACAATGTTAGCCCAAACGTTATAATCATTACCTGTGCCTACCTGACCTGTGGCACCCGCAGCAGCCTCGATACGGC
>JAAZKA010000097.1 GCA_012800055.1 Clostridiales bacterium
GGATGTTCCCCTGCGCCGCCGCCGGGAACGTAAATTTCATAGGTCAGGGAGGCGCCGTCGGGAGCCTCGGTGAACATGCCGGTGGCGTCGTCGAAGGTATAGCCGGCGGCCTTGAGGAAGCCGACGGCGGCGTCCAGCGCGGCAGCATAGCGGGCATTTTCGTCCATGTCGTCGGTATAGAGCGGATTGCCGTCTACGTCTGTGGAGAAGGCTTCCTGATAATCGGCGTCGGACTTCTGCGGAGCGGCCCAGGAGGTACTGGAGATGGGGTATTGAATGACGGAGGCGGCGTCGCCGAAGTAGGATTCGATGCAGACGGCACGGTAGGCAGCGAGGACGGTGGCGAACGCGCGGCGCAGGTTTTTGGAGGCGTCGGACGCGGGCTCTGCACCGACGTTCATCGTATCTGCATTAAGACCGATGTAGCCGTAGCCGAGGTAATCGACACTGGAGACGGAGATGATATCGCCCTGGAGTAAGCCGTCGGTGTTATAACCGCGAATGGCGCTGAAGTCATTGGCGCTGCCGGGGATTTCTCCCGCATCGACGGTTCCCTGCGCAATGCCGGAGATGACATCCTTGGCTGCGGTCTCGATGAACTGGACGTAGCGGGTTTTCGGTTCGCCCTTATAATAATGCTCATTGGCCTCGAAGTAGACGACCTGATCGGTGTACTCGATGAAGCGGTACGGGCCGGCACCGAGAGGATGGGTGGTTTTCGCGGCGACGTCGGACAGGTCTCCGCGGGTGAAGCCGAACAGGTTGTTCTCGTAGTCATACAGCGCCGGGTCGCCGTAGTAGTGCAGCGGTGCGATCTGTACGCCGAAGACGGAGTAGACGGCGGGCGCACTGAAGCCCTCGAGCTGTATCTCTACGGTGTAGTCATCGAGCTTCCGGATACCGGCGATATTCGCGACCTCCTCGCCACCCAGCTCATCGAGTTTGAGCTCGATGAGATACGCCCTTGCCATGGCGTTTATATCGGCATCAAAGTAGGTTTCGTCGCCCGTATAGTTGAGCGCGAGGGTCTTATAGTCATAACCGTACTCCCCGATCACCTTGGCGACGACGTCCTCCTCGCTCTTCACCTTCGAGGAATCGTAGCTGTTATCGGTGCCGTAGAGGTAATAGAACAGATCCTTGGCAACCGGGTAGGCCTCGGTATACTTGGCATAGGCGGGGTCGTTGTAGATAGATCTGACCCATTCGGCCTCGGAGAGCAGGATCGATTCGACAAAGTCGGTCATCTGCTTCTCAAGCGCCTCGGGAGGCTCTGCGAGCGCAGCGGCAATTTCCTCATCGCTGATCTCGATGCCCTCGGCCTTCGAGTTGTTGTAGATATAGTTCTGCAGCCCGACGATCGGGTAGGAACCAAGGGTTGCGGCACCGACGTAGGAGGTATCGAGGAAGGCGTAGTAGGTAAAGATGAGGTCATCGGCTGTGACGGGCACGCCGTCGGAGAACACGAGATCCTCACGCAGCTTTGCGGTATAGGTGGTGATATCGGCCGCTTCGTTGTAAGAGACGGAGAGATCGGCGGGACCGTAGTAGATATAATCTGTTCCGTTATACGGATGAACTTCGCCCTCGATGCCGTTATAGATAATGCCGCCGGTACGGTCGGTGGTCATGAGCGCAAGCTGCGTCATGGCAACGACGTCGGCGTCATAGCTGGAGTCGGCATAGAAAGGGGAGAACTTCTGAGAGAGGAATTCGCACGCGATGACGAGGGGCGTATCCGGCACGGGGGCTGCGGTTGTGGCGGTAGTGGCAGTCGTGGTCATGACAGGGGTGGTTGCTGCGGTTGTGGTTGAGGGTGCTGCGGTCGTTGCTGCGGCGGTTGCCGCAGTGGTTGCTGCGATCGTGGCGGCAGCAGTCGTAGCGGCGGGCTGACCGCCCGTACATGCCGCAAGACCCGCGCACATCAGTACGGCGAGTGTCAGGACAAGGATACGGACGAAGGGCTTGTTTTTCATTTTCTGACCTCCGGGTGATTGATCTCGGCTGCATACTGCGCGTAAGGACCGACTTCCAGGAAGTGATTATATCATTTCCTTCCTCTTTTGTCAATCTCCTTTCTTTCTTTGCGAACGGAGGAATCATTTACGTCTTTTCCCGTATAAAACGACTGTATCTGCGGGATTGGCGCATGTCAAAATGCCTGTGCCATTGATTAACGCAAAAAACAGGAGCATCCGTATAAACGGACGCTCCTGCACAAGCTCTTACAGTCAGTTGGTAATGGTCTTCTCGGTGTCTTTATCGAACAGATGAATCTTGCCGGTCTCGACGGCGATCTTAATCTTATCTCCGTTGAGGGCAGTGGACGTCGGAGCGACGCGGGCGATGAAGTTCTGACCCTCGACGAGGAGGTACAGGTAGGTCTCGGAGCCCATCATCTCAACGAGGTCGACGTGCGCGACGACGGTGGCGTCGGGATACATTTCGAGGTAGCGCGGCTCATCGTGGAGGTTTTCAGGGCGGACGCCGACGATGACTTCCTTGCCGTCGTAGGCGAGGACTTCGGGCTTACGGCCTTTCTCATCGGGCAGCAGGATGGTGAATTCACCAACCTTGATGTACGTATGGCCATCCTTGTCAACGATGGTACCGATGATGGTGTTCATCTGTGGGGTACCGATGAAGGTCGCGACAAACAGGTTGGTGGGGTGTTCGTACAGAACCTGAGGCGCGCTGACCTGCTGGATAAAGCCGTCCTTCATGACAACGATGCGGGTGCCCATGGTCATAGCCTCAACCTGGTCGTGGGTAACGTAGACAAAGGTGGTGGCCAGGCGCTGATGCAGCTTGGACAGCTCCGTACGCATCTGGGCGCGCAGCTTGGCGTCGAGGTTGGAAAGCGGCTCATCGAGGAGGAAGACCTTCGGGTCACGGACGATGGCGCGGCCGAGAGCGACACGCTGACGCTGACCGCCGGACAGAGCCTTCGGCTTACGGTCGAGCAGGTGGGAGATGTCGAGAATCTGGGCGGCTTCGTCGACGCGCTTCTTGATTTCAGGCTTCGGAGTCTTGCGCAGCTTCAGACCGAAGGCCATGTTCTCGAACACGGTCATATGGGGATACAGAGCGTAGTTCTGGAAGACCATCGCGATATCGCGATCCTTCGGGGCTACGTCGTTGACGAGCTTGTTATCGATGTAAAGTTCGCCTTCGGAGATTTCTTCCAGGCCGGCAATCATGCGCAGGGTAGTGGTTTTTCCGCAGCCGGACGGGCCGACGAGGATGATAAACTCCTTATCCTCGATTTCCAGGTTGAAATCGGAAACCGCAGTGACGCCGCCGGGGAATCTCTTGTAGATCCCTTTCAGTGTTACGTTAGACATTTTAAACCTCCATCATAAGAGTTTGTATTCTTATTATAACAGGAAAAAACTGAAACGTAAAGTGGTTTATTTAACAAACGTTATCAAAATGTTTTATTCAATCTGCTAACAGTGTCCAAATGCAATATTACGGTTATCATAATTACACAATTTACTTTCTGTCTTATCCTATGTCTGACGCCGCGTTTTCCGCTTGATTTCCTCAATTTGCGTAATTTCTTCCCGTAAAAGCTCCCGATATGCTCCGGGGCGCAGATCTGCGTCAAGTGTGAGGGGACCAAAAGTTTCCCGCCTGAGATATGTTACATGCCCGCCGACCGCCGCGATCATGCGTTTGACCTGGTGATAGCGTCCCTCGGTGACTTTCACGCGCGCCTCCTGCTCCCCTGCGCGTATCAGTTCCGCAGGCATGCAGACGCACGCGGGGTCGCCGTCGTCCGCCGGGATCGCGATTCCATTCCGGAAACGTGCTTCGGCGTCAGGTGCGAGTGTCCCGTCATAGCGCACGAAGTAGGTCTTTTCGACATGCCGCGCCGGGGACAGCAGCATATGCGCGGCGTCGCCGTCGTTGGTCAGCAGCAGCAAACCTTCTGCGTCGCGGTCGAGCCGTCCGGCGGGGAACAGCCCGCGCCGCCGCAGCTTCTCCGGCAGTCTCGATACCACCGTCGGCAGCTTCGGGTCACGTATCGCGCAGATCTCTCCCGCCGCCTTGTTCATCATGATATACACGTACTTGCTGTACACAACCGGCAGTCCGTCGAACGTGAGTACGGCGGTCTCCGGGTCGACCTTCGTCTCGGGCCGTGTGACCGTGACGCCGTCGACCGTCACCGCGCCGCGCCGGATACGCAGTGTGACCTCTTTGCGCGTACCCTCGCCCAGGTCGCACAGCAGCTTGTCCAGTCTCATCATACGTCCTCCGTCAGATTCTCCCGCAGTGCCGCGATGGTTTTATGTGTGACTCCGAGTGTCCCGAGGAACGCCGCGCATTTCTCCGCGAACGTCTTACCGGGACAGCCTTTCAGCGCCGTGAACATCTCGGCGAACGGCAGGTTGTTGCGCGTCCGCGTGCCCCATGCCGACAGTGTTGTCAGCTCATAGTCGAGGATCAGATCGTCCTCACCCACGCCGAGCAGCCCGTTGAGCAGCAGTGCCACTGTTCCGCCGCGGTCGGCACCGCCCCAGCAGTGGAAACAGATCGGATAGCGTGAGACATCCGCGAGTACCCGGAAGCACGCAGCAAGATTGTCCCGGTACTCAGGGTCGAAGATGCCGGTGTACGGCGTGATGGGCAGCAGCACCCATTCCACACCGTACGGGGACAGCACGGACGCATTGCGCAGCCCCACCACTTCGCCGCGCAGGTCGAGGTCGGTGCGCACCCCAAGCTCCTCCGTGAGGGTTTTTATGCCGCGTGGGGTGAGGGTCAGGTGCGTATCGAACTCGCTGGTGCGGAAAATCAGATCCTGCCGCACGCGGCATCCGTCCAGGGTACGCCAGCCGCCGATATCGCGGGCGTTGGTATTGCCGTCGATATAAAGCCAGCGCGGGGGCATGTCCGCGGTAGTGAATGTCCGCGTCCGCGAGGTTCTCACGCCGTCGGTCACGCGCCAAAAGTACCGTGTTCCGATGCGCAGGTTGTACACGGCGTGCTCCGTCCCGTGTATGCGGACAGTCACGGCGTCGGAAAAATCCTCGCGGCGGGCAATATGCAGCACGCCGTCGGTAAGCCGTTCATGCCATGAGAACACGACGGGCGCGGGAACGGAGTCGTCTTTGCCCACCGAACGCAGGCTGTACCACTGAGAGGACATCTCTCCGGCGGTCTGTCTGCGCGCGGTCTCATCCTCAGCGAACGTGCGCTGGATATCGGTGAGCAGACAGACTTCGGCATTTTCCTTTGGGGCGTCCGGTAAAATCGGCAGTGTGGTCATGGTAATTCTCCTTATGTACCTTTCGCAAGACCGTACATGAACCTTCGGCTTTCGGAGTGCAGACATCCCCCGCCGATGAACCGGTTCTTATTATATATGTATATGAGCAGATTTGCGGGGATCCCTGACTCGCCGGCGGGCTGTTTGCAGTGAGCACGACCATACACGCAACTCCCTTTGGGATTGGCCGCAGTATATGCACATGTCCTGCGGCGCATGCGGAAGGATTTCAGAAGAACAGGTGCTCGATGAGAATCTTCAGTCCGATGGCGATGAGTATGACGCCGCCGGCGATGACGGCTTTCTTCCGGAACCGCGCGCCGAACAGATTGCCGATTTTGTCGCCGGCGAAGGAGAACGCGAACGTCGTGACGCCGATGAGCACGGCGGCGGTCAGGATGCTGACCTGCAGGCAGGCAAGCGTAATTCCGACGGCGAGCGCGTCGATGGACGTCGCGACGGCGAGCACCGCCATGCTCTTGACGCCGAACGACGCGTCAACCTCTTCATTCTCGCCGAACGCCTCGCGCAGCATATTCGCACCGATGAGCACCAGCAGCCCGAAGGCGATCCAATGATCGAAGCGTTCGATATAGGCATAGCAGCGGGCGCCGACAAAGTAGCCGATGGTGGGCATGAGCGCCTGGAAGCCGCCGAACCAAAGCCCGCACAGCAGCGCGCCCTTCCAATTCATCCTCTTGATCGACAGTCCCTTACAGATGCTCACCGCGAACGCGTCCATCGACAGCCCGACCGCGAGGATGAATATCTCCCAGATTGCCATACACAGGCATCCTCTCATATATCGAAAACCCCCTTTTTAACAAGAAGGGGGTTTTCGGACTTTGTCTTTGCGGGACGGTTTTACGTTATTTCCGCAGCTCGGAGCGGCGGATCTTGCCGGAAATGGTCTTGGGCAGCTCATCAACGTACTCCACGATACGCGGGTACTTGTACGACGCGGTGTGGGTCTTGACGTAGTTCTGCAGCTCTTTGGTCAGCTCGGGGGTGCCCTCATAGCCGCGGTTGAGCTTGATCGTCGCCTTGACGACCTGTCCGCGCACCGGGTCGGGCGCGCCGGTCACGCCGCACTCCAGCACCGCCGGATGCTCCATCAGCACGCTCTCAACCTCAAACGGCCCGATGCGGTAACCGGAGCTTTTGATCAGGTCATCGATGCGGCCGACGTACCAGATAAAGTCATCCTCATCGCGCCACGCCATATCGCCGGTGTGGTAGAGTCCCTCACGGCAGACATGCGCGGTCATCTCCGGGTCTTTGTAGTAGCCGCCGAACAGTCCGACGGGCTTGTCGTGCTCGATGTGCAGCACGATCTCGCCGACCTCACCGGGCTTGCACGATTTCCCTTCGCCGTCGACAATGTCCGTGCCGTACGCCGGAGACGCCTGTCCCATCGACCCGGGCTTCGGAACCATGCCCCGGAGCGTGCAGGCGGTGAGGGTCGTCTCGGTCTGACCGAAGCCCTCGTGGATCTGAAGTCCGGTGCGTCGGGTCAGCTCATTGTAGACCTCCGGATTGAGCGCCTCACCGGCAGTCGTCGCGTGAAGGACGCCCGACAGGTCATATTGCGTCAGATCCTCGGCGAGGAAGAAGCGGTAAATTGTTGGCGGCGCGCAGAAGGTCGAGATGTTGTAGCGTACGATTCGTTCCAGGACGTCGGTGGCATGGAAGCGCTCGAAATCATAGACGAACACCGGCGCCTCGCAAAACCACTGGCCATAGAGCTTGCCCCAGACAGCCTTGCCCCAGCCGGTCTCCGCGACGGTGAAGTGGAGTTTCCCGCGCTCGACGCAATGCCAGTGCGCGGCGGTGACGATGTGCGCGAGCGGATAGTCGAAGCGGTGCCACACCATCTTCGGTAAGCCGGTCGTGCCGGACGTAAAGTATAAAAGCATCGGGTCGTCGACGGTCACGGCCTGCTCGCCCGTAGGACGCTCGAATACCGGCGATGCGGCATCGATGAGGCTGTCGAAGTCGAGAAAGCGGTCGTCGTGCCCGTGGACGAGCATCTTATACTTCAGGGTGGGCGACTCGGTCTCAGCCTCGATGACACTTTTAATGGTCCAGCCTTCGGCGGTGCAGACGATGGCGGAGACGCCGGCTGCGTTGAAGCGGTAGGTGAAGTCATGGGTGGTGAGCAGATGCGTCGCGGGAATGGCGAGCGCGCCGATTTTACAAAGACCCATCATCGCGTACCAGAACTGGTAGTGGCGCTTGAGTACGAGCATCACGCGGTCGCCCTTGCGGATACCGACGGAGTAGAAGACGTTGGCGGCGCGGTTTGACAGTTCTGAGATTTCGCGGAAGGAGAAGGCACGCTCATTTCCGTCCTCATCGCACCAGAGCATGGCGAGGGCGTCGGGGGTACGGCGGGCGATCTCGTCGACAACGTCGAAGGCAAAATTGAAGCTGCGGGGATAGTCGAAGGTGATTTTTCGCAGCACACCGGCTGAGTCGAAGGTCTCGTGTATGTATTCTTTATAGATGGCTTCCATGATGAAATTCCTTTCCGATACGGCGCTTCCTTACGCCTTGCGAATAACGACGGCGAGGAACGTGCAGTCCTCACCTTCCGTTGCGATCATCCCATGGCCCCGACGGCTGTCGTAATAGACGGCGTCGCCGGGGCGGAGAATCTCGGTGTGTTCGCCGTAGACGAATTTCATCGTGCCTTTGATGATATAGTCAAACTCCTGGTAATCGTGGACGGTCATCTGGACGGGCCGATCCTGCTCGTCGGCGCGATAGGGCGCGGTGACCAAATAGGGTTCGGCGAGCTTGTCGCGGAACAGGTAACCGAGGTTCTCGTAGGAGAATCCGGCGCGGCGCTTGATGGGCAGTCCCTCTCCCGCACGCGTGACGGTGTAGCCGGAAAGCTTCGGCGAGTCTCCGGTGAGAAGCTCGGTCAGCTCGACGTTGAACTTTGCCGCGCATTTATAGAGGAACGTAAACGAGAAGTCGACCTGCCCGGCCTCGCACGCGCGGTACTCCTCGGGCGTGACGTCGCAGCTTGCCGCCATTTCCTCCACCGTATAGTCGCAGATATCCCGCAGGCCTCGTATCCGTTCCGCAATCTGTACAACTTGATTGTCCATGCAGTCTCCTTCCTCCCGCACTCTGAACATCGTGCGGGAATGCATACCGGATGTGGATTCCGGCTAACCTTTGTTTAAAGGTATGCAAATTATTTTACCAGAGCCGCGCGCGTATGTCAAACCTTTTTCGCGCACATTCAGGCGAATTTACACTTTATTAAACGTCTTTTTACGTGCATTTACGCCAATCTCATAGGATTGACGGCAACATCATAAATACTGCACAGGGAAATCCATTCCGTTTTGTACAAAGTGTAGAATGTCGCGGCTTTTCTTTTCCTCCATTGCAAATTGCGCCGTTTTGTGGTACACTATACTGTATAATTAGGATGCTATCATACCTTCCCCCGAGCTGTATGTGCAAACGGGATAACCGACCCAACGTGAAAGGGATTCACATGACACAACAGGACTGTCTCGAAGGACGCCATGCGGTGCTTGAAGCGCTGCGCACGCGCCGTCCGCTCGATAAGCTATATATCCTCCGCAGTTCAAAGGACGCGCAGGAGGACACCGCGCTCGCGTCCATCCGCACACTCGCCAAGGCCGCCCGGGTTCCGATCGTCGAGGTCGACCGCCGCAGGCTCGACGCGATGAGCGTCACCCACGCGCACCAGGGCGTCATCGCCCAGATTCCCGCCGCCGACTACGCCACCGTCGAGGACATCCTCCGCGCCGCCGATGCGTCTCCGGATCCCGCGCTCATCGTCCTGTGCGACGGGCTGGAAGATCCTCACAACCTCGGCGCCATCGTCCGCACTGCCGGAGCCGCCGGCGCCAACGGCGTCATCATCCCCAAGCATCGCTCCGTCACGCTCACCGCTTCCTGCGCCAAGGCCGCCGCCGGCGCGCTCGAGCATGTCCCCGTCGCACGCGTCACCAATCTCGCCGATACCGTTGATCTGCTGAAAAAGCGCAATATCTGGGTCTTCGGCACCGCCGGGGAAGCGACAATTTCCCTCTATGAAGCCGACTTCAACCGCGACTGCGCCGTCATCATCGGCAATGAGGGCAGCGGTCTATCACGCCTTGTCCGCGAACGCTGCGACTACCTCGTCAGCATCCCGATGAAAGGCGCGGTGCCGTCGCTCAACGCGTCCGCTGCGGCAGCCGTCGTGCTGTTCGAGGCCGTGCGCAGGAGGCTCGGGAAGTGACCGCCCTTCTTTCGCGTGCGGAGGCTTATATGCGTACATGCATGAAAGACGGTGACGCCGCGCACGACCTCTCCCATATCTACCGCGTCACGGCGTACGCCCGCGACATCGCCGAATATATGCCCTGTGACCGTGAGGTCGTGATGATCTCCGCTCTGCTGCACGATATCGGACGTCCCGCGCAGGATCGCGACGAAACCCTCGACCACGCGGATGTCGGTGCGCGGATGGCGTACACGTTCCTGCTGCCGCTTACGGATGAGGCGTTTGCCATCCGGGTGCGCGACTGCATCCGCACCCACCGCTTCCGCGCCGGAGACCAGCCCGCGACCGTCGAGGCGCAGATTCTCTACGACGCGGACAAGCTCGACGTCTGCGGCGCCCTGGGCATTGCACGCACGCTTTTATATGACGGCGCGCATGGCATCCCGCTGAGTACCGAAAGCGGATGGAGCTTCCTGCGGGAGTACGAGACAAAGCTCGCGGGACTCTATGACCGTTTCTTCACCGAACGGGCACGGGAGCTGGCCGCACCGAAACGCAGCGCTGCCGAAGCGTTCCATCAGGCGCTTCTCTCCGAATTGCAGACAGTCTCCGACAGTCAACGGCTTTTAGATGAATTATTACGCGAATCCAATGCAAAGGTGGTATGACCATGCGCGATCAGGAAACAGACCGCCGCGTGCCCCCGCCGGTCGACGGCGATGAGCTTGACGATATCCGCAGCCTTCTCGACGACGATACGATTCAAGACGGCGCGGACTTCAGCATCGATGATATCCTGTCCGAGTACAGCGGTGTCTCCGACGTCCTCGGGAATACCCCCGAAGATGCCGCACAGGCGCCGGACTTACAGGATATGCCGGATGTGCCGGACGTACCCGCATATTCCGACAGCGATACACAGCGCATCGAACGGATCTCCGTCGGCGCACAGAAACCCGTCCAGACCGTTCATACATCTGCCGCGCCCATGCAGGAAAACGAGGAACCGGATGTCCGCCAAACCATCTCCGCCCAGGTCAACGAAGTCATGGAGGAGAAGCAGACCGGTACGCCGAAGTTCAAAAAGTCCAGCCCTCCTTCTAAACCCAGACACCACGCAGTACACGTCACCGACGAGTACGATGGCACACCGCCCCCCCAGCCCGCGTCCAAATCCAAGCCTGCAGGTCCCGTCCTCAGCGACGACCTGCGCTCCTTCCGCGGATTGACCCCCGCCGACGCACTCGCGAAAGCCCGCAGTGCCGTCGGGTATTATAAGTGGCGCTGCGTGCTCACGTTCCTGCTGGCGCTGCTCTCGGGCTACATCACCGCCGCACCCTCCTACGGGCTGCCGCTGCCTTCGTTCATCAGCTACATCAAACTGCCGTTTATCTATCTGTTCATCCTCTCCGCGCTGCAGCTGATCGCGATGTTCATCTGCGTGTCGCTGCTGGCCGACGGGCTGCGGATGCTGGCCAGGCGCAGGTTTAAGGCTGAGACGCTCATCTTCCTCGTGTGCCTGGTGAATCTGCTGTATACGATGCAGATCATGGTAAAGCCGGAGCTGGGCGGCTGGCTGCCGTACCATTGCGTAGTAATCCTGACGCTGTTCTTCGGGATGCTGACGCGCGCACTCAGATATGAGGGCATCGTCCGTGCCTGCTACGCGCTGTCGTTCTCATCGGGCCGCTATACGCCGGTCAACGGCGTACGTTCGTCAAAAGGTAAGGTGAAGCTTGTCTACAAGCTTGAGCCGGCGCCGCTGGAGAAGCGGCTGATGGATCGGCTGTGGGAGGAGGATCGCATCGAACACTTCATGTACCGTTTCTCCCCATTCGTCTTCATCGCCACCGCTGTCTTCGCTTTGATCGCATCGGTCTCCGGAACCGGGAAAATCAGTTTCCTGTGGGCATGGTCGGGGCTGCTGTCGGTGAGCCTGCCCGGAGGGCTACTCGCCGCTGCCGTGATGCCGTACGCCTCCGTCGCCGGACGGCTTGCGCACTTCGGTACCGTCCTCGCGGGTCCCCGCAGCGCAGAGCTTCTCAGCGAGACCCGTTCCGTCATCCTCCAGGAGCGCGATATCTTCCCCACCAAGATGGTCTCCATCTCGGCGGTCAAGGTATTCTCCGGCTTCACTCCCGAGAAGATCAATCTCTGTACGCTCGCCGTACTCAAAGCTTCCGGCAGCGGGCTGTACCACGCGCTCACGGCGTCATTGTCAAAGGCGCCCGTCAATATGCCGCTCATGGAGAACTTCGAGTTCTACGAGACCGGCGGCATGGGTGCGTTCGTCAACTCCGACCGCGTCCTCGTCGGTACCGCCAACTTCATTCTCCGCTCCGGTGTGCGTATCCCCGAAGGCATCAACCTTAAGAACGGCATCTTCGTCGCCGTCAACATGCAGTTCGCCGGGCTTTATCCGGTCAAATACGACGTCATGCCGTCGGTAAGACGGGCGCTTGTGCATCTGACACGCCGGCATCTGACTCCGGTCCTCGCCGTGCGCGACTTCAACATCACCCCGCAGCTCGTTGAAAGCCGCTTCAAGCTCAACCCCGACTCTTTAGGCTACCCCGACCTCAACGAACGCATCAACTATTCCTCCTACCGCGACGGGCTGGAGGATGAGCCGATTGCCGCGCTCGCGGTGGACTCCACCGTCAACTTTGCCGACGCCGTCTCCTCGGGCCGCCGCGTCCATACCGCCGTGCGCATCAACCTGATCCTGGGCTTGATCGCCGCGATCCTCGGTATCGGGCTCAACTTCTTCCTGCTGATCGTCCGCGCGCCGTCCGCCATCACACCGTTCAACGTTGCCTACTACACGCTGCTGTGGTTCATACCTCCGCTGATCGTATCCTTCGGCGCCAACCGCCGGTAGGTTTCGACAAAATATTCCCAAATATGGAGCATTTTCACCGGCAGGGACGTCCCATATCCATACGGACATCTCTGCCGCGTTTTTCATCTCTCAAAGGAGGCTTCTCCATGTTCCCAAGAAGGGCGCTTTGCATCCTGCTCGCCGCCGTGCTGACGCTGACGCTGCTGCCCGCGCTGAGCCGTACCCGCGCCGAAGGGCAAAAGCTCGTCGCGCTGACATTCGACGACGGCCCGTCGAAGTCGACCGGCAAGCTGCTCGATACGTTGAAGAAATATGATGCGCACGCCACGTTCTTCGTCGCGGGCTACCGGCTCGCCGAGCACTCTCAGACCTTCCGGCGCATCATCGACGAAGGTCACGAGGTCGCGAACCATACGCAGAACCACAAGATACTCCCGAAGCTCGGCGACACACAGCTCGCCTATGAGATCAACACGACGCTGAAGGCGCTGCAGGAGGCAGCGGGAGATCACACCTATCTGATGCGGCCGCCGGGCGGTGCGTTGAGCGCGAGGGTACAGGCAGCCGCAAACGGGCCGATCATCCTCTGGTCGCTCGATACGTTTGATTGGAAGCACAAGAACGTCTCCTATGTAACCCGCCGGCTGCTGTCGAACGTACGCGACGGGGACATCGTGCTGCTGCACGACCTGCACGCGACATCGGTCGACGCGGCGTGCGCCTGCATCCCGCAACTGCAGGCGCGCGGGTTTGAGCTGGTGACGGTCAGCGAACTGTTCCGCCGGCGCGGAATAACACCGGAAAGCGGCGTGGTCTACAACTCCGCGCGCGGCACCGGCTGTGATCTTCCGGCGTATGTGTCCGACACCTCGCTTTCCGTATCATCGGAGGTGCCGGTGACGGCGGAGTACGAAAACGGTGCGCAGGTCACACTCAGCGACGAGGTCTTCACGGCGCTCGGCGCGCAGTATACGAAGGAGGTAGCGCTGAGCATCCCCGACACGCCGGGCGCGCAGAGCTATGCGCTGACGTTCGATGCCGACGCCTTCGCGCGCGCGGTGGTGGAGAAGCTGACGTTCACGACACCGATGGGGTCTTTCCGCTTCACCGCGCCGGTCGCCGCGTCACAGACGGTGGGGCTGTGTGTGCAGCGTGAGGACGGCGGAACGGTCTTTGCAGTCTACTCGGACGGGCTGCCGGCGGCGAATCTGCGGGGCTGCACGGCAATGATGCCGACGAAGGCAGCGTCCTCCGGAGTCGTTCTGGAGTGCCGAACGGACGCCGGGTACGTAACACTTGCCAAATGCACGGCAGTGAGCGGAGGCATCGCGGGTGTGCTGACCGAAAGCACGATGCTGCGGGTGTGGGACCGTACGCCAGCTTTCCGCGACGGGAACTGCTGGGCGTCGGACGCGGTGACGTTCGTGGCAGCGCGAGGACTGTTCAGCGGTGTATCGGACAACAGCTTCGGCGTCTACGAAGGCATGACGCGCGCGATGATCGTGACGGTTCTGTGGCGCGCGGAAGGCAAACCGGTGCGGACGGGTGCAGGATTCTCCGACGTGAAGCCCACGGAATACTACACGGATGCAGTGGCCTGGGCAGCGGCGGAGGGACTGGTATCGGGCTTCCCCGACGGCACCTTCCGTCCGGATGCGCGTCTGACGCGTGATCAGCTCACGGTGATTCTGTACAACTACGCGCGGCTGCTGGGATATGACACGACGTTCCCGGCCGGTTTGCTGCCGTCCTGCGCAACCTGGGCGGAGACGGCGTACGCGTGGGCATCCGGCGCGGGAATCGTGCGCTCCGACGACGCGGCGTGGCAGCTTCCCTCCGGCGCCGTCTCGCGCGCGGAGGCTGCTCTCCTGCTGCAGCGTACCGTCCGGTGGATGGCTGCATAATCCGCAAACCCTGTCCGTGCAATCATATAAGCCGCAGTCTATAGAAGACTGCGGCTTTCTGTTATGGATATGGTTTTACATTACTGACCGTAGCCCATGTAGTACATGAGGGCTTCGGAGAGGTCGAGGGTATTGAGGGCGTCGTAGACCTCGATCTCCAGCTGATCCACCTGCGCCGCGAGTTTTTGCTGGTAGAAGTATTTGATTGCCGATTGATAGAACTTTTCGTGGTACTGCTCATAGACTTCGGGGGTGATGGTATTGCGTTTGATGATGTGGTAGCCGTAGACGGTTTTGACAAGCTCTGTGGTAATACCCTCTTCCTCAAGAGCGAAGGCTGCTTTCTCGAACGCTGAAACCATGGTGCCTTCGGGGAAGATATAGCCGGCATTGTTATCCTGACCGGGGTCTTCGTTGAACTCATCGGCAAGGGCGACGAAGTCCTCACCGGCGAGAGCACGCTCGAGGACGGCCTGCGCTTTGGATTGGACAGCGTCGAACTCCTCCTGCGACTGGCACTTCTGCGTATTGAAGAGAATATGGGTAGTGCTGATGTAGTACTGTTTGAACAGGTCATAGCAGACTTCTTTGGTGGGGATTTCGGTGCCGGTCTCGGCGTTGAAGAGGTAGTCGGACACCTTGGTGCTGAGGAAGTTGTTGTATTGGAGCTTTTTGTAGAGGTCGTTGTTGAGCTGGAGCTTTTTAAGATAGGTTTTGTAGTTGGCGTTGCCCTTGAGGGTTTCTTTGATATACTTATTGATGGAGTCGAGGACGACCTTACGCTCGAGGGCGACCAGCTCAATGCCGTACTGCTTGGCAAGTTCTTCAACAGCGTAGTATTCGACCGTCTTCTGCATGGCGTAGTTGGCAAGTTCTTCGTCGGACATGCTGTTCTGGGAGTAGCCGACAAGGTAGTAATAGATATAGTAACCGGACGGGACCTTGCTGCCGTTGATGTTGAGAATATAAGTACCCGGCGTACAACCTGACATCAGTGACAGGATGAGGACGGCGGCGAGCAGCAACGCGAGCGGTTTGACGAGCTTCATAATAACATCCTCCGATTTGTGTATACGTATCTAAAGGGAGTATAGCACGGCAGATTGTCGATTGCATGAACATTTCATAAATTATCGGGGAAAAACGTCCGCGCGGGAAAGTCCGCCTCCGGTGTTGTCTGCGTTGCTTGTCCTGCGGCTGCAAAAACCGACCGGGGAAAGCAGCCGTGCCGACTGCCGGGGAAAGCCTTTCGACGGAAGCCTATGCGCTAACGCTCGATCATCCCGCCGCAGAGCAGTACGCCTGCTTCCGTGTATACCACCGCCGACTGCCCCGGCGCAGGCTGCCGTACAGCTTCCGCAAGCCTCAGCGTAAACCCGTCCGCCGTCCGTGTCACCTCACATGCCGCCGCTTTCATCCCCAGACGCAGCTTGACCATTCCGCTGAACCTCTCCGGCACTTCCCGCAGATACCGTGCGCCCCTGACCTCCACCGTATCCGTCAGCAGCACGTCCCCCCTTGCGAGTACCACCCGGTTATGCACCCGGTCAAGCTCCGCGACATACACCCGTTCACCCGCCGCGACGCCCAGCCCCCGCCGCTGCCCGACCGTGTACCGCTGCAGCCCGCGATGCCGCCCCAGTACCCGTCCGTCCGGGTCTACGATATCACCCTCCGGCAATGCCATCCCGCGGCGCTCGAGGAATCCGCCGTAGTCGCCGTCCGGGATGAAGCAGATATCCTGCGAGTCCGCCGTGTCCGCCGAGGATAACCCCAGCTTCCGCGCGTGTTCCCGTACGGCTTCTTTGGACACGATGTCTCCGAGCGGCAGCACCAGCCGCGCAATCC
>JAAZKA010000098.1 GCA_012800055.1 Clostridiales bacterium
ATACCGCCAGCAGCAGCACCGCACGGTTGTAGTCAAACCCGTCAGCCGTTCTGCGCGGATTGCCGAAGCTCGACTGCGTAACGAGCGCCTGTACCTCAGCGAGCAGCGGACGCGTCCCTTCCATTACGCACGCGATACAGCTTCCGGGCACATCCTTCGGGCGTCCCGACAACAGTGCCTGCGATGGGTTCGGCACCTCCAGCAGTCCGCGCGTGCTCATCTCGAACACGCCGATTTCGTCGGTCGAGCCGTAGCGGTTCTTCACCGCACGCAGAATCCGGTAGCTCGCGTGACGATCACCCTCGAAGTACAGTACACAGTCTACCATGTGCTCAAGCACCTTCGGCCCGGCGAGCGTCCCCTCCTTTGTGACATGCCCCACCAGGAAGACCGTAACGCCGACAGATTTCGCGTACTGTAAAAGCGTCATCGCGCACTCGCGAATCTGCGTGACGCTGCCGGGTGCAGACGCCGCGTCCGGCTTATAGACCGTCTGGATCGAGTCAACGATCATGTACGCCGGCTTTATGCGGTTGGAAGTCTCCATGATGTTGTCCATACGCGTCTCGGCGAGGATGTACAGCGCATCTGCTGCGACTCCCAACCGCTCCGCGCGCAGCTTGATCTGCCTTGCCGATTCCTCACCCGTCACATAAAGGACTGTCCCCTGCTTTGCGAATGTGTCGCTGACCTGCAGAAGCAACGTTGACTTCCCGATCCCGGGTTCGCCGCCGACCAGCACCAGAGACCCCAGCACCGTCCCGCCGCCAAGCACCCGGTCAAGCTCCGCCATCCCCGTAGAAGTGCGCAGCTCATCGGTTGTCTCAATCTCACGCAGCGGCAGCGCGAGCGTCTTGGGGACGCTGTTATCCGTGAATCCGCGTTTTGCCGGCGCAGACGGCGTCTGCTCGACCTCGTACAGCGTATTCCAGCTTTTGCACAACGGGCACTGTCCGAACCACTTAGAGGTCTCATTGCCGCATTCGGAGCACGCAAAGATCATGCGCGGTTTTGCCATATCTTCCTCCTTATATGCGGCCGATGTCGGTGCGATAATGCGCTCCGTCGAAGCTGACACACTGCACACCGGCGTATGCTTTGTCGATCGCCTCGTCGAGTGTCGCACCGCGTGCCGTGATGCCGAGCACACGCCCGCCCGCCGTAATCATTTTGCCGTCCTTGCGAGCAGTCCCTGCGTGGAACGCAATCACATCGCGCGGCAGTTTCCCAAGACCGTGAATTTGCAGACCTTTCGTATACGCGCCCGGATATCCGCCGGATGCCATGACCACACACGCACATGTCCCGTCGTGCCACTCAATCGTCAGACGGTCGAGTGTCCCTTCGATGCACGCGTTCATGATGTCCACCAGATCGGTCTTGAGCAGCGGTATCAGTGCCTGCGTCTCCGGGTCGCCGAAGCGGGCATTGAACTCCACCACGCGAGGTCCCGTCGCCGTCAGCATCAGCCCGACGTACAGCACGCCCTGGAACGGACGGCCTTCCGTACGCATCGCGTTGACCGTCGGCGCGACGATCGTCTCGCGGATGACCTCCATCAGCTCCGGCGTCACCTTTCCGGACGGACAGACCGCGCCCATACCTCCGGTGTTCGGCCCGCGGTTGCCGTCGTACACAGGCTTATGATCCTGCGCCGCCGGTGCCAGAGACATGTGCGTACCGTCGGTGAAGCAGAAGACGCTCGCCTCTGGGCCGACCATGCACTCTTCGATGACCACACGCGCACCGGCATTTCCGAACGCGCCGCCGAATGCAGCGTCCGCTGCCGCGATTGCTTCCTCTACCGTCCGCGCGACGGTTACACCCTTGCCCAAAGCCAACCCGTCTGCTTTGATGACGATCGGCGCGCCCTGCTCGGTAATGTACTTCCGCGCGCTCTCGGCGTCATCGAAAACCGCGTAGCGCGCCGTCGGGATATGATACTTGCGCATCAGGTCCTTCGCGAAGCTCTTGCTTGCCTCGATGACCGCAGCATTTTTACGCGGCCCGAACGCCCGGAAGCCGCGCGCTTCCAGCTCATCTACCAGTCCCATGGCCAGCGGATCGTCCGGCGCGACGAGCGTCAGATCGGGGTGCTTCTCCTCGGCGAGCGCAAGCAGTCCCGCGATGTCCGTCGTCTTGACCGGTATACACTCCGCGAGCGCCGCGATACCGCCGTTGCCGGGAGCACACCAGATCTTGTCTACCTTCCGGCTCTGCGACAGTTTCCAGATCAGCGCATGCTCGCGGCCGCCTCCTCCGATAACCAATAAATTCATATTTCTGCCCCTTATCAGTGGTGGAACAGCCGGATACCGCTGAATGCCATCACAATCCCGTACTGATCACAGACCTCGATGACATTGTCGTCACGGATGGAACCGCCGGGCTGCGAGATGTACTGTACACCCGAACGATGTGCGCGCTCGATGTTGTCGCCAAACGGGAAGAACGCGTCGGAGCCGAGCGCTACACCAGTTAAGCTCCGGAGCCATTCCTTTCTCGCGGCACGGTTGAATACGGGCGGCTTTTCGGTAAAAAAGTCCTGCCACACATCCAGCATATCCTCGCAATCGTCGGAGATATAGACGTCGATGGCGTTGTCGCGCTCGGGACGTCCAAGGGTGCCTAGGAATGGCAGCGCGCGTACCTGCGGATGCTGCCGGAGGTACCAGTTATCCGCTTTCTGACCGGCGAGACGCGTGCAGTGGATGCGCGACTGCTGTCCTGCACCGATGCCTATCGCCTGACCGTCGAGCACATAGCAGACGGAGTTCGACTGCGTATACTTGAGCGTGATCAGCGAGACGATCAGGTTGCGCTTTGCGGATTCGGGAAGCTCTTTGTTCTTTGTGGGGATATTTTGGAACAATGCATCGTCAAACGTCAGCTCATTGCGTCCCTGCTCGAATGTGATGCCGAAAACCTGCTTGCGCTCGAGCGGGTCGGGCTTGTAGGCCGGGTCGATCTCAATGACGTTGTAGGCGCCGTTCTTCTTCTTCAACAGCAGCTCAAGCGCGTCGTCGTCATAGCCGGGCGCGATGACACCGTCGGAGACTTCGCGGGAGATCAGCCGGGCGGTTGAGCGGTCACACGGACGGGACAGCGCGATGAAGTCACCGAAGCTGGACATGCGGTCGGCACCTCGGGCTCTCGCATATGCGGAGGCAAGAGGCGTCAGTCTCTGCTTGTCGGGCACAAAGTAGATCTCGCGCAACACGTCGTTCAGCGGCATTCCGACCGCCGCGCCCGCCGGGGAGACGTGCTTGAACGATGTCGCCGCCGGGAGACCCGTTGCCGCGTCCAACTCCCGTACAAGCTGCCAGCCGTTGAGCGCATCAAGGAAGTTGATGTAGCCGGGACGTCCCGACAAGACTTTCACCGGCAGCTCGCCGTTCTCCATGAAGATGCGCGCGGGCTTCTGGTTCGGGTTGCAGCCGTATTTTAACGTTAATTCTTGCATAATGACTCTCCTTGCTTATTGATCACACGCATCTGCATCTCACCGCTTGTGAGGTCGATCGTCCGCGTGAACAGTGAGACGCGGTTATTTTCGTCGAGAGCGTTCCACAGCGCATCCGTCACATCATCGAGCGTCGTATAGCCGGAGACGTCGATCGCTGCCGGTTCGCCGCTGAACGACGGAACGGGATTGCCGTCATGCGCGTAGGTATGGATCAGATGTGCCTGTCCTTGCACTGGCTCCGGATACTCAAAGAACTGACGGATCACCATAGCATCCTTGCCGGATTTCAGAATGCTCAGTTTATAGGACATCCCGCCGTTTTCAAGCGTCAGAAGTCCAGAAATACGCGGGGTGAGAATCGGCGGGTCAGGCTCGTACGTCCAGGTGCGCAGTGCGTCCTCGAACGTCTTACCGTCCCTGAGGTACCGATAGACCGTATCGGTCTGCTCTCCATTGGTGACGACCGTGCAGTTTCCAAACACCCGGACCGCATGATAGACATAGAGCGACGGATCGGGCAGCTTGCTCTCATCGAACGCCCGCGTCCGCAGTCCGTCGTCGTCCAGCTCGAAAACCCGGTTGCGAGAGCCGGTCGAGCGCCCCATGATGAAGTAGCCTATCAGCGCGGAGTTCCCCATCTTCCCTAAAAGCACGCCGCGCCCGGGATAGGTGTTTCCGCATAAATATTCATTAAATGTCATTCATGCTCCTCCATAATATACACATGCCGCCCCTCGACGCGCAATTTGCCGTCGCAGAAAAGCCGTACCGCCTTCGGCAATAACTGCCATTCGCAGGTCTCCATTACACGCCGCTGCAGCGTCTCCGGCGTGTCATCGTCGCGTACGTCAATAGCCTTTTGCAGGATGATCGGCCCTCCGTCTGTCACTTCATTGGCAAAGTGCACCGTCGCACCGGTCAGTTTCACACCGTATTGGAGCACCTGCTCGTGGACATGCAGACCGTAGAATCCCTCACCGCAGAACGACGGGATCAGCGCCGGATGGACGTTTATCGCGCGGTTTTCGAACTCCGCGAAAAACTCCGGGCTTAAAATCACCATAAAGCCGGCGAATACGACCAAATCCGTCTCATATTCCCGCAGCGTCTCGAGTACGAGCCGGGTGAAGGTCTCACGCTTTTTGCCTTTACGCTCGATTACACGCGTCGGGATGCCGGAGTTCCGTGCACGGGTCAGCGCATACGCGTCGGACGACGAGCTGAGGACGAGGGTCAGCTCCCCTGCCCCCAGGTCTCCCCTGCCCTGCGCGTCGATGAGTGCCTGCAGATTCGTACCGCCGCCCGAGACCAGGACGGCAACTCTCTTCCCCGCCATCAGCTGATTGTGATGCCGTCGCCCGGGCGCACCTCGCCGATGACCCAAGCCTGTTCGTCCATCCCCGCGAGCAGCTCCAGCGCGCGGTCGGCATCGTCGCGCGCTACGACGAACGCCATCCCGATGCCCATGTTGAACGTGTTGAACATATCGTGTTCGGAGACCTCTCCCGTTCGCGCGATCAGGTCGAAGATCGGCAGTACCGGAATCTGCACCCGCTCGATTGCTGCCATAAAGCCGTCCGGCAGCATCCGCGGGATGTTTTCGTAAAACCCGCCGCCCGTGATGTGCGAAATTGCCTTCACGGTCAGTGCCTTCTGAACGGCCAGCATCGGCTTGACGTAGATACGCGTCGGGGTTAAGAGCGTCTCGCCGACGGTCTCGGACAACTCCGGTACGCGTTTGGTCAGCGCCTCGTACGTGTCGCCCAACACGCGCCGCACCAGCGAGAAGCCGTTGGAGTGTACGCCCGACGACGTAATGCCGATGACCACGTCGCCCGTCTCGACCTTTGAGCCATCGACGATTTCGTCGTAGTCTACGATTCCCACACAGAAGCCCGCGAGGTCATATTCTTCCTCGGGCATCAGTCCGGGATGCTCGGCGGTCTCGCCGCCGATGAGCGCACAGCCCGCCATCTTGCAGCCGTCCGCGACGCCCGAGACAATTTTTGCGATCTTTTGAGGGTCATTTTTGCCGCACGCGATATAATCGAGGAAGAACATCGGTGCTGCGCCCGCACAGACAATGTCGTTGGCGCACATCGCGACGCAGTCGATGCCGATCGTGTCATGCTTGCCGAGCGTGTAGGCAAGCTTAATCTTTGTACCCACGCCATCGGTACCGGAGACCATCACAGGCCGTTTCATACCCTTTAAGTTCGGTTCGAACAGGCCGCCGAAGCCGCCGATGTCCCCAAGCACGCCGGGGATGTATGTCGATCGTACCTTGTCCTTGAACAGGCGGATCGACTCGTATCCTGCGGTCACATCGACACCCGCCTCCCGGTACGCCCGCGAATGAGAAGTCTTCATATATTCCATTATTCTCCACCCTCAATGTGACATTCGTATTTGCTCACTTCCCGCTTCTCGGGAATTTTCGTCGGATAATCGCCGGTGAAGCATGCGTCGCAGATATCGATATTGACCTCCCGTGCGATACGGTGCAGTGCCTCCAGAGACAGGAACGCGAGACTGTCCACGCCAATGATCTTGCGCATGTCCTCGACCGTGCGGCCGACCGCGAGCAGCATTTTGCGATCCGGGACATCGGTGCCGAAGTAGCACGGGTGCAGGAACGGCGGACAGGAGATGCGCATATGCACTTCTGTCGCGCCGGCCTCACGCAGCAAGGACACCAGGTGTGCCGATGTCGTGCCGCGCACGATCGAGTCGTCGATCATGATCACACGTTTGCCGCGCACGGTGTCCGCCAGAGCATTGAGCTTGATCTTCATCGCGCGCTCTCTCTGACTCTGCATCGGCTGAATAAAGGTGCGGCCGATGTAGCGGTTTTTGATCAAACCGACGCCGTACGGAATCCCCGAACAGTGCGAGTAGCCCGTCGCGGCGGGTAAACCGGAGTCCGGCACCCCGATGACGACATCCGCGCAGATCGGGCTTTCCAGCGCCAGGTGCATCCCCGCAAGCCTGCGGAAGCGGTCGACGCTCATACCGTCGATCACGCTGTCGGGCCGCGCGAAGTAGACATACTCGAATACGCACAGCGCCTGGCGGGTACCGTTGTCGGTTGCCTGCAGCGAGTGAAGCCCGTCGGCGTCGACCCATACGACCTCGCCGGGCTTGACATCGCGCACCAGCGTTGCGCCGACCGCGTCGAGTGCCACAGTCTCCGACGAGAATACCCAGCTCTCCCCTACTTTACCGATGCACAGCGGACGGTACCCGCAGCGGTCACGCGCGGCGAGCAGCTTGCGCGGGCTCATCAGAACCAGCGAGTACGCACCGGTCATGATGTCCATCAGACGCAGAAGCGCCTCCTCGGTCGATGAGCATTTCAGACGCTCGCGTGCGACGAGGTTCGCAATCAGCTCAGCATCCCCGCGGGTCTGGAAGACGTTGCCCTGCTCCTGCAGTTCCCGTCGGAGCTGTGCTGCGTTGACGACCGCTCCGTTGTGCGAGACGGCCAGGTTGCCCTTCGCGTGCTCGACGACGATCGGCAGTGCGTTCTCACGGTCCTTGAGGTCATTGGCGGCGTAGCGGCAGTGACCGATAGCGATCTGCCCGGGCAGCGCCGCGAGCGCCTCTTCGTCGAACACCTCGGACACCAGCCCGACGTTCTTGCGTACACGAAACACACCGCGGTCAGATACGGCGATACCGCAGCTCTCCTGACCTCTGTGCTGTAAGGCAAACAGCGCGTTGAAGGTTTCCTCGGCGGGATTGATGGAATCATTCGGCGCGGCGTAGATTCCAAATACGCCGCAGGCTTCGTGGATTTTCTGCATGTTGATTCCTTTCGTGTTATCGTTATACGGTGCGTTTCGTCTCACGTTCACGGTAGAGCGCGTTGAACAGCAGCTTATAGGTTCCGTCAGTCTGCGCGCGGAACTGCGGTGCACAGGCATAGAGGACGATCTCGCCCTTTCCCTCTTTCACCGTGATGACGCAGGGACGTCCGGCAAGCAGTTCTTCTCCGACGAGCAGACCGCTCTCAAGCACCCGCTCGCGTTCGAAGCGGACATCGGTGCGGTAGTTCTCCGGGCGGATGTGTTCGTTGATCTCAAGTACCGGCGCGTTCCAATGGAACACCGCCGCGTGTGCGGGCATTCCCATCGTCAGCGGTGTCTCCGCGCACCGAACGCGCAGCATTGAGCCGTGGGTGTTGTACTGCGCGGCGGTTTTATCCTTCGCACGGTCGCGGATGTTCAGCCCGAACAAGCTGATCGCGTATAATACCGATTTGTCCAGCGCCAGCAGCACGCCGCCCTCACGCACAAACGTCCGCAGCGCGTCCTCCTCAGCTTCCCCAAGCCACTGTCGGTATTCCTCCGGCAGAAGCTCCGGGTCAGTGTTTGTACCGCGCAGTGCCGAGATGGTGTTGGACGGCAGAATGAGCACATCCAGCGCGTCTTTCTTCGACCGGTCAAGCGCGGTGAGGAGATCCCCCGGCTCAACCGTGCGGTACGGGAAACCGTACTGCTCCAGAAGAAGCCTTGTATATCCTTCGTCGGTATTGCCCCAGACGCGTGTCTGGTAGACGCCGATTTGCCGCAGTACGATCTCATAGGCGTCCTCGGGATGGGTGCCGGCGTAGAAGTCACCGTTCGGCGCGCGGTAGATCGAGCGTCCGGCTTTCAGCTGCGCGTTGACCCGTTTGTAGCTCTCGTTCTCGACGCCGGAAATGATGTACTTTGCACCGGCGGCGTGCGGGAAGCCGGAGAATTTCGTCACCTTCCCTCCGACCTTTCTACCGGCCTCGACGACCTCGACGCCCATATACGCCGCGATGTTGTCACTCATTACGTCATACGCCGTGACGGAGCCGTCGGGCTGGATGGTAAACCGGTTTTGCGGATAGGCGTTCTCCGCCAGCAGTGTGAGAATGACGGCGTATTTCGGCTGCGCGAGCGGGACGATGACGGTTCCGGCGGGATACAATCCGTGGGCAGTCTGGACAGGCTCGGTTGCGGCGTACAGCTCGATGCCCTGACGCTCGAGGATATGGACGAGTTTCTCAGCAGCCGACGGATCGGGCTGCTCGGGCGGGATGAGGTAGGCGTGGATGAGGTTGTCGGCACCGGCTCGAGTCTGCCCAAACGCCTTCTTCGTCATGCAGCGCAGCACGCTCTTTCGGTTTTTTGCCATTGCGGACAGCAGGCTTATCGCGGCGATGTACTGTTGGCGGACGATATCGGAGAGCTTCCACTCGCCGCCGCGCCACGGGTTCGGGCAGTTGGTGCTTTCAAGCGTATCGGGGAGCTGTTCGGGATGGACGTAGAGCGGCGTGGCGAGCCGCGCCGATGCACTCTCGGTGAGCATCCCGGCGATGTTGTGAGCATTGGTCATGTAATGGAATCCGAAATGTCCGCGGCAGGGGTAGATCTCGCTGCTGACGACGCCGCGTACGCCGTCCTCCTCGAGCTGCCTGGCCATGCTCGCGCCATAGAACGCAAGCTCACGCCACACGAGCGGTGAGCAGTTCGGACGTACGGGATCCTTGTACGGCACAATAAACATGCGCGCATTGTAGGAACCTTGATGGTGGTGATCCTGGTACGCCTGCGGCATCCACTCACGCAGCAGAATCTGGTTGACGTAGCGCGACTCAACAAGGTTTTCGGCGATGGCGTCGCGGTTATTGGAATGCCCGCCGTAGGGATGCCAAAGTTTGGGGTACGGGGAGCCCTCATAGCGTGTGCCAAGAGTTTGGTCGTACCAGTCGGCGACCATCTCGAGACCGTCGGGGTTGAAACTGGGAATCATGATGAAAATGACGTTTTTGAGGATGCTGAGGATTTCGGGAGCGTTCGAGGACGCCAGCTCATAGGCAAGCAGCGGAGCCATCTGCGCGCCGCCGATCTCATCTGCGTGGAGGCTCATCGACTGTACACAGACGGCGCGCCCGTCCTCGCAGAGTTTCTCGACCGTGCGCTCATCCAGCCCGCGTGGGTCGGCGGTGAGCATACTGATGCGGCGGTAGAAGTCGAGGTTGCTGAGGTTATCCGGCGAGGAGATGATCAGCTCCAGAAACGGTTTCCCGAGTGTGGTCTTACCGATTTCAACGAGCTTTATCCGATCAGACTCAGCGGCGAGCGTCCGGTAATATGCCGATAGCCGGTCCCAGTGGATGATTTTTCGGTCACTGCCGGGAGTGAAACCGAAGAACGCGGTCGGTGACTGCATGATAATCCCTCCGAAAGACAAAATCGTGTGAGCCGGTATGAAAGCAAGCCTAAGATTTCAGGATATACTGCGCACGCAGGCTACAGAGTATACTGCGCATGTATCTCCCGATCCTTCTCCTCAACCTTAAGCGCAAGGTCAGCCTTATATGCACAGAGCTTTTCAGCGAGGGTTGGCTCAGACAGAGCGAGAATCTGGACGGCAAAGAGGCCGGCGTTGTCGGAGCCGTCGATAGCCATGGTCGCGACGGGGATGCCGCGCGGCATCTGGACGGTGGACAGCAGCGCATCGAGTCCGTCGAGTGTGGAGGCCTTGACCGGCACGGCGATGACGGGCAGCGTGGTATGCGCCGCGAGGACACCCGCGAGGTGCGCGGCTTTTCCGGCTGCGGCAATGATGACACCCGCGCCGTCACTTACGGCATTCTCGGCAATGCTCTGCGCGAGCGCCGGAGTACGGTGCGCCGACGCGATGCGTACCTCAAACGGTACCCCGAACGCCTGTAGCTGCTTTATCGTTCCCTGCATTACCGGCAGATCGGAATCCGACCCCAATACTACGACAACCTTTTTCATAATGCGATCGCCCCTTCTATATTCAGATATTCTTATTGTAACGTATTCTGACGCGTTATGCAAGAGCTGCTGTGGATTTTTTTAAAAGCGGATGACCTTCCACTCCCCGCGGTCTCGCTGTTTTAATCTCCGGCCTACACGCGGAGACTGATTTGATCTCATATGCGAATGTTCGTGGGATTCGTATATCATTATATCACGCAGGTGTCGATCTGTCCAATAATACTCTGGCTTTCGACCGACGCTTTTGAGATAAGTAAAATTTTCTCTTGACATTTCGGGAAAGATGTGGTAGACTATGTGAGTCTTCGGGAGACGGAAGTCAAACGGACAGAGATGCGCCGCTAGCTCAGCTGGATAGAGCGTCTGGCTACGGACCAGAAGGTCAGGGATTCGAATTCTCTGCGGCGCGCCACAAAACCGCTGAAAACGAAAGTTATCAGCGGTTTTCTGTTTTACAGGGTAGATGAAGATATCACTGTAATGAACGAAAAGGATTCATCTACGACAGCTCAGCCCTTTTGACATAAGTCCTATTGACAATACAGATTTTGTAATATACAATGAATTAGCCAAAACCTATATTTCAAAGGGTTCGTTTCAAAAATTACTTAAAATTGCGGGTATTTGCAACTGCCCGTTGCGAAAGTTCAAGGTGCGCTTGGTGGTATGCAACTGCTGTTTCAGCTAAAATGAAATCACAAAAGCCATTAAGGCATTTTGAAACTAAGGAGGAGATTATCATGATCCTGGCAGACAAAATCATTCAATTGCGAAAGAAAACAATTGGTCACAGGAGGAACTGGCCGAGGAACTCGGAGTAAGCAGACAGGCAATCTCAAAATGGGAAAGCGCACAGAGTACACCCGATCTGGAACGAATCCTTGAAATGAGCAGACTCTTTGGAGTCAGTACGGACTATCTGGTAAAGGATGAAATCGAGTCCGAACTCATCCAGGGAGAGGCAGAAGAATCCGGAAGCCCCCTTCGCAGGTTTAGCATGGAAGAAGCAAATGCATTTCTCAAGGTGAAAGTAAAAAGCGCAAAACAGATAGCTTTTGGAGTTTGGCTTTGCATCATGGCGATTATACCGCTGATAGTATCTGAAATATGGAGTGATCAGTCTTTTGCAAAACCAATTGGCTTCATCCTTGCTGCATTCATTGTTGCCGGTGCGGTCGCCCTTTTCCTCTTAAACGGATTCAAGCTCAAGGCCTTTGAATGGATGGAAAAAGACCGGTTTGAAACAGCATACGGTGTAAATGGAATGGTGAAAGAACGACTTAAGAGTTATTTGCCGAAGTTCTTAACCCGTATTGTCATCGGCGTGATACTTTGCATTGTTACGTTGGCCACCTTTGCAGCCTCGGAATTTTTGCCGCAGGTCATTCAGATTGAAAAGAATGTTGTCATTGCCGTTGGTTTTGCAATCGCAGCGATTGCTGTCTATCTCTTTGTCAGTGCAGGCATTATTCGAGGGTCTTTTTCCATGTTGCTGCAGGAAGATGATTATCGTCCCGAAAAGAAAGCAGTGGATAAAAAGATTGAGCCCATCATGGGAATCTATTGGCTTGCTGCGACCGCTGTCTATCTGGCTTACAGTTTTATCACGATGGAATGGCATCGGAGCTGGATTGTTTGGCCGGTGGCGGGAGTACTTTGCGGTGTTCTGTATATCATCCTGGAGTTGATTTACGGAAAAAAGATGAATAAGTAGCTGATGCAAATTGAAAGCGCAAACAGGCTCCGCGGTGACGATTCCCAAGTTGCCGTGGAGCCTGTTTGCGTTCAATAGGATCATCCGGCTGTTGAAGCTCTCGCAATAACCGCTCTCCAATGGAGAACTCAGTTCGTTATATGCCGCGATTTTTGGTTTTATCATGTTTATACTGGCTTTGCAGCCGGATCAATTTCCGGGGAACAGGCCGCGCCTGCGGTCGGCACGGAAATTATGCAGCGGATTCTCAAGAGGAAACCGCACGATGGATTATTGAAATATTAAAGTTTAATTAAGGTGTAATATTCCATATGGAACTCTTGACAAAAGGCATCACAGTGTGTATAATGGCAGTGCATGGTATATAAAAAATGAATATGTTTGGGTGACAAAATTAACGAAGGAGGTCTTTATTATGAAAAAGCGCTTACTTTGCATTTTCCTGGCACTCGTCATGTTCTTGTCGCTTTTCTCCGCGGCAGCTTCAGCTGCAAGCATGAACTTCACGGATGTGCAGCCGGGTGACTGGTTTTACAATGATGTAAGGATTGCTGTGGAGACAGGTCTCGTCAACGGAAAATCCGCCACGATCTATGCACCTCATGACTACCTGACCTATGGGGAAGCTGTGAAGCTGGCTGCATGCATGCATCAGCTGTATTCCACCGGCAGCGTAACGCTTAAAAACGGTGAACCCTGGTATCAGAGCTTCGTGAATTATTGCAAGCTGAACAATATCATAAGCATGGATTATCCGTGGACAACCAACGCAACCAGAGCCGGATATATGGACATATTCTCCCGCGCTCTGCCGGATACCGCATTGGCCGCGAAAAATATTGTTGAGGACAACACGATTCCCGATGTCCCTTCGACACATATCAATGCAGCGGCAATTTACAAGCTCTATCGAGCCGGCATTTTACAGGGTGTTGACGCAGAACATAACTGCAGACCGGGAAGCAACATCAACCGCAGTGAAGTCGCGGCGATCCTTACCCGAATGATGAATGCGGACCAGAGAATCTCCTTTACTATGAAAGGAGCGCCGAAACCACTTGTTATTTTACAAGGTCCGGAAAGCCAGGTAGTATCATTTGGTACCTATGCAGTATTTTCTGTTGTAGCTGAAGGCGCTGAGCCTCTAAGCTATCAATGGCAGGCTAGATCCGCCTCTTCCGGGGATTGGAAGGATCTGGAAGAAACTAATGTTCTCGGCAATATGGTGTCTATAATTGGCCCGAAGACTAATGAACTAAAATATAGA
>JAAZKA010000099.1 GCA_012800055.1 Clostridiales bacterium
CCGCAGGCCGAGCCGAAGAAACCGGAAGGAGGCAATAACTGATGCTGATGCCAAAAAGAGTCAAATATCGCCGTGTACACAGAGGGCGCATGAAGGGCCGCGCGATGCGCGGGAACTTCGTGAGCAGCGGCGATTATGGCCTGATGGCGATGGAATGCGCGTGGATCACCTCGGCACAGATCGAGGCGGCGCGTATCGCCATGACCCGCTACGTCAAGCGCGGCGGTCAGGTGTTTATAAAGATCTTCCCGGATAAGCCGATCACGAAGAAGCCGGCAGAAACCCGCATGGGTTCCGGTAAGGGCTCGCCCGAGTACTGGGTAGCCGTCGTGAAGCCCGGCCGCGTGCTGTTCGAGATGAACGGAGTGACCGAGGAAGAAGCGCGCGAAGCAATGCGTCTGGCCGGCTATAAGCTGCCGATCAAGACGAAGTTCTGCAAGCGCGAGGGCTTTGTGGAAGATGTGACAGGCGGTGACGATAATGAAGGCTAAACAAGTAAGAGAGCTGTCACCGGAGGATCTGAACAAGAAGCTCGGCGACCTGAAGCGTCAGCTTTTTGACCTTCGGTTCCAGAATGCGACCAAACAGATCGACAATCCGCTGAAAATCGTTGAAGTACGCCGCGACATCGCGCGTGTCAAGACGATCCTGCGCGAAAAAAACGGGAGGTAAGAGAATATGGACAGAGCTTTCCGTAAAACCAGAACCGGTGTCGTGGTGTCGGATAAGATGGATAAGACCGTCGTCGTCGCGATCGAGGGACGCCGCCAGCATCCGCTGTATAAGAAGTATATCAAGTCGACGTATAAGCTCAAGGCGCATGACGAAGAAAACGCCTGCGGCATCGGCGATAAAGTGGCGGTCATGGAGACCCGCCCGCTGTCGAAGGATAAGAGATGGCGCGTGGTCGAGATCGTCGAGAAAGCACGCTAAGGGAGGGTGAGTCATGGTACAGCAAGAATCCAGACTGCGCGTAGCCGATAACTCGGGTGCGAAAGAGCTCAAGTGCATCCGCGTGCTGGGCGGCTCCGTAGTCCGCTACGGCGCAATCGGCGACGTTATCGTGGCGTCCGTGCGCCGCGCGACTCCCGGCGGACAGGTCAAAAAGGGCGACGTCGTGAGAGCCGTTATCGTGCGCACCGCGAAGGCGACGCGCCGTGCCGACGGCAGCTACGTCCGCTTTGATGATAACGCAGCCGTTCTGATCAAGGAAGATAAAAACCCGCAGGGCACCCGCATCTTTGGGCCGGTGGCAAGAGAGCTGAGAGATCATGATTACATGAAGATCCTCTCGCTTGCGCCCGAGGTCCTGTAAGGAGGGGCGACAGGAATGAACGCACTGAAAATCAAGAAGGGCGATACCGTTGTGGTAATCGCCGGCAAGGACCGCGGCAAGCGGGGCAAGGTCGTCCGTACGGAGGCCAAAAGCGGCAAGCTGGTCGTCGAAGGCGTCAACATGGCGACCATGCACAAGAAGCCGCGTAAGCAGGGTGAAGAGGGCGGCATCGTCAAGACCGAAGCGCCGCTGTACGCCTGCAAGGTCATGGCTGTGTGCCCGAAGTGCCACGAGCCCACCCGCGTCGCGATGAAGATCGACGACGATGGTGCCAAAACGCGCGTCTGCCGCCACTGCGGCGCCGCCATATAAGGGAGGCAGTCGTATAATGGCACGTTTGAAGGATAAATATAACAAAGAAGTAGCTCCGGCGCTGATGAAGAAGTTCGAGTATAAAAGCCCGATGCAGATTCCGCGCCTCGAGAAGATTGTCATCAACGTAGGCTGCGGAGATGCGCGTGAGAACGCCAAGGCGCTCGAAGCTGTCGTCGCCGACCTCACTGCGATTACCGGGCAGAAGCCCGTCATCACCCACGCCAAGAAATCCGTCGCAAACTTCAAGCTGCGCGAAGGCATGGCCATCGGCGCTAAGGTTACCCTGCGCTCCGACCGTATGTGGGAGTTCCTTGACCGTCTGTTCAATGTGGCGCTGCCCCGTGTCCGCGACTTCCGCGGCATCAATGCGGCTGCGTTCGACGGCCGCGGCAACTATGCTCTCGGCCTGAAAGAACAGCTTATCTTCCCGGAAATCAACTTCGATAAGATCGATAAAATCCGCGGCATGGATATCATCATGGTCACGACCGCCAATACCGACGAGGAAGCCCGCGAGCTTCTGACTCAGCTCGGCGCGCCGTTTGCGAAGGCATAAGGGGGAGAACAGAATATGGCTAAGAAATCAATGATCCTCAAGCAGAAGAAAACCCCGAAGTTCTCAACGCGTGGGTATAACCGCTGCAAGCTGTGCGGAAGACCCCGTGCCTACCTGCGCAACTATGGTGTCTGCCGCATCTGCTTCCGCGAACTCGCCCATAAGGGTCAGATCCCGGGCGTCCGCAAAGCCAGCTTCTAAAGAAGGAGGAGACAATATGCAAATCACGGATCCAATCGCCGATATGCTCACCCGCGTACGCAATGCGTCCGGCGCGAAGCATGACACGGTGGATATCCCGGCCTCCAATATGAAGAAGGCCATAGCGGAAATCCTCCTGGAAGAGGGGTATATCAAGAACTATCAGATCATCGACGACGGCGGTCAGGGCATCATCCGCGTCGTGCTTAAGTACCTTCCGGGGAACGAGCGCGCCATTGCGGGACTGCGCCGTGTGTCCAAGCCCGGCCTGCGCGTCTACGCGTCGGCGGAGGAGCTTCCCGAAGTCCTGCGGGGTCTCGGAATTGCGATCATCTCCACCTCCAAGGGCGTCATGACAGACAAGAAGGCGCGCCAGAACCGCGTCGGCGGCGAAGTCCTCGCGTTCGTCTGGTAAGGAGGAGAAGATATGTCGAGAATCGGAAGAATGCCCATCCCCGTCCCGGCCGGCGTCGAGGTCAAAATCGACGGCGCGCATGTTGCGGTCAAGGGCAAGCTGGGTGAACTCACCCATACAGTCAACCACGCAATCACCGTCAAGCTTGAGGACGGCGTGCTGCACGTCACCCGCGCGAAGGATGACGACGCGGCCATTCACGGCCTCGAGCGTTCCCTCCTTGCCAACATGGTTCACGGCGTCTCCACAGGCTTCGAGAAGAAGCTGGAGATCAACGGCGTCGGATACCGCGCGTCCAAGGATGGCAAAAATCTTGTGATGAACCTCGGGTACTCGCATCAGGTCATCATGCCGGAGATTCCCGGGATCACCATCGAAGTGCGCGACCAGACACACATCACCATCAAAGGGCCGGACAAGCAGGCCGTCGGACAGTTCGCCGCAGAAGTGCGCGAAAAGAGACCGCCGGAACCCTATCAGGGCAAGGGCATTAAGTACGCTGACGAGACCATCCTGCGCAAGGAAGGCAAGACCGGCGGCAAGAAGAAGTAAGGAAGGGGTGCTTTAGATGGTATCCAAAGTTGATTCAAAGAAACAGCGCCAGAAGCGCCACCTGCGTGTTCGCGGAAAGCTTTCCGGTACGGCGGCACGTCCCCGTCTTTGCGTGAACAGAAGTCTCGCGAATATCTACGTTCAGGTTATAGACGACGAGGCAGGCAAGACCCTGTGCGCCGCGTCCTCGACGGAGAAGGATTTCGCGGCCTACGGCGGCAATAAGGCAGCAGCCGAAAAGGTCGGAGAAGTCATTGCCAAGCGTGCGCTGGAAAAGGGCGTGACGAACGTCGTGTTCGACCGCGCTGGTTTCGTCTATACCGGCCGCGTCAAGGCACTGGCAGAAGCCGCGCGTAAAGCGGGACTGCAGTTTTAAGGGAGGAAAAAAGAATGAGAAAATTGATTGATGCCTCCACGCTGGATCTGCAGGAAAGAGTCGTTTCGCTCAACCGCGTCAGCAAGACCGTCAAGGGCGGCCGTATCTTCAAGTTCACGGCGCTTGTCGTCGTGGGCGACGGAAACGGAACCGTGGGCTTCGGGCTGGGCAAAGCCGCCGAAGTTCCGGACGCCATCCGCAAGGGTATGGACGACGCCCGAAAGAACCTTAAGAAAATTTCCCGCAAGGGCACGACGATCCCGCATGAGGTGATCGGCGAGTTCGGCGCGGGCCGCGTACTCCTGAAGCCCGCTGCCCCCGGTACCGGCGTTATCGCCGGCGGACCGGTGCGTGCCGTGCTGGAGGTTGCCGGCATCCGCGATATCCGTACCAAGTGCCTGCGTTCGAATAACCCGCAGAACGTTGTGACCGCGACCATGAAGGGGCTCGAAAGCCTGCGCGACGTGTCCCAGGTGGCACAGATCCGCGGCAAGAGTCCGGCAGCCGTCCTCGGACGCGACGAGCAGTAAGGGAGGATGTGCGACATGCTGAAGGTTACGTTAATCAAGAGTCTCAACGGCAGACTCAAGAAGCACATCGCGACCGCACATTCCCTCGGACTTCGTAAGATCGGCGACTGCACCGAGCAGCCCGATAACGAAGCCACGAAGGGGAAGCTCACGCAGATCGACTACCTGGTCAAGGCAGAAAAGATCTAAGGAAGGATGTGTAAGCGTTGAAGTTATATGAACTGTCTCCGGCAGCCGGCTCGACGACCCGGTCCAAACGCAAAGGACGCGGAATCGGCAGCGGCAAAGGTAAAACCGGCGGCCGCGGCCATAAGGGTCAGAACGCGCGCTCCGGCGGAGGCGTCCGCCCGGGATTCGAAGGCGGTCAGATGCCTCTGATTCGCCAGCTCCCGAAACGCGGTTTCAAGAACTACTTTTCCGTCAATTATACCGGCATCAATGTCTCGCTCCTCGAGCGCTTCGACAGCGGATCCGTCGTGGATGTGCAGGCTCTCAAAGACGCCGGCATAATCAAAAAAACCGCGAACGGCGGCGTCAAAATTCTGGGAAACGGCGACCTGTCCCGCAAGCTGACAGTACGTGCGAACGCTTTCTCCGAATCCGCAAAACAGAAAATAGAGGCGGCCGGGGGCACGGTGGAGGAGGTCTAGCGCATGTTTAAGACCTTCGTAAACGCGTGGCGTATTCCCGAACTGCGTAAGAAGATTCTCTTCACGCTGTTGATCATCGCGGTCTACCGCTTTGGTTCCGTTGTGCTCACCGTTCCGTTCGTGGACGTTGAGCAGGTGCGGCTGCTGTTCGATCAGTATACCCAGTCGGGGAACCTCCTCGGCTACTTCAACGTGTTGACCGGCGGCGCGCTGTCCAGCGCGACTCTGTTCTCGATGTCCATCACGCCGTACATCAACGCGTCCATCATCATTCAGCTCCTTACCATCGCGATCCCTGCCCTCGAGCGTATGCAGAAGGACGGCGGCGAAGAGGGTAAGAAGAAACTCGCCGCGATCACCCGCTATTCCACCGTCGGCATCGCTCTGCTGCAGGGCTTTACCTACTATATCATGCTCAAGAACCAGTCCATGCTCATCCGCACCGACTTCTGGAGCGCCATCGTCATCGTCCTCAGCTTCACCGCCGGCGCTGCGGTCGTCATGTGGCTCGGCGAGGCCATCACAGAGAACGGTATCGGCAACGGTATCTCCATCCTGCTGTTCGTCGGCATCATCTCCCGCATCCCCAATACGATCATGTACATGATCTCCTACGCGCAGCAGAGTGTCGGCTACCTGATCGGTATGATTGCCGTCATCCCCGCCGCGCTCGCGCTCATCGTCTTTATCGTCTGGGGCA
>JAAZKA010000008.1 GCA_012800055.1 Clostridiales bacterium
GCCGGTGCCGCCGGAGACGCTGTGGGTCTGGGAGCCTGCGGCGCTCTGTTGAAGCCGCCGGGTGCGCGGTTAAAGCCGCCCTGACCCGGGGCGCGATTGAATCCCTGACCCGGAGCTCTGTTGAAACTGCCGGCGGGTGCGGAACCGGGCGCGCGGCTGAAGCCGCCCTGACCCGGAGCGCGGTTGAAGCTTTGACCGGACGCGCGGTCACGGCTGAAGCCCTGACCCGGGGCGCGGTCGCGGCTGTAGCCGCCCTGACGACGTTCTGAACGATCGGAACGGTCGCGGCGGTCGCGGCGATCGGCGCGCGGGGGTTCAACGGTGCTCTGACGGGGGCCTCCTGTGAGGATTTCTCCGCGGTAAATCCATACCTTGCAGCCGATGCGGCCGTAGGTGGTCTTTGCCTCCGCGAAGCCGTAGTCGATGTCGGCGCGGAGAGTCTGCAGCGGAATGGTACCCTCGTGGTAATGCTCGGTACGGGCAATTTCGGCGCCGCCGAGGCGTCCGCTGACGGCGGTCTTGATGCCGCGGGCGCCGGCCTTCGTCGCGCGACCCATGGCCTGCTTCATAGCGCGGCGGAACGAGGTGCGCTTCTCGAGCTGGGAAGCGATGCTCTCGGCGACGAGCTGCGCGTTGAGGTCGGGGTTACGGATCTCTACGATATTGATCGCAACGCTCTTGCCGATGAGGGATTCGAGGGTGAGGCGGAGCTTTTCGATATCCGCGCCGCCGCGGCCGATGACGATGCCGGGACGGGCGCAGTGGATGAAGACGCGAACCTTCGCGGGGCTTCTCTCGATTTCAATCTTCGGAACACCTGCGGTATAGAGGGTATCTTTCAGATACTTACGGATCTTGAAATCCTCAACGAGCAGATCGCCGACCTTCTCGTTTTTGGCGTACCAGCGGGAATCCCAATCGGAGATGACGCCGACGCGCAGACCGCGCGGATTGACTTTCTGACCCATCTGATTAGACCTCCCTTTCAGCGACCGCGATGGTGATATGCGAGGTACGCTTCAAGATACGCGACGCGGATCCTCTTGCACGGGGCATAATACGCTTGAGTGTCGGCCCGGGGCAGGAGAAGCAGTCGGTGACGTAGAGCTTGTTGACATCCATCTCGAAGTTATTCTCGGCATTTGCAAGCGCGCTCTTCAGCAGCTTGAGCAGCAGCTCGGATGCGGCTTTTGGGGTATGCGAGAGGATCGCGGCGGCCTCGGAAACGTCCTTGCCCCGAACCAGGTCGCAGACGATCTTGACCTTGCGCGGCGAAATCCGCGCGTGTCTCAAATAAGCATATGCTTTATCCATTCTAATGTATCCTCCCGTTACTTGTTCGCGGACGCGGCGCCGGTGGTCTTCGAGCCGGCGTGACCTCTGAACAGGCGTGTCGGCGCGAACTCGCCGAGCTTATGGCCGACCATATCCTCTGTGATATAGACCGGTACATGCTTACGTCCGTCATGAACGGCGATCGTATGACCGACAAACTCCGGGAAGATGGTGGAGGACCGAGACCAGGTCTTCAGTACGCGCTTTTCGCCGGTCTGATTCATGGCCTCTATGCGCTTATAAAGCTCCGGCGCCACAAACGGCCCCTTCTTGATGCTTCTGGACATGTACTCTCCTCCTTACTTGCTTCCGCGGCGTTTGATGATGAATTTATTCGTGCGGTTCTTCTTCTTCCTCGTCTTGTATCCGAGCGCCGGCTTGCCCCACGGGGTCATCGGGCCGGGATGTCCGATAGGCGCCTTGCCTTCACCGCCGCCGTGCGGATGGTCGACCGGGTTCATGGCGGAGCCGCGGACAGTGGGCCGGACTCCCATATGACGCTTACGTCCTGCCTTGCCGATCTGGACGTTCTCGTGGTCGAGGTTTCCGACCTGGCCGATGGTGACGCGGCAGTTGAGGGAGATCAGGCGGGTCTCGCCGGAGGGCAGACGGATCTGAGCGTAGCCGTTCTCCTTGGCCATCAGCTGAGCCGCACCGCCGGCTGCACGCACCAGCTGCGCGCCGCGTCCGGGGTAGAGCTCAACGTTGTGCACGAACGTACCGACCGGCACCGCGTTGACGGGCATGGAGTTGCCGGACTTGATGTCGGCGGCTGCGGCGGAGATGATCTTCTCGCCGACAGCAAGGTCGACAGGCGCGAGGATATAACGCAGCTCACCGTCGTCATACTTAAGAAGCGCAATGTTGGCAGAGCGGTTGGGGTCATACTCAATGCTCATGACTTCGGCAGGAATATCGAACTTATCGCGCTTGAAGTCGATGATGCGGTACTTTCTGCGCTCGCCGCCGCCCTTATGACGCACGGTGATTCTGCCATAGTTGTTGCGTCCGCCTTTCTTCTTCATCGGCTCGAGCAGGGACTTGGCCGGTCCTTTCTTGGAAAGCTTGGGATTGGACACAACCGTCATGTGACGGCGGGAGGGTGTCGTCGGACTGTATTTCTTTATCGGCATCTTTTACTCACTCCCTTAGATCATCGTCTCGAAGAACTCGATGGGCTTGGACTTCTCGGTGATCGAAACGATCGCCTTCTTCCACGCGGGGCGGCGTCCGGAGGTAGCTCCCTGGCGCTTGACCTTGCCGTCGTAGTTCATCGTGTTGACGCTTTCGACCTCGCAGCCGAAGATAGCCTCGGCGGCTTCCTTGATCTCGAGCTTGGTGGCGGTCTTCTCGACCGCAAACGTATACCGGCGTGCGCGGGCGTCTTCCATTGAGCGCTCCGTGACGATCGGCTTCTTTATTACATCGTAGACCGATTTCATTTCCCGAATACCTCCTCGAGCTTAGCCACGGCGTCGCGGTCGAGAACCAGCTTGCCGCTGTTGAGGATGTCGTAGGTGTTGACCAGGTTCGCGGTCTCGGTGCGGGCACCGGGGATATTGCGGGCGCTGAGCACGACGTTCTTCCGCAGCTCCGGAGTAATGACGTAGGGTTTATTGGCCGCGTCGATGGCGCCGAGGAATTTCGCAAAAGCCTTGGTCTTGATCTCCGCGCAGTCAAGCTTGTCGATGACGACGATGTCTCCGGACGCTGCCTTATCGGACAGAGCGGAGAGCAGCGCAAGGCGCTTGAGCTTGCGGTTGAGGGAGTAGCTGTAATCGCGGGGCTTGGGAGCAAAGACGACGCCGCCGTGGGTCCACTGCGGAGCGCGGGTAGAACCATGACGGGCGCGGCCGGTGCCCTTCTGGCGCCACGGCTTCCTGCCGCCGCCTCTGACTTCCGCACGGGTGAGGGTGCTCTGGGTACCCTGACGGCGGTTGGCGAGGTGATTCTTGACCGCCTCATGCATGGCGGCCTTGTTCGGCTCAATTCCGAAGACGCTTTCAGGAAGCTCCAGCTCGCCGATGCGCGTGCCGGCCATATTATAAAGCTGTGCCTTGGGCATATTCCATTTCCTCCTTTACCGTCTTCTTATTTATTCTTAACGGTGTTCTTGATGTAGACGATGCCGCCGCGCGGACCGGGGACAGCGCCCCGTACGCAGATGACATTCAGCTCGTCGTCCACCTTGACAACGTCAAGATTCTGGATCGTGACCTGCTCGACGCCCATGTGTCCGGGCATTTTCTTGCCCCGAAAGACACGTGACGGGTCGGAATTGGCTCCCGTAGAGCCAACCGAGCGGTGAACCGGGCCTACGCCGTGGGTATGGGGCTGAACAGCATAACCCCAGCGCTTGACGACGCCCGCGTAGCCCTTACCTTTGCTGATTCCGGTAACGTCCACGCAGTCGCCGACGGCGAAGGTGGAGGCTTTGAGGACATCGCCCACATTCATGGACGCGGCATCCTCGAGACGGAACTCATGCAGCTCCTTCATCGGAGCGACGCCGGCTTTCTTGATGTGCCCGAGCTCCGGGCGGGTCAGCTTCTTTTCCGCGACCTCGGCGAACCCGAGCTGTACGGAATCGTACCCATCGCGGTCGGCCTGCTTCTTCTGTACGACGACGCACGGACCCGCCTCGATGACGGTGACCGGGATGACCTTACCCTCGTCGGTAAAAATCTGCGTCATGCCGACCTTACGGCCGATGATTGCCTTCTTCATGAAGAATATTTCCTCCTTGGACTGCCTCCGTGTGACGGAAGCGCCCGGTTATTGGTCGGCGCTTTTTCACGCCGACATGACCTTTGTAAGTGACCGTGCGGGATCATTCCCGGGAACCTTTCGGGGTTATTCGGAGAAATCCCGCGCGGCTGCGATTACACCATTTTGATTTCGATCTCGACGCCGGCGGGGAGGTCGAGGGACATCATCGCGTCGACGGTCTTGCCGGACGGGGCGGTGATGTCGATGAGGCGCTTATGGGTGCGGCGCTCGAACTGCTCACGGGAGTCCTTATACTTATGAACAGCGCGGAGGATCGTGACAATCTCAGTCTTGGTGGGCAGCGGGATCGGGCCGGAAACCTTCGAGCCGGTACGCTTTGAGGCTTCGACGATACGCTGCGCAGTCTGATCAATAAGCTGATGGTCGTAGGCTTTGAGACGAATTCTCATTTTTTCCATAGTGGTTTTCCTTCCTGCACGAATGAAATTGTCCGTGAATACCCGCCGTGCAACTCTCCGGGCCGGACATTTTCGTTCGGTTGAGCATTGTGCAACGTTGCCGTGCGTCCAAATAAAGGACAAAAATAAAACCGGATTTTTCGCGCCCCTGAAAGCTCACGCTTCCGGTTGGCGCTTTCGCGATAACTGCGCGCAGTTATGCCTTCATCCGGTCATCCCCGCGTGTTGGTCCGTCTCCCTTGCGTGTTCCGTAAGGTACCCACGTACGCACGACATTGCAGTTTTCTCATCCGCCCGACATACTCGCCGTACTTTTTATACGGCGCGCGGACATACTCGGCCTGAGTTCCCCGTCACCCTGGACGGCAATCTCCGGCTTCATCGCGGTGCTTACACATGGTCGCCCATTGGGCAAGCCTTCATAGTTTAACGCATTTCTCCCGATTTGTCAAGGGGTATAAACAGGTTTCCGAAAAATTATTGCACAAACTTTCGCTTGATGTATGCGTCCGGTGGTGGAATCTGCCCAAAAAGGCATAGTGGCTGTAGGAACGCCCCTGCTGTCGGCTTCATGAGCAGCAGGGGCATGCACATAACAGCCGGTCAGCGTTCCGGACAGCTCCAGTCGTGCAGCGGCTGCATGTCGTCATACGGGACGCGGGTGAGCGCGGCCGGCATCGGCGTTTCGAAGCGCGACGCGTCGATGAAGTCAAACAGCGCCGTAAAATCCTCAAAGCCCTGCTTGTGCCAGCCCGTTCGGTACCAGGTCTGACAGCGTTCCGGCACCCCGTACAGCTTCCACACTTCCCGTGCCGCCAGCCACGACAGATACGACCCGCGCGGATTTCCCCAGATGTCCCCGTAGGCGTTCGTCTCAAGGAATCGGCGCGGTGCGATCAACGCCTTGATGAAATGGGTGTCGTACGGCAGCTCCTCCTCACGCCCGATATACTCCCGCAGACCATCGCCCATCCAGTACGGCACATGTTCGAACATGTAGTCGAGCGTCTCCGACTGCGCATTGACCATCCCGCCTGCCGGCTCGCGCTGGATGAAGCGGTAGCAGCCGCAGCCGTGCGTGCCGGAGTCGTTGGGGTTGACGTATGCGATGCGCTCGTCTGTCGCACCGGCCAGCAGCACGGTCTTCCCGCCGCGTGAGTGTCCGGTGATGGCAATCTGCGCAGGATCCACGTAGTCGAGCTGTGTCAGAACATCCACCACCCGCTGGTATCCCCACGCCCACGCGGAGATCGCACTGAAGCGCAGCTCCGGCCACATCGGGTAGATGCCCGATGTGCGGTCGGTATTGTACATGTCAGGCGCCAGCTCCACGCGGTTGAACTTCGCCACGACAAATCCGCGCCGCTTTGCCTCCGCGATCACCCGGTCGTCCATATTCATATCGTACAATGCGTCGCCGGTCAGGATCACCGGGCAGCGGCCGTCGCAGTCGGGCCGCCAGGTCATGAAGCAGAAGGTGAAGGGGTATGCGGGTGTCCCGCAATGGATACGATAGGTGTTGGTGAAGCGCCGGCCATGCAGGTCGAGCGCCTCATAGCGCAGATTCTCCGGCTTCGGCGGCATCCCGCCGAACTCAGTCACCACCGCGTCATCCAGAATCTCCGTGCGCCGGCGTGCCCAGTCCGACGTATCCCGCACGCGGCTCCCGTCGCGGAACACGAACGGATCCGGCAGCATCCCTTTGATTATGTCTTTTCTCACAGATATCCTCCTCTTCCTGCTTGTCTGCTCATCAGCAGACGATATCCTTCTGCGTATTGTCATTTCTCTCCCGTCCGGGCAAACGCACGGTGTATAAGGAATACGGCGCGGTCGGTGAGCGTGAATACCGCCGCCGTCGCAAGCACCGCCGCAAGGTACCAAGCCGGCGGCACCGCGCACAGCTCGAAGAAATCCGGGAATCCGAAGTACCCTGCGCAGAACGCCGCTGTCATCCCTATAAAGATTGCCGCGCGCACCCGGTCAAACGGCATACAGGTGCGCAGGATCGTCGCGATACCCGCAAGCCCCAGACACAGCACGCAGACCGACGAAAGCTGCGCGGGTGTAAGGGAGGTGCCGAGAAGCTGCGCCGCCGTGACAGTGACGACCGCCGAGACCGCGCCGGGCAGGGAACGCCGCAGGACGTTTTCGAGAAAGCGTCCGCTGACGCGCTCCCGGTTGGGGCCGAGCGCCAGCAGGAACGACGGGATGCCGATGGTCGTGGTACTGACGAGCGTGAGCTGGATGGGGACGAACGGATATGCCCACGGCACCAGCGCGAACAGCACCGCGAAGACCGTCGCATACATGGTCTTGACGAGGAACAGCGACGCGGAGCGCTGGAGGTTGTTGATGCAGCGGCGTCCTTCGGCGACGACCTTGGGCAGCGCGTCGAAGTTGGAGTCGAGCAGCACGAGCTTCGCCACCGCGCGCGCAGCGTCGGTACCGGAGGCCATCGCGATGCCGCAGTCTGCCTCCCGCAATGCCGGAACGTCATTCACCCCGTCGCCGGTCATCGCGGTTGTAAATCCAAGCAGTCTGAATGCCTCGACCAGCTCGCGCTTTCTCTCGGGTGTCACGCGTCCGAAGACGGTGTATCGCTCCGCCGCCGCGAGAACGTCCGACCGGCTCTCGAGCGTGGAGGCGTCTATGTACCGCTCGGCGTGCGGGATACCGGCGCGCGCGGCGACCTGAGAGACCGTGACGGGATTGTCTCCGGAAATCACCCGCAGCCCGACGCCTTCCCGCAGGAAGAAGGAGAACGTCTCTTTGGCGGTTTCGCGTACCTGATCTCGCAAGGCAACCAGTGCGACGGGTACCGGGTGTTCGACCGGTGCGTCGCCGTCAGGCAGATGTGCGCAGCGTACGAGCAGGAGGACCCGTGCGTCTGGCCGGAGCTGTCCGTTTTCGTAATATGGTGTGATATCCAGATGGGGCATCAGCCATTCCGGTGCGCCGAGGACATAGGCAACATCTCCGAACGCCGCGCCGGAGCGTTTGGTACGGCTCGAGAACGGCATCTTCACGGTTGCGGGATACAATTCGCAGGGAGTTCTCTCCCTCCGTATGCCCCACCGCCGAATTGCGGAAAACGTCGCGGAATCGTCGTCGAGCGCGAAGGTCAGCATCCGCAGAGCGCGCGCGGCGTCTTCGGCGTCGGTCATAGGGATGAGCGTCGAAAACTCCATCTCGCCGCTGGTAATGGTGCCGGTCTTATCAAGGCACAGCAGGTTCACGCGCGCGAGGCTCTCGATGCTGGCAAGCTCGCGGACAAGCACCCGGTACTTCGACAGCCGGATGACGCCGACCGCGAAGACGGTCGAGGTCAGCAGCATCAGACCCTCGGGGATCATGCCGATGAGCGCGGCGGTGACGTTGACAACGGCGAGCGAGAAGTCCTGCAGCCGGAGCTGCTGCCACATGAGCACCGCGCCGACCGGAATGATCGCCGCCGCCAGGACGGAGATCACACGATTCAGCGTGCGCATAATCTCCGACGGCGCGAGCTTCGACTCCTTCGCCGACGCCGCGATCGCCGCCATCCGGCACGCACTCCCAACGCCGGTAGCCTCGGCATATACGGAGCCGGAGGTCAGAAACGATCCCGCCCACAGCATCTCCCCGACGTCCGGCGTCTCCGGCACGCTCTCGCCGGTCAGTGCGGACGCGTCGGCCTCGCACGCGCCGTCGAGGATGCGGCAGTCGCACGGCACCCTCTCGCCCGTATGCAGCCGCAGCGTATCGCCCAGCACAATCTCCGTACGCGGCAGCGGGGTCTCGACGCCTCCGCGCAGGACTCTTACCGGCGCATCGGCCAGCAGCGTCAGTTTCTCCACCACCGCTCTGGCCCGCAGCTCCTGCACAACGCCGATTGCGAGGTTCATCAGCACAATCCCCATGAACAGAATGTTCTTAATCGGCGCCCCTACGCTGATCACGCAGATCGCGAGCACCAGATTCACCAGGTTGAACACCGTCAGCGCGTTCTCGCAGAGGATGCGTCCGACCGATTTCGTGTGGGATTTCGGGTCGCGGTTCACCGTCGGATGCTGCGGCGTATCCTCCATGGCACGCGCGGCGGCTTCCCCGGGGGTCAGTCCCGTAAAAGGTTCCATCTTCATCCTCCCAGCAATGCCCTCGCATATTTCGAGCGGGGCTCCGGCGTCAGACGGTACTTCTCCGCGAGCATTCCTGCGAGCTTCGTCACCGGTTCGAACGCGCCGTCCTTCAGCTCCAGCTCCAGTTCCCGCAGCATCTCATGCCCAATCGTCCCACGGTCGACACACAGCGTGCACACCGCACCGCCGAACGTCAGCCTATATTCCCAACGCGTGTAGGCAAGCGACGCTATAATGATCAGCCCACACTTCCTTGCGGCGATGAGGTCGGCGGCATAGGGCGCGGCATCCGGATACGTCAGCAGCGCGGATACACCGGTTCCGATATCGGGCGCTTCACGCTCCAGCTCCACGTGTCTTTTCAGCGCCGGGTCGGATTCCTCGCCGTACGGCGCCTTCAGGCAGCACATCGTCCGGGTTTTCCCACCCCGTACGCGTTCCTCTCGCAGCCGCAGCGTCAGATACTTCTCCCGCAGCGCATGGTCAGGCGTATCGTAGTAGTACGTGGACATTTCGATCACTTCGGGAGTGCCCCACACCTGCGCATCGCATACGATTGCATCAGCCGTCGGGTCGTCGGGGACGGCGTATTTATACTCAAGCTCCATTTTCCGTATAACCTTTCGATTTCCTGCGAACCTAATACTTTTTTATTATATCCTGAAAGGACACGATTTGTAAAGCGGTAATGGCGAATATTTTTTTGCAGGCTGATAAAATTTCGGCAAAAAACACGCGGCGGCTCTTGCAAAATCTGCCGAAATCCAGTATAATAATATGAACGCGGTTTTACATGGGATAAACCGTACCGCGTACTGACGTATTTCCCACAATAAATGTAGAGGTGACCTATATGAGAGCTTCCTTTCGCGGAGGGATTCATCCCGACCCGCACAAGGAGCTGACCTCCAAAAAGCGCGTCGAGGTTTTAGTGCCGCCGAGTGAGATCATCATCCCGATGTCCATGCACATCGGTGTTCCCTGTACACCGACGGTGAAGAAGGGCGACACGGTGCTGATGGGACAGAAGGTCGGCGACTCGACCGCGTTCATCTCTGTCCCGATTCACGCGAGTGTCTCGGGAACTGTGAAGGCTGTTGAGCCGCGGCTGCATCCGTCGGGCGCGAAGCTGATGTCCGTCGTCATCGAGAATGACGGACTGGACACGCTCTGCGAGCCGACGCCCGTTCCCGACTGGGAGCATGCCGATGCCGAGACCATCATCCGGGCCATCCGCGAGGCCGGCATCGTCGGACACGGCGGTGCCGCGTTCCCGACGCATGCCAAGCTCCGTTCGGCACTGGGGCCGGTCGACACGCTCATCGCCAACGCCGCCGAGTGTGAGCCGTACATCACCGCCGACCACCGCGCGCTGCTGGAATACACCGATGACATCGTCGGCGGTTTGTATGTGCTGATGCGTGTGTTCCCGAACGTCCGCGTGAGTGTGGCCATTGAGCACAACAAGCCCGACGCCATCGCAATGATGAAGCGCGCCACACGCGGTGATGAGCGCATCAACGTCGTCGAGCTGGAAACGAAGTATCCGCAGGGCAGCGAGAAGCAACTCATCCGCGCGATCACCGGGCGCGAAGTGCCCCCCGGAAAGCTGCCGTCGGAGGCCGGGTGCTGCGTGCTCAACGTCGACACCATCGGCGCGATCTACAGAGCCATCGTCAATGGGATGCCCGATATCCGCCGCATCGTGACGGTTTCCGGCTCCGCAATCGCCGTGCCGAAGAATCTGCTCGTGCGCGTCGGCACGCCGATCTCCGCGCTGGTCGAAGCGTGCGGCGGATTCACCGATCAGCCGCAGAAGATCATCATGGGCGGCCCGATGATGGGCAGCGCTCAGTTCTCATTGGACGTTCCGGTACTCAAGGCATCCAACGCCGTACTGTTCTTCTCGGAGAACGAGGATCGTCGTGTGAAAACCCCGGTCTGCATCCGCTGCGGACGCTGCATCGAGGCGTGCCCAATGCGCCTGCTGCCGACGTACATGTATATGAACGCTACGCACGAGCGGTGGAATGAGTGCGAGGCACTCAATGTCCTCGACTGCATGGAGTGCGGCGCCTGCACCTACGAGTGCCCCGGCAGCCTGCACCTGACTCAGACCTTCTGTGTCGCCAAGGCGCGCGTCATGGAGAGGAGGAAGAAATAACATGGACAAGCCGAACCGTCTTTTTATCGTCACCTCCTCGCCGCATGTCCGCAGCACCGATTCCACCCATTCCCTCATGCTCGACGTGCTCATCGCCCTGTTTCCCGCGCTCGTCGTCTCGGCGTTCACCTTCGGACTGCGCGCGCTGTCCCTCACGGCGATCTCCGTCGCGGCATGTATCTTCTTCGAGTGGCTCTACTGCAAGCTGATGAAGAAACCCATCCCGGTCAGTGACCTCTCAGCCGCCGTCACGGGCGTGTTGCTCGCGTTTAACCTTCCGGTCAGTGTGCCGATCTGGATACCCATTGTCGGCGCGGCGTTCGCCATCGTCATTGTCAAGCAGCTTTACGGCGGCATGGGCAAGAATGTCTTCAACCCCGCCCTTGCCGCGCGCGTATTCCTGATGTTGTCGTGGCCGGCGTATATGACCCGCTTCACCGCTCCGCACACCGTACTCCCGCTGCTGGGCAACGTCGACGCCGTGTCCTCCGCCACTCCGCTCGGCATCCTCAAGGAAGGCGGAAGCGTCACCCTCAGCGTCATGGAGACCCTGCTCGGTCAGGTCGGCGGCTGCCTGGGTGAAACATCCGCTTTGGCTCTGCTCGCGGGCGGACTGTACTTACTCTACCGCCGCGTCATCTCCTACCGCATCCCCGTCACGTACATCGCAACCGTCGCGGTTTTAGCACTGCTGTTCCCGCGCGGCGGCATGGCCGCGCTTGACTATACCGCTCTCGCCGTCACCGGAGGCGGACTGCTCCTCGGCGCCATCTACATGGCGACCGACTACACAAGCTCCCCCGTCACACCCGGCGGACAGCTCATCTATGGTTTCGGCTGCGGCTTGCTGACTGTCTTCATCCGCTACTTCGGCTCCTATGCCGAGGGTGTCAGCTTTTCCATCCTCGTGATGAACGCGCTCGTGTGGATGATCGACGCCAACTTCAAACCAAAACGCTACGGAACCTCCCGGATGGAGAACTTCAAGAAGCTGATGAAGAATGCCTTCGTGAAAAACGAAGATACCGCAGATAAGGGGGGACATGCGTGAAAGACGAAAATTCCTCCGCGCGCCTGATCATCACGCTGACTTTGATCACACTGGCGGTCGCGGGACTCCTGGGACTGGTCAACGCCGTTACCGCCGCACCGATCGCCCGGAAGCAGACGGAGACGAAGGAAGCCGCGATGCACGCGGTACTTCCCGACGCCGATACGTTCACCGCGCTCGACGCGGAGAACGGCGTCACGGCACTTTATGAAGCGAAAAAGGGCGGCACACTCGTCGGTTGGGTCTGCGAGACTGCACCGTCGGGCTTCGGCGGCAAGATCGGCATCACCGTGGGCATCGCAGTTGACCACACCGTTGCGGGCATCAAGGTCTCAAGCCATTCGGAGACCGCCGGTCTCGGTGCGCGGCTCGTCGAGAGCTGGTTTACCGAGCAGTATAAGGGTCTGTCCGCCGGTATTCATGTGCGCAAAGCCGGACAGACTGCCGACAACGGCATCGACGCAATCTCCGGCGCGACCGTCACCTCGAAAGCCGTCACACAGGGTGTTGAACAAGCCTTAGCCGCGACTTCCGCGTTGGGAGGGAAATAACGATGGACTTCAAAAAAGAGGCTCGCGACTTCTTCTCCGGCATGATCAACAACAACCCCACTCTCGTACAGCTTCTGGGCATGTGCCCGACGATGGCTGTCTCGACCTCCGTGGAGAACGCGATCGGCATGGGGCTCGCCGCGACGGCCGTCCTCATCGGCTCCAATACCGCCATCTCGCTGCTGCGGAAACTCATCCCGTCGAAAATCCGCATCGCCGCATATGTCGTGCTGATCTCCGGCTTCGTCACGATCATCGATCTGCTGATGCGGGCATACCTGCCGGCGCTTTCGGCACGCCTGGGTCTGTATATCCCGCTGATCGTCGTCAACTGCATCATCCTCGCGCGCGCCGAGGCGTTTGCGTCGAACAACAGCCCCGGACGCTCCGCGCTCGACGGACTGTCGATGGGACTCGGGTTCACGCTCGCGCTCTCCGTTCTCGCGGTCATCCGTGAGCTTCTCGGAAACGGCACGATTCTGGGCATCAACATCCTCGGGTCGAATTACCCCTCCGCCACGTTCTTCCTGCTGCCTCCGGGAGGCTTCCTCACATTGGGAATGCTCATCGCGCTGGTTGCGGCGATCAAAAATCGTAAGAAGAACGTCACGATCGCCGAGAAGGTCGCCGAAGACATCCAGCAGGGAGGTAATGCGCAATGACACTCACAGAACTTCTCGCAATGTCCCTCTCCGCGATCCTCGTGGAAAACTTTGTATTCGTCAAATTCCTCGGCATCTGCCCCTTCCTCGGAGTCTCCAAGTCCACCTCCACCGCCACCGGTATGGGTCTCGCCGTCGTCTTCGTCATGGGAGTCTCCTCCGCGTGTACCTGGTGTGTCAACCGCTTCATCCTGGAACCGTTCGGGCTTGAGTACATGCAGACCCTCGCGTTCATCCTCGTGATTGCAGCGCTGGTGCAGTTTGTAGAGATGTTCCTCCAGAAGGCGCTGCCGTCGCTGTACCAGGCACTCGGTATCTACCTGCCGCTGATCACAACCAACTGCGCGGTGCTGGGCGTAGCGCTTCTGAACGTCGAGCGCAGCTATAACTTCATCGAGAGCGTCGTGTATGCGACAACCGCCGGCATCGGCTTCCTGCTGGCGATCACGATCTTCGCGTCGATCCGTGAGCGTCTGGAGTACGCAGACTATCCCAAGGCGTTCGAAGGCTTCCCGATCGCGCTGGTGACGGCCGCGCTGCTGTCCATCGCGTTCATGGGCTTCCAGGGTCTGAAGGTTTGGTGAGTGGTATGGATTATATGAATATTGTATACGCGGTCATCGCGCTGGGAACGCTGGGTCTGGTATTGGGCGCGCTGCTGGCGGTGGCGTCAAAGGTCTTCGCGGTCAAAACCGACCGGCGCGTGGAGAAAATCATAGAAGTTTTACCGGGCGCGAACTGTGGCGGATGCGGTTTCGCGGGCTGCGGCGCGTTCGCGGGCGCGGTCGTCAGCGGCGCCGCGTCACCGTCCGGATGCACCGC
>JAAZKA010000100.1 GCA_012800055.1 Clostridiales bacterium
AAATTAACCTAACGCGGGATGGAGCAGTTGGTAGCTCGTCGGGCTCATAACCCGAAGGTTGCAGGTTCAAGTCCTGCCTCCGCAACCATTTGTATGGAAACCTCACAGGTAAATCTGTGAGGTTTCTTCGTTAACCTATGGCATCCACCGAACCTCCCGCTGCCCGATGCCCCGGCCGCTCTGCATGATGTACCGGGAGACCTGCCCGGGTCCCCTCACGGAGCCACCTGAGTATATCGTCGCGTATCACAACGCATAAGAACGCCGCCCTTCCGTATAACCGGATGGGCGGCGTTTAGTTATGCGTCTATCTCGACTCGCTGATATAGATCTGGATGCGGTTCTGGATGATATCGGAGACCTCCTGGGCGGTTTTCTGACCCGCAAAGAAGGCACCGGTCTCCTCGTTGATGATATCCATGAGGGAGCTGTCGGTACGGAAGACGGTCTTGATGCTGCGAATGAAGTCCATCATGCGGTCAATATCAGCCTGGGTGGGGTAGCCGATGTCGATTTCCTGGTCGACCATCCAGTAGGTATTGGGCTGTTCGACGGTATTGCCGTTTTCGTCTATGTAGGTATGGGGGGTCATGGCCTTCTGGGCATAGGCGGAGAGGGCGGAGAGCTTGATGGGGAACTCGCCGGAATTTTCGGAAAGTTTATTCTGGTATTCGTCGGTGAGGAAGGAGCGGAGGAACTGCCAGGCGCCGGCGGAGTTGGCGGACTTCGCGGAGATGGCGTACTGCTGGCTGAGTATGAACGCCGAGCCAGAGCCGTTGTCGCACGGGAAGCCGATCAACGTTACGGGCTCGCCGAACTGCGCGGCTTCGATGGTGTGGAGGTAGGAGAAGTCGTAGAGGTAGGAAACCATCAGCAAGGTCTTATTATCGCGGTACTGGGTCTGGGACTCGTTCCAGTATTCCTCCCAGTTTTCTTCGCCCCAAAGCTCCTCGTAGTTGATCTCCTCGGGGAAGGTCTTGGCAATCTCGAGGAGGCGCTGGAACGACGGTGTGTTGAACGAGCAGGTGCCCTTCTGGTAGTCGATGTAGGAGTCGGCGGAGAGGGTGATGGCGTACTGCATGAAGTTGTCGCGGGTGGTTTCGGAGAAGAGCTTGGCGTCGGGGTGAGCGGACTGCAGCGCAAGCATCTGATCCATCGTCCAGCTGCCGGTATTGCCGACGAGGGAGGACTTGCCCAGGACGGTGTAGAGGTTGAAGCCGGGGGTGAAGGAATAGAGCTTTCCGTTTGTCTCGAGGGAGGTGAAGATGTTCTCGAGGAAGTCGGACTTGTTAAACTCCTCATCCTTCTCGAAGAAGGGATAGAGATCGGCGAGCAGACCCTTGGAGACGTAGCTTGCGTAGGGCATATTGGAGTCGATCTGGATGATATCGGGGATATTACCGGCAATGAGCTCGTTGTTGAACTTCTTCATCCCGGCTTCCCAGTCGTATTCTATTTCGGAACCGGAGGACATGGCGGCGGTGGCGACGATGGTACCGTTGTAGGAGCTATAGTCGCGCACCTCGATGCGGTATTCTTCGTTGGACTTATTGAACGCGACGACGGCACGGCGGGTCATATAGTTGAGTCCGGTGGTGCCGAGGGTGATGATGCGCTTGGCGACGACGTCCTCATCGGGCACCTTGGTCAGACGCATCAGGACGGGGGAGTAGTCGTCATAGCTATAGCCGATGGTGATCATCTGCGTGGCACTAATGGGGACGATGTTGCTGTTCTGATTGGCGTCGATATCGGAGTTGATGAAGTTGAGGACGGGTGTGGAGACCTGGGTCGCGATGTCGTAGGAATAGACGGCGGTCTGGTCGGAGTAGAACAGCGTGCAGCCGAAGCCGGGGAGGATGTTATAGTAGGCGTAGGGGGAGGCGCCCTCAGTATTGGTGATCTTGCCCTCACGCCCGAATCCTCCGGATGCGACATCGATCTCGCGGACGGTATTGTTGCCGCCGCTTTTTCCGTAGAAGGAGCAGATGATCTTGCCCTCGCCGGAGCGAATCATACCGGAAACATTCTCGCCGTTCTCAATATCCAGCTCGATCTCGAAGAGCTTCTTACCCGTCGGGTCGAGCACGGCAATGCGGTCGTTGAGCGTCAGATAGATATTCCCGGCGTCATCGATGGCGAACTGGGTGATGTAGAACCAGCCCTCCGGGTCGGTATTGAGCGCGTCGAGGTTGATCTCGGCGAGCGGGTTATTCGCGCCGTCTACATGGCGCAGCGTGAAGTGGTTCTCCTCTTTATAATTCTCGGGGTCGGAGTAGTCGTAAATGCTGCGGCTCTCGATGTACCACAGCGTCCCGTCGGAGGCGCCGCACATACCCTGGACGTAGGTGTACTCCCCCCCGTTGACATTTTCCCCGAAGGCGTCATCCGGGACAGCTTCAACGGCCGCAGCGTCTCCGTCAGCGATGGTTTTCCCATCGAGCTCGGCTTCATTGTCATTCTGGGGGAAGACGGGAAGCTCGGAGACCTCGGAGCCGTCGAGCTTCATGCGCACGAGCTTCTGCCGGTAGTAGCTATAGTTGTCGTCATGGTCGGCGCCGTTGAGGTAGAGGTAGTCGCCGGCGTGGATGACCTGGTTGACCTCGCGGATACCGGCGGGGAGTGCGATATCCTCGGACTTGTAGACATATTGCACCTTGACCGGTGCGGGAGCCTTTTTTCCGCAGCCCGTGAACAGCGCCGCGATACACAGAACGCTCAGGGTCAGCGCGAGAATCCTACAGAGTGCTTTCTTCATGTTCCGTCTCCTTCAAATCTTCGGGGAGTTTTTCCTTCCCTTTTTTACGGCTGGATTTCTGCGCCTGTTTTTCTTTCCACGCAAGGCGCTTTTCGTTGAAAAATTCGCGTGCACGCTCATAGTAGTCGGGGATATCCTTAAAGTGGAGACGCCGTCCCTTCCAGAGCCGTACGGTGATGACGACAATCCCTGTTATGGGGACAATGCACAGAACCATCCACGCCAGCTGCAGTAAGACGGCGTGGATTTCGAGCATCCGTGCGGCGTTCTCCCAGTACGGATAGACGACCGGCACGGAGACCATGCGGCTGGCGGCGAAATCCTTCAGCAGCGCGAGCAGACCGGAGAAGGTAAAGCGCGCGGAGTTCTCGATGATCTGCCGGTAGCCTTCGGATACGGGGAGCTGTTTTGCCAGCAGGTTCTGCGCGAAGCCGGTGACGGGGTCGGGGAGTACGGCTTCGTAGCAGGTCAGCTCGGTCTGCTGGTAATCGCTGAGGGTGACATAGCTCATATAGATACGCGGAGCCTCGCCATAGGCGCGGGAGGTATAGCGGTCAGGCTCGGGGGATACGACGCCGGCGACAACGAAGGGACGTCCGGCGATGGTGACCTCCATGCCGGCGACGTCATAGGAGCCGAAGAGCTGCCAGGCCGCGACGGTATCGAGCAGCACGCGATCCTGTGTGATGTCGCTGTCGGAGAAGTACCAGCCGCTTTCGAGCGGAAGGGGATGGATGCGGAAGAAGTCGCCTCCGACGGCGGTGACGGCTGCGTTTACGGAAGCGCGGAAGGTGGCTGCGGAGAGGGAGGTCTCAGCGCTGTAGGCGTCATACCAGAGCCGTGCGGAGTCGGTGGGAGCGGTGATGGAGGCCTGGGTGAGTGCTGAATTGACGGCCGTGCGGAGGGTATAGACGGCATTCTCATCCATACCGTGCCCGGCAGCGAAGAAGGCGCTGATCTGGGCATAGCGGCCGGATTTCTGCCAGCGTGCGGCGGCTTTCTGAGAGGAGAGTGTTCCGACGAGACTGCTCTCCCACAGCATGAGCACGGCGATGAGCACGACGGCGGCGCTTTCGAGGATTATGAAGAAGCGGTGGCGTTTCAAGAAGCTGTCCATATCAGGTCTCCACCATACGCACCTGCTGACCGGCCTCGATGGGCTTGGTCGAGGTGGTGATGACGAACTCATTGCCGTAGAGGGCGCCGGAGACGGCTGAACTGTTGTCGTCGGACGCGAGGACGGTGATATCGGCGCGGGTGGCGATGTAGCGGTTGCCCAGCGGCGAGGACTTGGACTCAACGATGAGGATGAACTTGCCGTTGGAGTCCTCACGGATGGCGGAGTTGGGGACGACGATATCATAGGTTGCACCGCGTTCACCGAGGACGATGCTCAGCGACTGACCGACGGTGACGTCACCCTCGACGGAACAGACGATGATCTTGCTTTTTCCGGCACTCTGCGGGTCACTGCGGATTCCGGTGACGGTGACGACGGTATCGCTGCCCCACCAGCTGTTGATGGAGGCGACGTCGCCGGTGCGGATGAGCTTAGCCTGCTCGGTGGTGACGGTGAACTGGAGGGTATAGCCCTTCTCGACGACCTCGATGACGGCGACAACAGAACCGGTAGAGACGGTATCGCCGGCGACGGCGGAGAGGGAGGTGACGACGCCGCCGTACTGCGCGGTGATGGTGGCGCCGGTATCTTTCTTCTTGAGCGTTTCGATGAGCGCTTTTTGTTTCTCAATGGCGTCGGCCTGGGCCTGCATGTCGAGGTTGGAGAGGGCGGCGTCGTTGAGGGCTTTCTCCTTCTTCTGCGCGAGGGCAAGTCTTTTGGCCTCGAGTTCACGCTCCTTGGCTTTGATGTCGGCGTCGGCCTGTTCGGTGGTGGTGGACGCTTCAGCCTGAGCATCGGAGAGGGCGGTATTGGCATCCTCGAGCGCGTGCTGGGCGGCCCTGAGCTGCGTCTTGACGGTATCGAGCTGCAATTTGAGGGAGGAGGACGCGCTCTCGAGGGCGTTGTCGAAGTTGTTCTGTGCGGCGTCGACGGCACCCTCGCAGCGGGTGACCTCGCTTTCGAGCTGCTGCTTTCGGAAAGAAAGCCCTTCGATGCGGGAAAGCTCCTGACGTGCGGCGTCGAGGCTCTTCTGGGTGCGGGTGATGGTGATGTGCTGATCCTCGATGGCGCGCTGCTGCGCGAGGATGTCGGCGTCGGACGCGGTGCCAAGCTTGCGCCGTGCGGCTTCGACGTTGGCCTGGGCGGCGTTGATTGCGGCGGAGTTGTCGATGGGGTTGCCATTTTCATCGTAGGAAACCGTATGAAGTGCTTCCTCGAGCGCGCGGACGGCATCGTCGTAGGCGGCCTGGTATTCGGCGTTCTCCATATCGCGCGCGAGGTACAGACGCTGCAGATCTTCGTTCATACGGTTCAATTTGAGCTGTTCATCCTCGAGGGTCTTGACCAGTTCATCGACGGTCTTGCGCGCGGCGTCGATGTCACCCTCGGCTTTTATATTCTCGAGGTTCTTCTTGGCGGTCTCAAGAGCCTTCTTCGCCTGATCGAGCGCCTGCTGGTACTGCTTGAGCGCGGAGGAACCCTCGGACAGCGCGGCAATCTGCTCCTGGATGGAAGCCTGCTTATCGGTGAGGGAGTCGACATAATTCTGCGCGGAGCGGACGGCAGCCTTGGCCTTCTTGACCTTCTCGTTCTTCGCGGCAATCTCGTCGCGCTTGGTACGGGCTTCGGCAAGGTCCTGCTCGAGCTGTGCGATCTCGTTCTCGTCGGCGGTATAATCGGGAATTTCAAGCTGCAGCTTGGCCTTGTCGTAGGCAAGCTGCAGGGTATCGAGCTGAGCCTGAGCCTCTTTAAGCTCGGCGCTTTCACGGTCGGCGAGGTAGTAGAGAATCTGACCGGCCTCGACGGTATCGCCCTGCCGGACAGCGACGCTTTCGACGATGCGGGTCTCGGCGACCTCGACGTTGTAGGTCATATTGGCCTTGACGTCGGCGGTGGCGCGCACCTTGGAGGTGATGGTACCGGACTGCGCGTACTGTGCGGCAACCTCGGGAAGAGCGCGGTTCATGATGGTGTTGGAGAAGAACGTCAGCACGAGCATGACGGCGAGGAAGATGATCGCCGCGTTTTTGACCCATGCGCGGTTTTTTACTGCTGAACTCATGGAATGTTACCCCTTTATACCGCCGGAATAGGTGATTCCCTCGACGAGGTGTTCCTCGCCGTGCAGAAACATCAGTAAGGTGGGAATCATATAGATGGTCGCGACCGCGAAGGCCAGTCCGACCTCGCCGGAGTTGATTTTTGACAGGAACACGGACAGCGGATGCAGCTCGGAATCGGACAGAAGGACGATGGGCTGTTCGACCATGTTCCAGTAGTCGATGAAGACAAGGATGGCGACGGAATAGAGGACGCCGCCGGAAAGCGGGAAGAAGAGCTTTGTAAAGATCTGCCACTCATTGGCACCGTCGAGCTTTGCGGCCTCGACGTAGGAGACGGGGATACGGCGCATGTACTTGGTAAGGATGAACACGGACAGCGGCGAGAAGATGCCGGTGAGGATGATAGCCCAGCGTGTGTCGAGGATATGGAGCCATTTGGAGACGAGGTAGTTGGGGACGAGCGTGACCTGGTAGGGCATGAGCATGAGGATGATATAGGAGAAGAAGATGATCTCGCGCAGGCGGCCCTTATAGCGTGCAAACCCATAGGCTGCAAAGCTCGCGACGAGCACCTGGAAGATGACGATGGGGACGACGAGGATGACGCTGTTCCAGAACTTCAGAAGGTACGCGGGGCTTTTGATGAGGACGGTCGCGTACTGGGAGAAGCTGACGCGGTCGGGGATGAACTTGAGGTTGACGGTCTCGGAGATAAACTTCTTGGAGCCGCCGGAGACGTTCTGAAAAATTTTACCGTAGTTGGCGGTGATCTCGGTGGCGGTCATGAAGGAGTTGGAGATGGTGAGGATGGTTGGCAGGAGAAAGATGATGGCGAAGACTGCGGCGATGACGAACAGGATGGCGCGGGTGAGGTTTTTCCGCAGCCGGTGAGGGCTTGGCGTGCGCATCAGCCTTCCACATCCCTTCCGTAGTAGCTTTCTATGAGAAAGAGGACGCCGATGATGATGATCATGACAAGGGCCATGAGGATGGCGGCGGCGGACAGGCGCTGATAGTCGAGGGACTTGAAGGTATTGTTCATGAAGTGCTGAAGTAAGTAGAGCCCGTCGTAGGGGTAATCGCCGGTGAGGAGGTAGACCTCGCGGAAGACCTTGAAGGAGTTGATGAGCGAGAGGATGGCGACAAACAGGATGGTGGAGGAAAGGTAGCGCAGCTTGATGGCGAAGAACTTGCGCAGTGCGCCGCATCCCTCGATGGTAGAGACCTCGAGGATTTCAGCGGGGATGTTGGAGAGAGCTGCCATAAAGAGGATCATATTGTAACCGAGGTTCTTCCACAGGAACAGGATCATGACGACGTAGCGGTTGTACTCGGACTTGAGCCAGTCGATGGGAGCCAGCCCGAAACGTGCGAGCAGCGCATTGAGCGCGCCGTTGAAGTGGAAGATGACCTGGAAAATGAGCACAACAGACGCGACGGGAACCATCATGGGGGAGAGGAAGAAGGTACGGAACTGGGAGGCGAGGGGAATCCGACTGTCGAGAAGCATGGCTAAAAGCAGCGACAGTACTACGGCGAGAGGTACGGCGACGACGGAGAACATCGCGGTGTTCTTCGCGGCAAGGCGGAAGGCGGTATTGTTGAGCAGTGCAATGAAGTTGTTGAGGAAGACGAAGTTATGGGAGATGGGGTTATCGACGAGTGCATAGTAGATGACGACGACGAAGGGCATCCCGAAAAACAGCAGCGTACCGGCGATGCTGGGCGCGAGGAAGGCTGCGGAGGCATGTTTGATGCGGCGCTCACGCGCAGAGAGAGGGCTGCGATGGAACAGGCGACGCATGGGGGAGATCTGTTCATCCGCAGGATCGGGACGCGGCTTTTTCAGACCGCGCAGGGACAATCGTTTCATATCAAATGCTCCTGACAAAAGGAAAGGCTTGTGGAACCTTGAAATTAGACGCATGTACGGAGAGATTTGTTTCCGAAACGGGCGGAGGGAAGATAAAGGTTTTGTGAAGAAGAGGTGTAAAATCCTGACAAACCCGGTTGCGTACGGGAAAGCATTCTGGTATAATGGAAGCAGCACACAGGAAGGAAGGGATAACGATGCAAGCGGCGGATTTTCGGGAGCTTCCGGTACGCGCATGGGTTGAGACGGACGGCTTCCATGAGATGGAGCGCACGCCGGAGGGCTATGTATTCGGAGGGATACGGCTGCGGTATGACGGCGGAATCCATATCGAGCGGGACAAAAACGCCCCATACGTGAAGCGGTTCAAGCTGCGGTGGGTCTGCGGCAACCGGGGTGTGGAACGGGTGCTGCGGGACACCTGGCAGCGCAACTGCGGCGACATTGGTTGGGAGACCCCATGCCCGGAGCGGGAGCTGCCGTGGTATTTCATGACGCGGGAAGGTACGCGGTACGTGGGTGTCGGCGTGAAGACGGGTCCGGACGCGTTCATCTTCTGGCAGACGGACGCGTCCGGCGTGACGCTGTGGCTGGACGTACGCTGCGGCGGCGACGGCGCGGCGTTCGACACGCTTGATGCCTGCGAGCTGGTCACATATGAAGGCGAGGGTACGGCATTCGATGCGGCGCAGACGTTTGCGGGGCTGATGTGTCCGCATCCGAAGCTGCCGACGCGTCCGGTATTCGGCGCAAACAACTGGTACTACGCCTACGGGAACATTACCCGGGAAAGCGTCCATAACGACGCAGCGCTGATGGGGAGCCTGGTAGACGGCTGTATGCGGCCGTACATGGTGATCGACGACGGCTGGCAGAAAAACCGTCGGAAGGGGTACATCGGCGGCCCGTGGGTGGGCAACGACCGTTTCGGCGACATGGGCGAGGTCGCGGAGGACATCCGGCGTGAGGGCTGTATCCCGGGGCTGTGGATGCGTCCGACGCTTTCCGAGGACATAACGCTGCCGGAGAGCTGGCGTCTTGAGCGTCCGGTGGGGATTCAGCCGGACACGGGCTTCATCCTTGATCCGAGCGTGCCGGAGGTTCTTCTGCGCATTGGTGAGGACGTCGCGCGCGTCGCGGGCTGGGGCTATCGGCTCATCAAGCATGACTTCTCGAGCTACGACCTCTCCGGGATGACGGACAGCGGCGCGGGCCATCAGCTCACGCCGGAGGGCTGGCACTTCCGTGACCGGACACGTACGACGGCGCAGATTGTGAAAGCGCTGTACAGGACGGTTCAGGACGCGGCAGGCGGCGCGTACGTGATGGGCTGCAACACCTATAACCATCTGACGGCGGGCATCCACGAGCTGATGCGTTCGGGCGGCGACACGTCGGGGCGTGTATGGGAGATCACACGGCGCTCCGGAATCGGGACGCTGGCTTTGCGGCTCTACCAGAACGGGCGCTTCTTCATGACAGACGCGGACTGTGCGGCGTTCACGGAGAAGGTACCGACACAGGAGAATCTGCGCTTTGCGGAGCTGGTGGCACGTTCCGGAACGGCGTTGTTTTCGTCGATCGCGCCGGGACGTCTGACCGCGCCGGAGCTTGTACGGCTGCGGGGCATCTACGAGACGGCGAAGGAGCCTCACACATTCGAGCCGCTCGACTGGGAGCGGACAACCTGCCCCTGCGAGTACCTGTGCGACGGGCAGCGCTTATGTTACGACTGGTTCGGCGACGCGGGCGTGCGGACATTCTACACCTGGTTCGGCTGATAAGAAAGAGGGAAGATTATGTTAACAGACGTATTTTTCCTGATGCCGCCTCTTTTTCTTCTGATCGGCGCGGGACTGGCACCGGCGGCGATTATAATCTGACGGATACGCAAAAGGGAGCGTCAGCTTCTCGTACAAGGGAAGCGGCGCTCCTTTTTATATCCGGCGGTTATACGATGCCGGCCATCCGGCGCAGGTAGCCGACGGCGCGGGAGAAGTCCTCCTGCATGCGGTCGGTCTCACGGGCGTCGAAGTGCATGGTAAGACAGAGGGCACCGTCGAGGGCAGCGGCACCGACGAGCCGTGACGCGCCGGGCACGAGCGGCGGTACGAACACGACCTCGCGCAGCCGGTATTTGCCGTACGCGTACGGGATGGGCAGATGCGCAAGGTTTGTGAGACTGACGCCCTTCGGGGTACCGGTGAAGCCGAACATCTGCGCGGCGCGGGAGGCAATCGGATTCGCATAGCCGCCGAACGCGCTGAAGTACGCAGCGTCGATGAGCGTGGGAGCGATGAGGCTCATGAACTTGAGCAGGAATCCGCGCGCCTTGGGGTCGGAGAGCTTCTGATAGATTGCCGCGTGCACTTCCTGTGCGCGTGTATCGAAGGAGGTATCGGCGTCGGGGAAGTAGTCGACGGAGATGCCGGTGGCGTAGTTGCCGAGGGTTTCGCAACCCTTCTCCCGGACGTTGACCGCAACGCCGACGCTCGACTCCTGCGCGCCGAGGACGAACGCTGCCGCAAGCGCCGAGTTGACGGTGATGTCCAGTTTCCGGCACTTCGCAAGGAGCTTTTCGGTCTCTTCGGGCTGAAAAACAGCCTTGAGCACCGATGTATCGCGTTTCTCCCAGTATTTTTGACAGAGGGTTTCATAATCCTCAAAGGAGAACTGACGTCCGCCGCGCTTCCATTGGCCGTTGACCGTTTTCACCATCAGCCGAATCGACAGCGGCAGCTTGACGCCACGCGCGGCGGTATCCGGATCGCACAGCGTAATGGGGATTTCAGAGAGCGTCGTATCCGGGTCTGACAGGCAGGTCATGATGTCGCGCAGCAGGAAGACCCAGGCGTTCGCGTCGCCGGCGAGATGGTGGCCGGACAGCAGCAGTGTCGTATCCTCTCCGCGGAAGATACGGAAGCGGACGAACTCGCCGTCCTCAAAGCGGAAGACGCGCTTCTCCTCCTCACGGACAACACGATCCCAATCGAACGGTTCGGGGTCGGCGATCACCTCGACTGCACGCGGAGGGTCGCACGGTACGAAGAACGCCTCGCCCGCGTCGTCCTGTATGAGTTTACACGAGAGCACCCGATAGCGCGCGCAGGCCTTCCGTACCGCAGAAGTCAGCGCGGAATCCGGGACGCTGCCTTCAATGGCGGCGGCGAACAGGGCGGTCGCAGACGGGCCGCGGAAGTAGATGCGCTCCTTATTGATTTTGATAGCCAATGATCTCAAAAGCTCCTTATACGGAAAGGTTACAGACTTGCCCGGAACAGGTTATCGCGGGAGGCGAGGTAGAACTCTTCTCCGGGGCGCAGGGCGTTGGGCTGCCCCTGGGGGATGCGCTGGTTGGCGGAGTTGAAGGTGCCATAGGTGGAGCCCATGTCGTAGAGGACGAACAGGCGGGTCTGTGGGTTATAGGCGACTTTGGCATGGATCCGGCTGATGCCGCGGATGTTCTCTCCGAAGGTGATATCGCAGGCGGTGGCGTCACGGCCGAGAAGGATGCCCTGGGGTGTGACGGGGAACGCGCGTCCGGCAAACGGGCCGGAGACGCAGACAATCTGCGGATTCATACCATTTCCTCCCTGATTAACGGGTACTCCGACTGGTACGCCGACAGGTATGATGACGGAATCGGCGGTGACGACGAGGGTACCGGCGAGCTTATCATGCATTGCCTGGTTCTGGTCATTGAACAGCGCGATGAGGTAACCGATGCCGAAGATGAGCGACGAGAGCAGCCGTCCGAGAGCGCGCAGGAATGAGGTGCCCATAGAGAGCTTCTGTCCGTTGGTGGTGACAACGACAATACTGCAGATTTTTTTGCCGAGGGTGGCGCTCATCGAGCTGCCCTCGAAGATGCCGTAGTAGAGCAGAGTACCGAAGGGCAGGACGATGCCGAAGACGACGGGGTTGACAAATAAGAGTACGCCGAGGATGATTTGGATAAAGATGCCGTCGAGGAACATCGCGAGAAAACGGATACCGATGGACGCTTTTTTCATGGTATTACCTCCGCAGCAGTCAAAATTTCAGAACAAACTTCACATTACCGATGGAGATCACATCGCCCGAGCGCAGGCGGTTGGGCTGGTGCAGGCGTACGCCCTCGAGGAAGGTGCCGTTTTCAGAGCCGAGATCCTCGAGCATGATGCCGGCGGGGGAGAGGAAGACGCGTGCGTGAGACTGTGAGACCTCAGCGTCGCGGAAGACGACGGTGCAGTCTCTGGCGCGTCCGATGGTCAGCGAATCGACCAGATAGACGGGGGATTTCGTTGCGCAGTCGCCGGAGAGAACCTGGAGCGTCATGAGGATGCCGGGCGGTACCCCATGCCGTGCATTCTTCTTTCCGCACAGCCATATAACGAGGAAAGCGATTGCCGTGAGTGTCAGCACGCCCGCCGTGCAGATGCATATGCGTACCCAGACCGGCAGATTCAGGAACCATGTAAATACCGTCGGGGAGGGCTCGGTCAGGTCGGTCGGTTCCGTCTCACCGGTCGGGTCTGCCGGCTCCGTTTCGCCGGTCGGGTCTGCCGGTTCCGTTTCACCGGCGGGGTCGGTCGTCGTAGATGTTGCGGTCGTAGTTGCCGTCGCAGTTGTCGTTGCGGTTGTCGTAGAGGTTGCAGTTGTCGTTGTGGTTGTCGTAGAGGTCGCGGTTGTCGTTGTGGTTGTCGTAGAGGTCGCGGTTGTCGTGGAGGTCGCCGTGGATGTGGCGGTGGTTGTTGACGGCGAACTGGTTTGTTTGGCTTGGTCGGTCGATACCGGCGTCAGCGCGGGGAGTGTGACGGTGAAGTCTATGGGGCTGAATGTACCATCGCTGCGGTACAGCAGCAATGTCCCGTTGCAGGATCCGCCGGGGTGGGTGACCGATGACAGGTCGAAGCGTGCGAGCCAGGAATTGGCAAGTATTCTGGTATATAATTCTATCCAACCGGAGGAGTCATTGTTGACTTTCGGATTATAGCACGGCATTCCGGCGACATTCCTGGACGCGATGAGGATGACAGCCTCAGCGGGATCCGAGGCGAGCATCGCGGCGGGGTTGAAACATGCGGATTCCGCAGAGAAGGTCACTTTCTCGAAGGCTTCCGTGAGAGAATATTCATCGAGTTCGATATTTTTGTCCTTACCGAGAACAATGAGCCGGAGATCCGCGTTTGGACAGATATCTTTCAGAGTGCTTTCCAGCTTATCGAGGAACGCGGCGATATTCTGACTGTATTCTTCGAAGGCGCTGACAGCGTCGAGCGCGACGGTGATGCATGTCTTCTCATCTTTAAAAGAAGTGAATTCTACTTTGCTGTTTTCTTCGTCCGTTTCTGTTTGGTCCACGCCGTCGAGCTTGACGGAGGCGGTACAGCCTTCGGCGGATGACAGGAGCACATTGAGAGAGCGATCATCAACCGAAACACGGAACAGCTCGCCGGACGAGGATTTGAGCGTTTCGGTTGGCGACTCTGCGGCTGAAGCGGGGACGCACAGCAGCAGAGCCGCACAAAGCAGGCTTAGAACTTTACGCATCGGAACACCTCTGGATCAGTTGATCATGACTGTAATTACGGAGAGATTGTCGCTGTTCGGACGCATCCTGGGGAGCATGCGCACCAGCATATTCTCCGCCCATTCGCGCGGCGTCCGGGACTTGAGCAGGTCGATGAGCAGCTCGGTCTCGTGCAGGTATTCCCAGAAGCCGTCGGAGCACAGCAGGAACGCGTCGCCGGGACGCAGTGTCCAGGGTTCCTCGCGGACCTCCGGTTCCCCACGGCCTTTGGAGCCGAGCGCAGCGAGCAGAGCTGAGCGATCCTCGTCGGTATTGATGCCGGCGTAGGAGATTTCTCCGGAGGCGAATTTTTTATACGACACCGACTGATCACGCGTGACGCCGGCAATCTTCCCGTCGCGGAAGTACCACAGGCGGGAATCGCCGACATGCGCCCAGAGGGCACGGCCGTCGCAGATGCTGAGCACGACGGCCGTAGACTTCATACTGCGCTGCCCGGATTCCTGCTGCCGGAGCAGGATGGCGTCACCGGCGTGCCGGAGGGCAAACCGGAGCGCGTCGGGGGTGATATCCGAGCACGCGGACAGCTCGTCACGGATGGAGTCTCTGGCGAGCGCGGACGCAATCTCGCCGTGGCTGTGGCCGCCGAGGCCGTCAGCAACGAGGAACAGACCACGCTCGCCGTCGTATTCGCACAGCATGCTGTCCTCATTGACATTGCGTCCGCCGGGGTTGGTGTAGGCATATGCTTCCATCGCTTATATCAGGTCCACATAGAGGGCGTTGGACGGGTCGCCGAGGTAGAAGGAGTCGCGGGCCTTGAGGGTATAGGGGACGCCCGGCAGCAGCTTCTGACCGCTTGAAAGGAAAGTGCCGTAGGTACTCTGGAGGTCGACGAGCACGAAGCTGCCGGAGGCGGCGTCATAAGTGACCTGGCAGTGGCGCGCGCTGACGCCTGGGGTGCCGCCGGTGAAGACGATGCGGCAGGAGGCGACATCGCGTCCGATGAGAATGGGAGCGGAGGACAGCTCAACGGTCATGCCGCCGTGCTGGGCTGCCATGGAGCGCAGGGACGGACGAACCATCGGAGCTGCCGGCGTCGGCGCGGGTGCCTGCGGTGCGGGCGCGGCGTTCACCATGACCGGTTCAGGCTTTTTCTTTGTCAGCACGACGATGAGCACAACGATGAGCACGACGCCGAGGAGGCCGAGGCCGATATAGAGCAACAGCATCGGGTCAATGCTTCTGTCGAGGACAAAGGGGATGTTGTTGTTCTTGAGCAACGGGATCAGCTCATCGACGGAAACGGCATAGTTGAGCGCCTCGGCGAGGAGAGAGGTCTCGGTATTGATGCCGACGACGAAGCCATTCTCATCGACAAGGGGGCCGCCGGAGTTGCCGCCGCGGATATTGACGTCCATCTGGAGCACCTTACGGCCGGTGCCGGACTCGGTGATGATGCGGTTGATGATGCCGGAGGTGACGGTGGCGTCATCACGGCCGAAAGCGGAGACGGCGTCCTTGGTCAGATCGGCGACGATGGGGTAGCCGACGGCGTAGGCGGTGGCGCCGACCATGGAGGACTCAGTCGAGCGCAGGAAAAGGGGTTTACGCATCGTGGTGGGATTGGCGATCTTAAGAATCGCGAGGTCCTTCTCGGCGTCGGAAGCGACGACGTAGGCTTCCTCGAAGGTATTGCTGTCGTAGGCGATGACGAGCATGCTCTCACCCTGACCGCCGCCGCTCTGCTCGTAGATGTCGATGACGTGCTGGTTGGTGATGATATATTGGGGATTCTGGTTTTTCTCGCCGATAAAGAACCCCGTACCGGCGTAGGAGGCGATGTACTCGCCGTCGTAGACGATATCCATATAGACGAGGACGACGCTGTCGAGGGTTTCGAGCTTAAAAGCAGCAATCGAAGATACGGCGCAGGCTGTCAGCATCATCGCCAGCAGCGCAATGGCGAGCGCACGGGTAAGTGTTTTCATACCAAAACCTCCGGAGAGAATATTTAAGAAGACGTGCCGGGTTCACTGCCGTACGGCAATGAGGATGGCGGTATAGTTATCCTGGGAAGGGGAGGCGAGATCCTCGATGTGGTTGCAGATGGCGTCGCAGGCGGCGTGAGGGGACAGAGACAGCAGATCATAGAGTGTATCTTCCCCGAGGACGCCTTCCACACCGTCGGAGCACAGCAGCAGGGTATCGCCGTCCATGAGAGGGAGCGGCCGGCGGGAGAACTCGACCTCGCCGGGCGGATCCATCCCGAGGAAGGAGGTCAGGCGCACGCCATCGGGATCGGCGTCGATGGCGTCGCGGTCGATGCCGGGATGGGCATAAGCGTCAGCGGAGTCGGTGACAGCGTCGAGGAGGAGCTGGTTATAGTAGGTGTGGCTGCGGTTGAGGCGGTACAGACCGTCTCCTCTTCGCAGGAGGATGGCGCTGTCACCCACGGAGCACCAGTAGAGCCGTTCATCAAACAGAAGCGTACAGACGCAGGTGGAGCCGCCGGAGCCGTCGCAGACACCGAGGACTTCTGCGGACGCGGACAGAGCAGCTTCACAGAGCTGTTCGCCGATGTTTCCGTCGTGGTCGAGCTGCCGGAACGCGGCGGTGAGCACCTCGACGGCACGGGTGCTGGCGAGCTGGCCATCCTGCATTCCGCCCATTCCGTCGGCAACGACGGCGAACAGGCCCTGGTCGAGGATGAGGCGCACGTCGGTGGCGTTGAGAACTGCGAAGGAATCCTCCTGCCGCGGGCGGCTTCCGATGCCCTGCAGATTCTCGACAATATACGACAGCCTCACGTTGTGCACTTTGACAGGGACGGTTGTCGCGTCGGCGGTCACCTTCTTCGGGATTTTCTCCCGGCGCTTAAACAGCCTCATTGGTCCACGAGAAACGCTCGCCGCACAGAGGGATGAAGCACAAGCGTGTCTGCCCGAGGTCGATCATATCGTAGGGAACGATTGGGGTGGGGGCGAGCACGGCACGGTCGTTGACGTAGACGATGTTCCGGTTTTTGAGGGGGGTGATGTAGAAAATCTGCCCGCGGTCGTCATAGATGATATGGGCATGGTCCTCCTCGGAGACGGTCATATCGTCGGTGAGGCGGATGTGCATACGGGAGGAGCGGCCGACGGTGGTGACCTGACCGCGCAGTTCGAAGGCATTGCCGCGCGGTTTGCCCCGGACGCAAACGAGGAAGCCGACGACGGGGTCGCGATCCAACTGGAGTTCCTTGCGCATGACACCTACGGTGGGGTTATGCTCGTCGACCTTAGCAGACGGCTTCGGAGCCTCGTAGCCCTTGGGGGGCATGGTCTTGCCGTCGGCGGTGACGGAGGTACCGGGCGCAGCGTAGGATGGCATCCCGGACTGGACGGGGACACCGGGCTGCTGTGGGTTAACTGGCTGAGGTACGGAACCCTCGAGGGGCATGGTGCGTCCGGCTTCGCCGATGGGCATTGCGGGTGCGCCGGGGGCAGATGCGCCGGGGGCGGGTGCACCGACGGGTGCGGTACGTCCCGCCGCGCCGACGGGAACACCTGCAGGCGACGTGAAGTTCACAGTCTGCATACCGCTGTTGCAGTACGGGCACGCCGCGTATAGTGTGGGATCGTAAAGGTGACCTTTCCCGCATTCGATTGCTGGCATAGATTTATTCCTCCCTTATTGTTTATCCGACATATTTACCGTTCTTCCACTGACCGGATTTCGTGGAGCCGTCGGTATAGTACATGGTACCATACCCCTCGCGAGTGTCATTCAACCAATTTCCTGTAAAGTAATCACCGTCAGCCCAGGTATAGGTTCCATAACCTTCCTTAAGGCCGTTATGAAAATCTCCGGTATAGGAATCTCCGTCAGCCCAGGTATAAGTACCCTTACCTTCTCTTTGATCGTCCAGAAATTCTCCGGTATAAGTATCACCGTTGGCCCAGGTGTAAGTACCCTTGCCGCTTATACAATCGTTCTTAAACTCGCCCTCATAATGGTCACCGTAATGGTCACCGGGGCCGCTGACGTACTCGCCGTAACCGTCGCGTACATCGTTGAGAAAAGAGCCCTTATAAGTAGCGCCGCTCGCGTACTCATACTCGCCGTACCCGGAGCGCTGGTCATCGACCCAGTTGCCCTCGTAGTACGCTCCGCTTGCGTATATCATCGAGCCTTTGCCGCTGCGCATTCCGCCCGACCATTGACCGTAGTACTGATCTCCGTTACCGTAGAGCATCTGCCCTTCGCCGCTGAACAGGTCATTCTTGAAGTATCCGGAGTAGCGGTCTTCGGTTGCGGGGTCGTACCACTCGCCCTTGCCGCTGCAGACGTCGTATTCCCAGGCGCCCTCGTAGCTCGAGCCGTCGGCATAGTCCATACGGCCATTGCCGTGGCGCTGGTTATTTACGAAGTCTCCCTTATAGACACCGCCGCCATCAATTTCGCTGTAGATATAGGTACCCGTGCCGTTGATGGTACCTTTAGAGAAATAGCCCTCGTAGATATTGCCGTCGGTGTCTTCGAAGCGGCCCCAGCCGTCGAGATCGCTGTCCTTGAAGTAGCCCTCATAGGTGATCTCGGCGGTGATCAGCTTTCCATAGCCGTGGAGGGTACCCATCTTCCAATCGCCGAGGTAGGTGCCGTCAGCAGCGTACCATTCGCCGTAACCGTCGGGGCAGCCTTCGACAAATGCGCCGGTGAACACGGTCTGTCCCTTGTATGTGATTTTTACCTCGCCGGTGAGCAGACCGTTTTCCCAGGTACCCGAGGCAGAATAGCCCTCTTCCCATGTGAAGGTGTTGTCATAGACGGCTTCACATTTTGCGATGACGAGGGTGCCCTTACCGTCAGGCACGCCTTTGGCCATGCGTCCGGTATAGCTGCCCTTGAGCGTCTCGTTCGCGGTCTTTATGGTGACGGGTTCTTCCTTCACCTGACGGACATCGGACGTTGTGGTGGTGAACTTCGGGGCAGCTGAAGTCGTTGAACGCGTGACGCGGGAGGTAACGGCAGTGGCATCTCCACCACCGCCTCCGCCACCACCGCCTCCTCCCACTACTTTGCCGCTGGAGTTGAGGACAGTCACGACAATGAGGACAGCCGCTGTGATGAGCGCGACGGCTCCGATACCGCCGAGGAGGAACGGCAGCAGCTTTTTCGGCTGCTTCGCGGGCATCGGGGTGTACGGTACGGATGCAGACGATACCGGTGCAGGTGCTGCAGGCGGTACGGGTGTGGACGATACCGGTGCAGACGCTGCAGGCGGTATGGGGGTGGACGATACCGATGCCGGCGGTACGGGGGGGACCGGTGCGGATGACATCGGTGCGGGTGGTACGGGTGTGGGCGGTATGGGTGTGGATGATACCGGTGTAGATGATACCGGTGTAAACGATACGGATGTCGGCTGTACGGGTGTCGGTGCAACGGGTGTGAGCGGTGTGACGGGTGTGAGCGGCGTCGGATCGACGGCCATTCCCGCGCCGATGAGCAGCGCCTGCTTGAAGCTTTCAGCGCTCTGGAAGCGGTCCTCGGGCTGCACCTCGAGACCCTTCATGACAGCCTCCTCGAACCCCTCGGGGACGCTGAAGCCGCGGGTGGTCATATTGACGATTTCGTCGTGTTCAAGCCGGTCGAGGGATTCGGGCGGAAGGTAGCCGGTGATGGCGGCGTAGAAGGAAGCGGCGAGGGAGTATATATCGGTATACGGTCCCTGACGGCCGCGGCGGGTATACTGCTCCTTGGGGGCGTAACCGGCCTTGAGGATGACGTCGAGGGACTTGGACTTATCGCCCAGACTGTAGCGCGCGGAGCCGAAGTCGAGCAGCTTGACGGTACCGTCTTTTGTGATATAGATATTGTCGGGGGTGACGTCGCGGTGGATAAAGCCGGTACGGTGGACGACTGTGAGCGCGTCGCAGACGGGGATTAAAATACGCAGTGCCTCCTGCCAGGAGACGCGTCCGCCGTGGTCTTTTATATAGGATTTGAAAGAGGTACCCTCGATGAAATCCATGACAAAGTAGGCGGTGCCGTTCTCCTGGAAGTAGGAGCGGACGCCGACGATGTTGGGATTGCCCAGGAACTGTGCGAGGGTGCGTGCCTCATCGAGGAAGCACTCGGCACCGTAGGCAAAGTTATCCTGCTTTTCGCCGGTATAGACGGAAACGGTGGTGGTACCGGGCAGACGGGTAGCCAAACCGTCAGGTAAAAACTCCTTGACGGCGACACGCTCTTTTATCTTGTAGTCGAGAGCGAGATAGGTGATACCGAAGCCGCCCTGCCCGAGGACGCGGCCGACGATGAACTGACCGGCGAGGACGCTTCCCGCGGCCATTGATGTCGGATGCAGTATGCGGTTATCCTGGTTTGTATGGCCGCAGTTCGGACACGTAACAGCAGCATCCGGCAACTCCGTAAAGCAATTCCAACACAGATTCTGTCCGACAGACAAAAACAACACCTCCTACAGCCGATTTGTCGTTGTCGTATATCCATTTATATTTAACAATAGTATAAACGATATTTCCGAAAAATGCAAGCAGATATTTGAATATTCTCAAAATATACCGCCGACGCCTGCGTCATCGTCCATCGTCCCGACGTTATAGAGCACCAGCGTGTCGACATCTTCCCCGAGACCCGCGATCAGCTCCGACGGCGCGGACTTATAGTAGCGCGGGTCGATGACGCAGATGGTACGGTAGTGCGCGGTGAGAAAGGGCAGCATGGAGTTGGCGTAGGAGTCCTTGATGACAACGAGCGTGCGGTCGGAGAGCGCGTCGGGGTTCTCGATGGTCACGAGGTCGTGGAGGTTGTTGAGGAAAGCGGAATGCTGGTCGCGCTTTGTGAGATAGTCGCGGTTATAGAGGGAGTGCGTGACCTCGCCTGTATCGTGATAGGTAACGGTCAGATTCTGCCCGGGGAGTTCCGCGAGCCAGAGCGTCTCACCGGGGAGGGAATAGTCGCCGAAGCGTGCGTAGAGAGAGCCGCGGAAATCGTCAGACGCTGCGGTGACGGTGTAGTCGGAGAGCGGCAGGGAGGCGATCCCCATTGTCTCACAGTAGGCGAGGTAACCCATATACGCGCCGTAGATGGTCCAGTGATGGTCCGTGCGGTAATAAAGCGGGTAGGTATCGGAGAACTCCCGGAGCTTCGACAGAGTGTCGACAATACGCGCGGTATTTGCTGACGCAGCGTCGAACTCCTGATAGAGGTTCTCGATGAGGTGCGCCTCGTCGATGTTGGGGGCGTAGGACGGGAGACGTTCGGGGTAGAGTGTGACGGCGGTGGGGACGAGCATGAGAGTGACGGGGGTCTTCTGCGCGAGTGCAGTGACACGTGAGAGGAAGCGCGCGTCATTTTGGTGGACATCGGCGCGGTCGATGAGGGAACCGTCGCAGCCGAGGTAGACGCCGCCGGACTCGCGCATGCCGGTGAGCAGGTCGGCGCGCACCTTAAGCTGCACGAAGAAGCCGCGTACGGGGAAGTGGTCGGTGGTGTAGTCCTGCAGCCCGGTCATAAAGGAGCCGTCGAGCAGCGACGACGCGGACAGATCCGGGAAGGCGGCGAGGGTACGGTTTTCATCCTCGGAGACGGTATTTTTCGGCAGCAGCAGGAAGGCGATCGCGCAGGTCAGCACGAGCGCACAAAGGATAAACGCGAGGATGCGGTCGCTTTTCGGCATGATCGGCCCTCCTTAGAAGCGGAAATAGAGAAACGGGTTATAGCTGTCGCGCACAAGACACGCGGTACTGAGTAAGAACAGCAGCACATACACGCACACACGCACGACGCCGTAGACGGTGCGCAGTGCGGGATTCGGCAGCGACGCGAGCTTTTCCCCGGCAGCACGGCAGACCGGCGCGGAGAAAACACAGCCCGCGAGGAATACAATGCCGTAGGAGCGGATAAGGTAGAGAAAGCCGGTATCGAACGGGACACCCGTGAGGAAGAACATCGCTGCAAGCTGGGTACCGAGCGCGGAGAAGTCATCGAAGACGAAGATGGTGAACCCGACGACGACGATGAACAACGTATAGAAGCGCCGCACCCACGAGGGACATCTCTCAAGCGCGTTGCCCCAGAGGTACTTCTCGCCGATGAGCAGCAGACCATAGTAGAGGCCCCACAGAAGAAAGTTCCATGCGGCGCCGTGCCAGAAGCCGGACAGCGCCCAGACGATGAGGATGTTGCGGATGTGCTTCCAGACCTTGACGCGGTTGCCGCCAAGGGGGATATAGACGTAGGCGCGGAACCAGGTGGTGAGCGTGATATGCCAGCGCCGCCAGAACTCGGTGACCGAGCGGGCGATATAAGGATAGTTAAAGTTTTCGGGGAAATGGAAGCCGAGCATCTTCCCCATGCCGATGGCCATATCGGAGTAGCCGGAGAAGTCGAAGTAGATCTGGAGGGTGAAGGCGCAGACACCGAGCCATGCCGCGGCGGTGGAAGTGGGGAGCTTTGATGCTTCCCAGAGTTGTCCGAGGGTGTTGGCGAGCAGCACCTTCTTAAACAGACCTTGCGCAAAACGCAGTGTACCGCCGGTGAAGTCGCATGTGCGCGGGGATTTCAGCTCGGCGGCGATATCGCTGTAGCGGACGATCGGCCCGGCGATGAGCTGGGGGAACATCGAGATGTAGGTGATGAAGTCGGGGAGACTGCGGTCGGCGCGGATTTCGCGGCGGTAGACGTCGATGACGCAGCTCATGGCCTGAAAGGTATAGAAGCTGATCCCGACAGGGAGCGCAAGGGAGAGCGCGGGGATCGACGTTCCGGCGATGGAGTTGACCGCGCCGGTGAGGAGGTTTGCGTACTTGTAGAACATCAGCGCCGCGAGGTTGAGGATG
>JAAZKA010000101.1 GCA_012800055.1 Clostridiales bacterium
CGCGTATCTGCGGGAAGTGATCGCGCAGGTGTATGGGCTGCCGGTCGCGATGCCGCGTTACGCGGAGGAGGCGGCGTACGGTGCGGCACTGTTCGCGGACGGCGTGTAATTTTTCGGACGCGTCGGGGTTTGCCGGGCGGCTGCAGGCACCCCTGCGGTATCACAGATCCGCGGTTTCATCGGACATATCCCACATTGCGTAAACGGGCGAATGCGCTTCGCCCCTACGGTCATTCTGACAGGAGGTCTGATCCTTGTACAATCTCACCGTCATCGATATCCATACCCATCTGTGGCACGGATACTACGAGCAGAACAAAACCGCCCTGCTGCAGGCCATCGAGCGCTACGGCATCTCCCGCATCTATGTCTCTGCACTCGGCGGATATCAGCCCGATCCCGACACCGTCACCGTCCTCAACAGTCAGGTCGCGCAGTTCCACCGCGAGCATCCGGACACCGTCTCCGGCTACGTCTACCTCAGCCCCGAGCATCCCAACGCCATGGACGTCCTGCGCCGCGGCATTGAGGATCAGGGTATGGACGGCGTCAAGCTCTGGGTCTCCACCTTCTGCGACGATCCCTGTGTCTTCCCGCTCGTCGAAAAGATCATCGGTTACGGCGTACCTCTGCTTCTCCACTCGTTCCACAAGGCGCTCGGTCAGATTCCCACCGAGACCGTCGGGAAGAACGTCGCAAACCTCGCGCGGCGCTACCCGGAGTGCAAGATCATCATGGCGCACCTCGGCGGCAACTGCTACAACGGCGTCCCCGCCATCCGCGACTGCAGCAATGTCTGGTGCGACTACTGCGGCTCCATCTTCCGCGGCGATGAGCTGGACTATGCCCTCGAGTACCTCGGCGCCGACCGCATTCTCTACGGTACCGATATGCCCGGTTCCTACGTCGTCAACCTCGGTCAGGCGCTCGACGCCCATATAACTGCCGACTACCGCGATAAAATTCTCTATCAGAACGCCCTGAAGCTCTTTGACCGCGATTTCCGCATCGGAGGTGACCGCAAATGACACATCTGGATTTTGGCTGCTTCGTCGGCGGCTGGCCAACCCATAAGGTTCGCCATCCTTCCTTCGACAATCTGCGCACACTCCACTGCAGGAACAACATCGGCGGCGGCTATGTCTCCGCCACCCATGCCATCTTCTGGAACGATCCCTACGAGGCTGAGCGCGACCTGGCTCGCGACCTCTGGGGACAGAACGCCTACCGTCATGTGATGACCGTCAACCCGACGCTGCCGGGGACGTGGGACGATCTGCGGCGCGGCGAATTCCCCGTCGCCGGTATCCGCATTTTCCCGTGCTTCCACGGCTACTCGCTCACCGATGACTGCGTCAAGCCGCTGTGGGAGTTTCTGCGTGAGAAGAAGCTGCCGCTGTTCCTCACGCCGCGCATGGAGGATGAGCGGACGACGTACCTGTTCCACCCGCGTCTGCCGGATCTCAAGAAGGCCGACGCATTCCTGCGGGAAGTGACGGGGTTTCCGGTGCTGCTGTGCAATGTGCGCGACTCTGAGCTGCCCCTTCTGCGGGAATGCGTGCTCGCGAGAGAGGACGTGTTCTGCGACACGGCAGGGTTCAAGGGCGGATTGTTTCTGTTGGATGAGTTCTATGCGCAGGGTCTGACCGAGCGAGTCGTCTTCGGGTCGCTCTCGCCGGTGCACTGCCTGCGCTCGACGCTGCTGACCATCGAGACCGCAGCCATACCTGACGCCGAAAAGGAACGGATTCTCTCGGGCGAGAGGTTCCTGAACGTGCTGACGCGATAGGCTCCGGTCGTAGATCCATTAGCATATGGTTCACCCCCGACGTTATGATGTCGGGGGTGTTCTGTATGGGGATATAGCGGGCGGAGTGAGATGCGTACAAGAGCAGGATGCGCTTCTTTTTCGTGAAAAAGA
>JAAZKA010000102.1 GCA_012800055.1 Clostridiales bacterium
GCATCTTCTGCGGCTGTCTGAATGCGCAGGTCGAGCGTCAGGTAGACGTCCCCGCCGTTTTGTGCCGCGGTACTTTCTTCGCCGATGAGCCGCCCCTCGCCGTCGTACGTCCGCGTGACCGTGCCGTCGGTGCCGTGCAGCATATCCTCGAGCGCTTTCTCGAAGCCCGAGATACCGACCGTCGCGTCAAGCGCGTAGCCCTTCTCTTTATAATGCGCCACGTCTTCCGGGAATATTTTTCCCATCCGTCCGAGCAGGTGTGCCATGTATTCCGTCCGGTACTCACGGTTCGTACGCGTGACGGGTACGACGCCGGGCAGGTCGTGTGACATCAGCGCGACGACCGTCTCACGGTCGACGTCCGGCGCAAGCGTCACCGTCACCAACGGCGAGAAATGCAGCACCTCGAGGTCATAGCGCAGTCCCGCGACGGCGCGGGCTTCCTCCGGCGTAAAGTCCGCCGGTATCTCGTACCGCGCACAGAGTCTTGTCAACAGTGCGTCGGCGGACAGGTCGGCGGGCCAGTCCCGCGCTACGAGATAGTCATGCAGCGTCTCCATCGGGGCGGGGTCGTTTGTATAGCTGAACGGCTTTCCGGTGATGGGAAGCGTATCGGTGTACGGATATCCGCGTGCGGTGAGGATTTCCAGCGCTGTGCGCAGTGTTCCGGATGCGCGGGAGCGGTCCCACTGCGCATACTGCAGCTCGATGGCGGTGGTGAGCGTATTGGTGACGAGCGGGAGACCGTTGCGGTCGAAAATCTCCCCGCGGCGGGAGGGGATGACGGAGGTGCGGGAGGATGCGGCCGCCTCCTCCTGGACGGCGGCGCGGATGCTCTCGCCTTCGACAATCTGTAAGCCGAGCATGGTATAGGCAAACCACGCAGCGGCGCACATGGTCAGTGCGGCGAGGATGCCGATACGCAGCCGGGTGATGATGGGGTCTTTCATTCGTCCTCCTTCCCGACCTTCGGGGTCGGACGCCAGACGTAGCCGGAGCCGTGGTAGCCGGGGCCTTTCAGCCTGACGGCGCGGGCGGGGCCCGCGGTACGTTCGGGACTTGGAAAGACGCGGCGGATGAGCAGAAACGGAAGGACGGCGATGGGAGAGACAAGCAGAGAGTAGAGCATATTTCCGGCGGCCCGGGAGACGAGGTCGGAGAGGGGTGCCGTGGCGGGATAGATACGCGCGGCGGCGACCTCTGCAACCGAGAGGGTGAAGGAGATGGCGATACCGAAGAGGAATACTGCGGGGAGGGAGGGACGAAGGAACTTGCGGGTGATGTGGCCGGATGCGGCGGCGGAGAAGAAGAGGGTGGTCATACGGATTCCGAGAGGGAGAGGAGAGTAGAGGTCAAGAAGGGTGCCTGAGAAGAAGCCTGACCAGGCACCGGCGGTTTGGGAGTGGAGAACGGTGACGGCGGCGACGGCGTAGGGGAGGAGGTTCGGGGTACAGGAGTGAATGGCGATGCGGTGGGCAAGGGCGGACTGGAGGGAGAAGAGGCAGAACAGGAAGAAGGCTGTGAGAGCAGCTTTGAAAAAAGTGCGCATATGACAACCTCCTTCCAAAAAACAGAAACGTGGGAGCCGGAAACGGGGCGCACTGCTCAGTCTTCCAGCGTAAACGACCTCACGATAAAAACCCGGCTCAACTGCGTCAGATCACATACGGGTTTGATCACTCCCCCGCATGTCATCCCATCTTCCGCATATCGCAGCTGCTCAATCGTCCCGATCACCATCCCGCGCGGCAGTTCCCCGCCCGATCCCGATGTCTCTATCGTATCCCCTACCCGCGCTTTCGTCTCCGCCGGCAGATACGTCAGTTCCATCCGACCCATCTTCATATATTCATAGCTCCCGCACATCACCGCCGTCTCTCTCGTCCGCGTCACAATCACTCCCGCGCGCATCTCCGTCGCCGTCACGCACCGCAGCGTCGACCAAGTATCTCCTGCTTTAGAGATCACTCCCACCATTCCCTCGTCCACAATCACGCACTGCCCTGCAGCGACCCCGTCGTCCGTCCCCAGGTCCAGGATGTAGCCGTAGCCCCATCCGCCCGTCTCCGTCCCAATCACCGACGCCGCCGCCAGGTCGTATTCCTCATGCCGCGCGCGCATGTCTAAAAGCTCCCGCAGCCGGGCATTTTCGTCGATGAGCAGCGCCGCCTCGCGGACACTCTCACGCGCCTGAGCCAGTTCAGCCTTCAAAGCCGCGTTCTCGGCCTTCAGCGCCTCGAAGTCCGTCACATACGCCGCGCGCTCGTCGAACCAATCGCCCAGCGCCGTGAACGCACGCTGGAACGGCGTCACGAGCAGCCGTACCCCACGCTCCAGAGGCGCAGGCGATGCATCCGACGCCAGCCCGTAGATACACAGACCTACCACCGCCAGCGCCGCCGCGCAAAAGCCTACGAACAGTCCGGTACGTGTGAACCTGCGCATTCGGTCAATCCTCCCGTGTCTTCCATACCTCATACCCGACTTCCCGTAGAAGCTCCCCCAAAGGTGCCAAAGGAAGTCCGACGACGTTGAAGTAGTCCCCGTCGATGTGTTCTACCAGCCACGCCGCGCGCCCCTGTACTCCGTACGCCCCGGCTTTGTCGAGCGGCTCACCCGTCGCGAGATAGCCCTCAATCTCCCGCTCGGTCAGATTCCGGAACGTCACCTTTGTCGCGACACAGCGCGTCAGGGTCACATCTCCGCGCAGCACCGCCATGCCGGTCAGCACCGTATGCGTACGCCCTGAGAGCAGCCGGAGCATCCGCCGCGCGTCGGCAGGATCATGCGGCTTGCCGAGCACGACGGGCGGCATATCGGGCAGCACGACCGTCGTATCCGCCGCGATGATGATATCGTCCGGCGTACACAGATACCGCACCGCCTCGGCTTTCCGCCGTGCGATGGCAACCGCCGCATCCTCAGGGGATGCGTCCGCGGGCGAGGTCTCGTCGATGTCCGCCTCCAGGACGGTATAGCTTAAGCCCATCGCGGTCAGCAAATCGCGGCGGCGCGGGGATTTCGACGCCAGAACCAGCATCCTCACACCAGCTTCCGATACAGCAGAAGCGCCGCGACGATGCCCAGGATGGTGGCGATGTTGATCTCGACCATGCAGCCGAAGACCAGCTTGATCACCGCGAGGTCGATGATGACCGGGCTTGCGGTGGAGATGCCGAAGCTTGCGCCGAAGCTGAGCCACGACAGCCACGAGATATTCTTCGTGAGCTGTGCGATCAGACCTCCGACCACCGCACCGGTCAGCAGAACAAGGATAAAGATCAGGATGTTTTTGCCCTTCATATGTGTACCTCAAAAAATTCATACGTATATGGTATGGATTACACAACACCGTGACGTATGATGATTGCCGCAACCGCAGGGGCGGACTGTGTTCGCCTCGCAGCCTTGGAATACCTGTCTACCGCCCGGTGGAGCCGTAGCCGCCGTCGCCGCGCGAAGTTGCGGGGAGCGCATCGCACTCCTCCCACACCGCCGCCGCGACCGGCACGATCGCAAGCTGCCCGACACGGGCTCCCGGTTCGAGTGTCACGGGCGTATCGGTATGATTGATCAGGTTGATCATCAGCTCGCCCCGGTAGTCCGCGTCGATCACGCCGACGGCGTTGGACGGGCAAACACCGTACTTCGCGCCCAGGCTCGAGCGGCCGAATATCAGCCCCATATATCCCTCGGGAATTGCGACTGCGAACCCCAGCGGCACCATCACCGGGGTATGCGGCGGCAGCATCAGCGGCTCATCGACCGCCGCGCATACGTCCATCGCCGCCGCGCCGGGGGTCATATATGCGGGCAAAGGGATCTCCCGCAGCTTTTTGATTTGTATCCGGACAGTCATTCGACACCTCTGTAATAAAGTCCCCGGGTGAACTCCCCGGTGTACGGCGTTCCTCTGATGTACGCGTCGGCGACCTGCGTGCACTCCTCCGGCGTCTCGACGGTGAACTGCAGCCGCACGGTGTTGAGCCCCAGCCGGGAATAGTCCTCGCGCCGATCGGCGAGCCACAGCGGGATGCCGTTGTGCAGCTCCGTCCGGCAGCCGTAAGCTGACAGCAGCAGGAAGCTCTGTCCGGTACGGTCGGTGATTGCGCGGGGCTTGCCGCACCGGCATGTCCCGTCGTCCGCACGGATGAGGCAGTTTTCAAACAGCATCAGCGGCAGATGTCCGTAGACGATCGCCTCAGTGGGTAAAGGCTTTCCCATGTCGCGCATTGCGGCGAACCGCAGTTCATAGGAGAGTGTCGCGGAGGTCAGCCCCAACTCCCGCAGCGTGACGAGCGCCTGGGTGTTATAGGCGTTGAGTCCATAGTCGCCGCGGATGGTATAGCCATATGCGCGCAGAAGCGGCAGATGCCCGAGGTTCCCCGCGAGCGCCGTCGTCACACCCAATTCCTTGGCGCGTGTGAGCATCCGGCAAACGTCGTCGATCTGCGTCGGCAGCACCACGCGCGGCAGCGTCACGGCGAGCGGAATACCGTCTTTGACATACGGCGTGATGCGTTCATCGGCCTGCTCGAGCGGGATGTACACACACACGGGAGCGGCACGCAGGAGTCCCGGCGTGAGCTGCGCGAGTGACCGCACCGAGACGGTCAGCTTCGGGCGGCTCTTGCGATTGGGAGGCAGCTTATCCCCGGGGTATACGCCGAGCGTCCGGGGCGGGACGGTCAGTGGACGCGGAGCGGGGTCTTTCCGGTAGATGCGTTTCACCTGCGCGCAAAGCCTGCGCATATCGGCGTCGGGGGCTTCGGTACGGGTGCCGAACATGACGCGTCCGGGTGTGGCGGTTTTGGAGACGGCGCGGGCGGCAAAGTAGCCGTCGGTGAAGCCCTCGCGGGAGAACATCGTCCGCAGGCGGGCGAGTTCGTCGCGTGTCGGCGGTGTGCCGGTATCAAGAGCTTTGCGATAGACGGCGGTGGCGAGCGCGACGTACTCGGGACGGCGCATGCGTCCCTCAATCTTCAGGCACGCGACGCCGATCTCCGCGAGCGCGGGGAGATGCTCCGCCATGCACAGCTCTTTCAAGGACATCAGCGGGCGCGTCTGACCGTCGGAGGTGTAGAGCATCCGGCAGGGCTGGGCGCACAGGCCGCGGTTTCCGCTGCGCCGTCCGATGAGCGCGCTCATGTAGCACTGTCCGGAGTACGCGGCACAGAGGGCACCGTGAGCGAACGTTTCGATTTCGATCGGGGAGTCCTTACAGAGGATGCGCAGGTCGGCTTCGGTGAGTTCTCTTGCCGCGACGACGCGTGAAAACCCGAGGACGCGGGCTTCCCGCGCGCCCTCGGTGTTATGAATGCTCATCTGGGTACTGGCGTGCAGCGGAAGTGCGGGCACAATGCTGCGGATACGGCGGGCAAGACCGAGATCCTGTACGATGAGCGCATCTATGCCGATGCGCGCAAGGAGCCTTATGGCTTCATCGGCTTCAGGCATCTCGCGGTCGGCGGCGAGGATGTTGAATGTGACGTAGACGCGTACGCCATACCTATGGCAGTAGGCGACCGCTCGGGAAAGCTCATCGTCGGAGAGGTTTTTCGCGCGGCGGCGTGCGTTGAAGGACGCACCGCCGAGGTAGACGGCATCGGCGCCCGCGCAGACAGCGGCGCGGACGGCGTCATATGACCCCGCCGGAGACAGCAGCTCGGGTCTGCTCATTTCGATGGGGTATCGCGGGTGTACTTGGCAAGCTCACGCTGCAGTTCATTGACCTGGAGACGCAGGCGGGCGATATCGTCGAGGTAGGCTTTGAGCTGCACGCGCATATTCTCGGCGTTCTCGGAGGCTTTGAACTGCTCATCGGTGATGTTGCAGGCGGCAAGGATCGCGGCGTCGAGCAGCGGAATCCTGTTGTTTTTGGTGACGGTGCTGATCTGGGAATCGACATGGGACGCGACGCGGCGGATGTAGTCCTCGCTTTCGGCGGCGAGGATGGTGAAAGTGTCTCCGGCGATGCGGACCTCGACTTTATTCTTCGACTGCGGCGCGCGCTCATTGGAAATGACGCGGGAGAGATAGGTGGCGATGCTGTCTTTTTCTTTAGACACGTAATCAAACCCTTTCTGTATGACGACGGCTTTCTGATATGGAGAGCCGTTTACTTCTTGCTTTTATTTTACCAAAGATTTGTGCGGAATACAAGGGGTATATGGAAAATAATCTGCCGGAATTGCGCGATCGGCAGCTTTATACGGGCAGATTTACAACCGGCAGGATCAAGCTGAGCGGGACTGCACGCATGGGGCGCTGTGAAAACAGATTGACCCGAAGAATGGTCATGGAACGGTTTCATTATATTACGGCATGGTTCAATCAGCAAACCCGTACTGATTATCACGTCTGCGCGGTTGAACCCATACCGGTCTGCGTACCAAAGAAGCGGAATGGATGCTCACGATTTTCATAAAATTCCCCTTGCTTTCTGTCTCCCTATCGGTTATAATATCCTTATCCCACCCTATTATAAGGAGGTCTTCCCATGTTAAAAGGCATCAACTACTGGGCATTCTCCCCGTCGCTCACACCTGCCCAGGTCTTCGCGCTTGCCCATGACGCGGGATTCGACGGCGTCGAGCTGACCTTTGCCGAGACCGACGGTCCCGTCAGCTTCTCCACCACCCGGGCTGACTGTGAAGCCCTTGCCGCCCTCGCGAAGGAGAACGGCATAAAACTCTATTCACTCGCCTCGGGTATTTACTGGACCTACTCGCTCACCTCCGCCGACCCTGCCAACCGTGCCAAAGCCTATGAGTGCGTGAAAAAGCAGCTCCAGCTTGCTCAGTGGCTCGGATGCGACAAAATCCTCGTCGTCCCCGGCGCCGTCAGCGTATCCTTCGCCCCGGAGCTCGGCGTTACGCCCTACGACGTTGCCTACAAGCGTTCCCTCGAGGCACTCAGAGAACTCGCACCCGTTGCGGAGGAACTCAAGGTCACGATCGGCATCGAGAACGTCTGGAATAATTTTCTGCTCTCACCGCTCGAGATGCGCGACTTCATCGACAAGATTGGCAGCCCGTATGTCAAGTCGTTCTTCGATGTGGGCAACGTCTGCGCAACCGGCTACCCGGAGCAGTGGATCTCCATCCTCGGGGAGCGTATCGCGATCGTCCACTTCAAGGACTACCGCCGCAGTGTCGGAGGTCTGGACGGGTTTGTAGACCTGCTTGAGGGCGACGTCAACTATCCCGCTGTCATCGCCGCGTTGAAGAAGATCGGATACGACGGCTGGGTAAC
>JAAZKA010000103.1 GCA_012800055.1 Clostridiales bacterium
GTGGATCACGTTCTCGCATCCGGAGACGACATCAACATCTTCGTGTTCGATACCGAAGTGTACTCCAACACCGGCGGTCAGGCGTCGAAGGCCTCGCAGATCGGCCAGGTTGCGCAGTTCGCTGCTTCCGGCAAGAAGGTCGCGAAGAAGAACCTCGCCGAGATCGCGATGACCTACGGCTATATGTACACCGCGCAGATCGGCCTCGGCGCCAACCAAGCGCAGGCTGTGAAGGCAATCGTAGAGGCGGAGAGCTACAAGGGCCCGTCGCTGATCATTGCCTACGCACCGTGCATCAACCACGGTATGAAGGGCGGCATGTCCAACTCGCAGGCGCAGATCAAGGCCGCCGTCGAAGCAGGCTACTGGCATCTGTTCCGCTATGACCCGCGTCTTGCAGAGGCCGGCAAGAATCCGTTCCAGCTTGACTCCAAGGCGCCGACCGCTGCGTACAAGGATTTCATCACTAAGGAAACCCGTTACAACTCCCTGAAGATCGCGTTCCCGGCTCTGGCTGAAGAGCTGTTCGAGAAGGCCTCCGAAGTCGCCGCTGCGAAATACGAGCGTCTGAAGAAGCTCGCCGAGGCGTAAGTCTCACGCGCATCATAACAAACAGCAAGATGCCCCATCCGGACGGATGGGGCATCTTTTATGACCGAATGACTCGTTGCTGCGGAAAGTCAATCTGCTCGGCATTATTCGAAGATGACCTTGAGGAAATTCTTCTTGCCGCGCTTGAGCAGCACATAACCGTCCGCCAGGTCGGCCTCGGTGACAACGCGGGTTATGTCGTCGACCTTCTCGCCGTTCACGAGGATACCGCCCTGCTGTACCATACGGCGCGCTTCGGACTTCGACGAGATGAACTTGGTCTCGGTGAGCAGATCGAGGATACCGATGCCTGCGAGCTTCTCCTTCGCGACGGTTGCGGTCGGCGCGTCAGCGGGAACGGTGTCCTTGTGAAAGAGATTGATCGCAGTCTCGGCTGCCTTATCCGCTTCGTCCTTGCCGTGAACGAGCTTGGTGATCTCATACGCCATCAGTCGTTTGGCAGCGATGATATCGCGGGCGAGGATGCCGGAGATCTCGGACAGCGGGATGGTGGTGAACAGCTTCAGCAGATTCTCGCAGTCCTCATCGGCAACGTTGTAGAAGTACTGGTAGAAGTCGTAGGGCGTGGTACGGTCGGAGGCGACCCAGAGCGCGCCGTGCTCGGTCTTACCCATCTTCTTGCCTTCCTTGGTCAACAGCAGCGGGTTGGTCAGACCGAAGACCTCGTCGCTGTCCTTTTCACCTTCACGGTGGCGGATCTTGCGGTTGAGATCGGTACCGGCGACGATGTTGCCCCACTGGTCAGAGCCACCGATCTCGAGCACGGCGCCGTAGGTACGGTTGAGGTAGACGAAGTCGTACGCCTGCATGAGCATGTAGCCCATCTCGAGGAAGGTCAGGCCGCCCTGTTCGAGGCGCTTGGCATAGGCGTCGGCGGCGAGCATGACGTTGACGTTGAAGTGCGTGCCGACGTCGCGCATGAACTGGACGTAGGGATAATCCTTGAACCAATCGTTGTTGTCGACGATGATGGCGGGATTTTCGCCGTCGGTGCGGATAAAGCGCGCGGCGAGACGCTTGACCTCGCTGACGTTGTGCTCTACCTGCTCACGGGTCATCATCTTACGCATATCGCTTTTACCCGACGGATCGCCGACTTGTGCGGTCGCGCCGCCGATAAGCAGAATGCCGTGGTGACCGGCGTTCTGGAGATAGCGGAAGACCATCAGAGCGAAGAAGTGTCCGATGTGCAGGCTGTCGGCGGTCGGGTCAACGCCGAGGTAGAATGTAATCGGGCCCTCGGACATGCGCTTCTCCAGGCCTTCGTAATTTGTACACTGGTAGACGTAGCCGCGCTCTTTCAGGGTTTGCAGTACGTTGGGATCAAACATGGGAATCGTCTCCTTTACAATAAAAATAGCCTTTCCGTCCCGACATAAGGGCGAAAAGACTTCGCGGTACCACCTTAATTTGTCCCCGCTCCATACGGCGCGGGAACCTTACGGGAAACCGATAACAGCGTTTCACCAAAACCGTATGGGCTGTCCGGGGTGTAGTTCGAATCAGGCGCCGCACGGATTTTCCACCAGACAATCCGCTCTCTGTCAGTCAGCGCGGGTTCTTCCTTCGCGTACGCAAAAACCCGGGTCATCGCTCATAAACCTCTCTAATCATAACACGCCGCCGATGCTTTGTCAACGGCGTTTGTGATGGGATTCTGCGGGTATTTCATCGATTGTTACGTACATTATGACCATTTCTGGGGATAAAAGGAAGCCTCCGTCCGGAGGCTTCCTTCTAAGGAATACTCACTTACGCATTGATTGAGACGACAACGCCGGAACCAACGGTACGGCCGCCTTCACGGATAGCGAAACGGAGGCCTTCCTCGATGGCAATCGGGGTAATCAGCTCGACGTCCATGTCGATGTTGTCGCCGGGCATGCACATCTCAACGCCGGCCGGCAGGGAGATAACGCCGGTGACGTCGGTGGTTCGGAAGTAGAACTGCGGGCGGTAGTTGTTGAAGAACGGGGTATGACGGCCGCCTTCTTCCTTGGTCAGGACGTAGACCTGGCCCTTGAACTTGGTGTGGGGACGGATGGAACCGGGTTTTGCGACGACCTGACCGCGCTCGATGTCGGTCTTCTGGATGCCGCGCAGCAGCATACCGATGTTGTCGCCGGCTTCGGCGTAATCCAGGATCTTACGGAACATTTCGATGCCGGTGACGACGGTGGGACGCGGGGCGTCCATCAGTCCGATGATTTCAACGGCTTCGCCCATCTTGACCTGTCCGCGCTCAACACGTCCGGTGGCGACGGTGCCGCGTCCGGTGATGGAGAACACGTCTTCAACAGGCATAATGAAGGGCAGGTCGGCCTTGCGTTCCGGGGTCTTGATGAAGGTATCAACGGCATTCATGAGCTCCAGAATGCAGGCATACTCAGGCGCGTTGGGGTCAGTCGAGGTGCTCTCGAGAGCGAGCAGTGCGGAACCCTTGATGATCGGAATATCGTCGCCCGGGAAGCCCTGCTTGGTCAGAGCTTCGCGGATTTCCATCTCAACCAGCTCAAGCAGCTCGGGATCGTCGACCTGGTCGACCTTGTTCATGAAGACGACGATAGAGGGAACGCCGACCTGACGGGCGAGCAGAATGTGCTCGTGGGTCTGAGCCATAACGCCGTCGGATGAGGCGACGACGAGGATCGCGCCGTCCATCTGCGCAGCGCCGGTGATCATGTTCTTGACGTAGTCGGCGTGCCCGGGGCAGTCGACATGCGCGTAGTGGCGGTTGGCGGTCTGGTACTCGACGTGAGAGGTGTTGATTGTGATGCCGCGGGCCTTTTCCTCAGGCGCCTTATCGATCTGATCGTAGGCGGTGAAGGAAGCCAGCGTCTTATCCTCGAGGGCGAGAACCTTCGTAATCGCGGCGGTCAGCGTGGTCTTGCCGTGGTCGACGTGACCGATTGTGCCGATGTTAACATGCGGCTTGGATCTCTCGAATTTTGCCTTGGCCATGGTTATCCTCCTTGTACTGCGTACGCCTTATGATCGTACGCCTTTTGTTTCAACAGGTTTATTGTAATATAAAAACGCGCAAATTGCAAGCGTTTTTGAAAATTTTGTGTCTGCCCTACATTCTGCGTCCGGTTGCCGCGACGAGTTTGTCGGACAGTGCCTTCGGAACCTGCACGTAATGCGACGGCTCCATCGTGTAGACGCCGCGTCCCTGTGTATTGGAGCGCAGGTCGGTGGCGTAGCCGAACATCTCCGACAGCGGGACAAACGCGTCGATCTGCTGTGCTCCGGAGCGAGCCTCGAGCCCCTGCACCTGACCGCGGCGGGCGTTCAGGTCGCCGATGACGTCTCCCATGTAGTTGTCCGGAACGGTGACAGACACCTTCATGATCGGCTCCATCAGCACGGGATCGGCTTCCTTCATCGCTTCCTTGAACGCCATGGAACCGGCGATTTTGAACGCCATTTCGGACGAGTCAACCTCATGGAACGAGCCGTCGTACAGAACCGCGCGGACATCCACGACGGGATAGCCCGCCAGAATGCCGCCCATCATCGCGCCGCGGATACCCTGATCGACTGCGGGGATGAATTCCTTCGGGATTGCACCGCCGACGATCTTGTCGACGAACTCATAGCCCTTGCCGGATTCGTTCGGTTCGAGCCGGAGCTTGACATGCGCGAACTGTCCGTGACCGCCGGTCTGACGCGCGAAGCGGGTATCGGCGGACGCGGCGCACCGGATGGTCTCCTTATAGGCGACCTGCGGCTTGCCGACATTGGCCTCTACCTTGAACTCACGCAGCAGACGATCGACGATGATCTCCAGGTGCAGTTCACCCATACCGGCGATGATGGTCTGACCGGTCTCCTGATCGGTGTAGGTGCGGAACGTGGGGTCTTCCTCGGAGAGCTTGGAGAGGGCGATGCCCATCTTCTCCTGGCCGGCCTTGGTCTTCGGTTCGATTGCAACACGGATGACCGGCTCCGGGAACACCATGTTTTCAAGCACGATCGGATTATTCTCAATGCAGAGCGTATCGCCGGTGGTGGTGTTTTTGAGACCGACCGCCGCAACGATATCGCCGGCATAGACCTCTTCGACATCGCGCCGTTCATTGGCGTGCATCTGAAGGATACGTCCGATGCGCTCACGGGAACCCTTGGTGGAGTTATAGACGGTCGTACCGATTTTGAGGGTGCCGGAGTAGACGCGGAAGAAGCAGAGTTTGCCGTAGGGGTCGGAGACGATTTTGAACGCGAGGGCTGCAAACGGAGCCTTATCGTCAGGCGGCCGGGTTTCCTCGACACCGGTCTTGGGGTGGATGCCGCTGACGGCCTTCTTATCCAGGGGAGAGGGCATGTATGCGACGATCGCGTCAAGGAGCTTCTGCACGCCCTTATTCTTATACGAGGAACCGCAGACAACCGGCACAGTCTTGTTTGCGATTGTCGCGCGGCGCAGCGCCTTATGAATCAGTTCCTCGGGGATATCCTTACCGTCGAGATAGAGAGCCATGACGTCGTCGTCGACCTCGGCAATCTCCTCGATCATGGTATTGTGGTATTCCTGCGCCTGCTCGAGCATATCCGCGGGGATGTCGGTCTCCTGGATCTCGATCCCGAGGTCACCCTTGGTCTCATGGTAGAGGAAGGCGCGCATTTTGATGAGATCGACGATGCCGTGGAAGTGCTCTTCTTTCCCGATGGGGAGCTGGATGGGCACAGGGTTGGTCTTCAGGCGGTCGCGCATCATATGCAGGACATGGAAGAAGTCCGCGCCCATGATGTCCATCTTGTTGATATAAGCCATACGCGGTACGTGGTACTTATCCGCCTGCCTCCAAACTGTTTCAGACTGCGGCTCGACGCCGCCCTTGGCGCAAAACACGGTCACCGAACCGTCCAGCACGCGCAGCGAGCGCTCCACCTCGACGGTAAAGTCGACGTGTCCGGGAGTGTCGATGATGTTGATGCGGTGATCCCCCCAGAAGCAGGTGGTGGCGGCGGACGTAATGGTGATGCCGCGCTCCTGTTCCTGTTCCATGTAGTCCATGGTGGCGTTGCCGTCGTGAGTTTCACCGAGCTTATAATTAACGCCTGTATAGAACAGGATGCGTTCGGTGGTTGTCGTTTTACCGGCGTCGATGTGCGCCATGATTCCGATATTGCGTGTGAGATTCAGCGGATATTCGCGGGCCATAGTTGTCAAACCTTTCGAAAGTCAGAATAAAGCTTATAAAGTGGAGACAGAAGCGCAGAGTTCAAGAATCCGATCAGGCGGCTGCTCTGTCATCTGTCTTCTTTCATCTGCCTTCCGAACTACCATCTGAAGTGAGCGAACGCCTTGTTGGCCTCGGCCATCTTATGCGTATCATCACGCTTTTTGACGGCGTTGCCGAGTTGATTCATGGCGTCCAGGATTTCGCCGGCGAGGCGCTCGCGCATGGTCTTCTCGCTGCGGCTGCGGGAGTACGCGGTCAGCCAGCGCAGACCGAGCGTCTGGCGGCGTTCCGGGCGGACCTCCATAGGAACCTGATAGGTGGCGCCGCCGACACGGCGGGCCTTGATCTCCAGCACGGGCATGACGTTGTCCATCGCCTGGGAGAAAACCTCGAGCGGATCGCGTCCGGTCTTTTCCTTGACGATATCGAACGCTCCGTAGACGACCTTCTGGGCGATGCCTTTCTTGCCGTCGTACATGATGCTGTTGACGAGCTTGGTCACCAGCACAGAATTATAGAGCGGATCCGGCAGGATCTCTCTCTTGGGAACAAATCCTCTTCTGGGCACTTTGCTTCCCTCCTTCATATAAAATGATGATCACAGGTACTCGAAAGCTGCCACTTCCGTATGTGCGCCTGGAAGGAGACCGTATCTATATACAATCGCCTGTGGGCGAACATGACAAGATGTGATACGCAACGCGAGAAGCTTACTTCTTCGCCGCGGCCGCACCGGCCTTCGGACGCTTGGCGCCGTAGAGCGAACGGCCCTGCTTGCGGTTGGCGACACCCTGCGTATCGAGCGCACCGCGGATGATGTGGTAACGGACGCCGGGGAGATCCCTGA
>JAAZKA010000104.1 GCA_012800055.1 Clostridiales bacterium
CGCCGGCCGCGGAGACAAGCCGGGGCTTTCGATCATCCAAACCGCTGCACCCCGCTCCGACTTCATCCTCGCTGCCGCTGCGCAGGACTACGACCGCTTCTACAACGCGGAGATTGCACTGCGTCAGGCTCTCCGGCAGCCGCCGTTCTGCGTCCTCGTACAGTTCGTCCTGTCATCGGTGCTCGATGATACGGCATACATGGCAGGGCTGACGCTGCGGGAGATCGCTGTGGCGCTGCAGGAGCAGTATAAGCTCGAAGGAGACATCCTCGGCCCCGCCGTCGCACCGATCCGCCGGCTTAAAAACCGCTACCGCTATACGCTGACCCTGCGCGCAGAGGAATCCCGGCTGCTGCGCCCGTTCATCGCGCAGGTTTTACGCGACTTTACCTCCGACCGCAGGACGCGCGGCGTCTCCATCTACGCGGATTTCCTATAGAGAAAGGCATATGATTATGGCAACACGGAACATCGTACAGCGGGGTGATCCCTCGCTTCTCAAACGCGCACGCGAAGTCACTGAGTGTGATGCGCGTCTGGCAACCCTGCTCGACGACATGCTCGCGACGCTACACAAATCCGGAGGCGTGGGACTTGCCGCGCCGCAGGTCGGCGTATTGCGCCGTGTGGTCATCATCGAGCCGCCTGAGCAGCCGCCGCTTGAGCTGGTCAACCCTGAGATAATCGAATCCGAAGGCTCCGAGGAAGGTCAGGAGGGCTGCCTGAGCGTCCCGAATGTCTGGGGCATCGTCGCGCGCCCGACAAAGGTGACCTGCCGCGCGCAGACGCGTGAGGGCAAGCATTTCACCTTTTCCGCCACCGGCTACGCCGCGCGTATCGTCTGCCATGAGACTGACCACCTCGACGGCATTCTGTTCACCGACAAAGTCATCCGGTATGTGGACCAGGACGGAGAAATCCCGAAAACGAACGGAAAACACCGGAAGTAGAGGAGGGATCGGGTTTTGCGCGTACTGTTCATGGGCACCCCGGACTTCGCGGTGCCGTCGCTCGAGGCGCTGCTGAACGCAGGTCACGAGGTCTGCGGCGTGTTGACACAGCCGGATCGTCCCGTCGGACGCGGGATGAAGCTTGCGCAGTCGCCGGTCAAGGTCTGCGCGCTCTCCCACGGGCTGACGGTTTATCAGCCGGAGACTCTGCGCCGCTACGCAATCCGCCCGCTGCTCGAGGAACTGCAGCCCGACGTCATCTGCGTCGTCGCATACGGTCAGCTCCTGCCGCCGTACGTACTGGAATACCCGCGCTATGGCTGCATCAACGTCCACGCGTCGCTGCTGCCGAAGTACCGGGGCGCAGGACCGATCCAGGCGGCGATCATAAACGGTGAGACCGAGACCGGTGTCACGACAATGTTCATGGGACGCAAGCTCGATAACGGCGATATGCTGCTCATGGCCCGCACGCCGATCGGCCCCGACGAGACCGCCGACATGCTCCATGACCGCCTGAAGATCATGGGCGCGGATCTGCTGGTACAGACGCTCACGGGGTTGGAGCAGGGGAGCATCCGGCGCATCCCGCAGGACGATACGCAGATGACCTACGCTCCGATGCTGACGAAGGACGACGGGCGCATGGACTGGTCGCTCCCGGCGCGTACCCTGTACAACCGTGCGCGCGGCGTGAACCCGTGGCCCGGGGCATTCACATATGTGGACGGTCAGCCGATGAAACTCGGCGCGATTGAGATGGGAGAACCTTCCGAGGGTGCACCGGGAACGGTGCGCATGGACGGCAATACGCTGACGGTGGTCTGCGGCGACGGCATGACCCTGCGCGTCGGGATGCTGCAGCCGGCAGGCAAGCGCATGATGCCGGCCGGGGATTACGCGAGGGGGCATAAGCTCCCGGAGAGGTTTGAGGGAATACTATGACCGAAGCGAGAGATACCGCGCTGAAGGTGCTGCTGGAGATGCGGCGCGGGGCATGGTCCGACGGTGCGCTCGACGATGCGATCGAGCGTGACGGTCTTGACCGCCGCGACGCCGCGCTGTGCACGCAGCTTTGCTACGGCATCCTCCAGACACGTCTGATGCTTGACTACACGATCGCACAGGCGTCGACGCTGAAGCTGAACAAAATCGCTCCAAAGGTAATGGAAATCCTGCGGCTGGGTGCTTATCAGCTCCTGTTTCTGGATAAAATACCCGCAAGCGCGGCAGTCAACGAGGCCGTCGGGCAGGCGAAACGCTTCGCCAATCCCCGCGCCGCCGCGTTCGTCAACGCCGTACTGCGCAGAATTGCCGACACCGGACGTCCCAACATACCGCGTGACGACCTCACGGAGTATCTTTCGATCACCTACAGCCATCCAAAACCGCTGGTCAAGCTGCTCCTTGAGCACTTCGGTGACGCGGAGACCGAGGAACTGTTGAAAGCCAACAACACCCCCGCGCCGACATCCATCCGGTTCAATACGCTCAAAGGGACGCCGGATGAGCTTGCGGCGGCACTCGAGGGCGACGGCCTGACTTTCACGCGTGACGCTGACCTTCCGTTTGCCGCGACGCTCCAGAACGCCGGACGCATCACCGATCTGCGCGCGTTCAACGAGGGGCTCTTCACCGTGCAGGATACCGCAAGCCAGCTTGACGTCCTCGTACTCGACCCGCAGACCGGTGAGGAAATCCTCGACCTATGTGCGGCACCGGGCGGCAAGAGCTTCCACATCGCCGCCGTTACCGGCAACAACGCGCGCATCATCGCCTGCGACATCTATGAAACCAAGCTCACGCTCATCGACGAAGGCTGTGACCGTCTGGGAATCACCTGCATCGAGACCGTGCCCATCGATGCGACCCGCTATGTCCCGCGTTTCAGAGATCGCTTTGACCGCGTTCTCGTCGACGTGCCGTGCTCGGGGCTGGGCGTCATCCGTAAAAAGCCCGATATCCGCTACCGAGACCTGTCGGAGATTGCATTGCTGCCGAAGCTGCAGGCGGAGATTCTCTACAACGCCGGCCTCTACGTCAAACCCGGCGGCACGCTCGTCTATTCGACCTGCACGATTCTCCCCAACGAGAATGAGGACATCGTGCGCGCGTTCCTCGACGCCTGCCCCGAGTTCACGCTCACGCCCTTCACGCTCCCGGGACGCGGTGACTGCGACGGGATGCGTACGCTTCTGCCGCATCGCGACGGTACCGACGGCTTCTTCATCGCGAAGCTCACGCGAACCGGCATCCCGGAGACCGCAGATGAGTAAGCCGTATCTGAAGGACTTCACGCCTGCGGAACTTGCCGCGCTGCCGGAGATTACGCCGGCGTACCGCGCAAAGCAGGTGTTCGCCTGGCTGCACCGCGGCGTCTCAAGCGCGGCGGAGATGACTGACCTCCCGAAGGCGCTGCGTGAGACACTCGATGAGCGCTACACCGTCTCGAAGCCGACGATGCTGCGGCGTCAAATTTCCTCCGACGGCACGCGCAAGTACCTCTGGGAGCTTGCGGACGGCAACTGCGTGGAAACGGTGCTGATGCGGTATAAGTACGGCCCGAGCGTATGCGTCTCGACGCAGGCCGGATGCCGGATGGGCTGCGTGTTCTGCGCGTCAACGAAGCTCGGACTCGCGCGGAATCTGCTGCCGTCCGAAATTCTCGACCAGATTCTCTTCGCCGGACTCGACTGCGGGGAGCGCGTGTCGCACGTCGTTCTGATGGGCACCGGCGAGCCGCTCGACAACTACGACAACGTGCGGAAGTTCCTTACGCTCGTCGGTACCGACGGCGGTCTCAACATCGGTGCGCGGAATATCTCCCTTTCAACCTGCGGACTGTGCGACCGGATTGACCGGCTTGCGGATGAAAAGCTTCAGATCACACTGTCGGTGTCGCTGCACGCGCCGAACGATACGCTGAGACAGCAGATCATGCCGATCGCTCGGAAATACCCGATGGAGTGGCTGCTGCGCAGCTGCGCGCGCTACTTTGAAGTCACCGGCCGGCGTGTCAGCTATGAGTATATCATGATCCGCGGCTTCAACGATACTCCGGCATGTGCGGAAGAATTGGCCGAACGGTTACGAGGTCAGAACGCGCATGTCAATCTGATCCGGCTCAACAATATTGCGGAAAGTCCGCTCAGGCCGTCTCTGCCGGAGAGCGTGCGGGAGTTCCAGCGTGTCCTCACCGAACGCGGCATTACGGCAACGGTCCGGCGGCGGCTCGGGGACGACATCTCCGCCGCGTGCGGACAGCTCAGACGTGAACAGATCAACAGACTGTAATAGATTTTCAACTCATTTGGGGGTGTTCTTCATGCGCATATTCGGACTGACGGACGTCGGACGCCTGCGCACGGACAATCAGGATACCTGGCTGTCCGAAGAGATCGGGGAAAACCGCGCAGTGTTCGTCGTATGCGACGGCATGGGCGGGGCGCTGGCGGGCAACGTTGCGTCCGGACTGGCAGCCGAGGTCTTTCTGAAGCATCTGCGCGACTATATCCGCCCCGAGATGAGTGAGAAGTACGCGCGCAGTATACTTCTCAATGCCGTCAACTTCGCTAACTACGAAGTCTATCGCTCCGCGTCCGAAAACCCCTCTTACGCCGGAATGGGCACCACCCTCGTCGGAGGCTTCCTCCAGCACGGTACTGCCATGCTCGCCAACGTCGGAGATTCCCGTGCCTATCACGTGGACCCCCAGAAGATCTCCCGCGTCACGCGTGACCACTCCGTCATCGAGGAGCTTATCGAGCGCGGCAGCATCACCCCCGAGCAGGCGCGCCGCCATCCCCACCGCCACCTCATCACCCGCGCTCTCGGTACCGAAGAACGCGTCCGTGCCGACTTCTACCCGCTCACTCTCGCACAGGATGAGATGCTGCTGCTTTGCTCCGACGGCTTGTCCGGGATGCTCGAGGACTCCGCGCTCTTTGATACCTGCCATACGTACGGCGAACCGGAGGAGTGCGCGCGCCGCCTCGTCGACGCCGCCAACAACGCGGGAGGACATGACAACGTCACCGTCCTGCTGCTGCGTGCTTAGGAGAAGGAGGTTCGCGTTTTGGATAAATACTTAGGTCTTTTGCTCGATAACCGCTATGAAATCCTTGAGGTCATTGGCACCGGCGGCATGGCTGTGGTCTACCGCGCGCGCTGCCGCCTTCTCAACCGTTATGTCGCAATTAAAATTCTCAAGGATGAGTTCGCCTCCGACGCCGACTTCCGACGCCGCTTCCATACCGAGGCGCAGGCCGTCGCCAAGCTCCAGCATCACAACATCGTCTCCGTCCACGACGTCAATCGCACAGACAACATCGAGTATATCGTCATGGAGCTGGTCGAGGGCATCACACTCAAGGAGTATATGGAGAAGAAGGGCGTGCTGTCCCAGGGTGAGTTTCTCCACTTCGCCCCGCAGATCGCCCACGCCCTCGAGCACGCCCACGCGCGCGGCATCATCCATCGGGACATCAAACCCCAGAATATCATCATCCTGCGCGATGGCTCCCTCAAGGTCACCGACTTCGGCATCGCACGCTTCGCCCAGAGCCAGCAGATCACCATCACCGACGAGGCGCTCGGCTCGGTTCACTACGTCTCGCCCGAGCAGGCGCGCGGCTCCCAGATTGACGCGCGGTCGGATATCTACTCCTTCGGCGTCATGATGTACGAGATGCTCACCGGCCGCCTGCCGTTTGAGGGCGACACACCCGTCGCGGTCGTTCTGCAGCATATCAACTCCATCCCGCTCCAGCCGCGTGAGATTGACCCGAGTATCCCTCCCGCGCTCGAAGAGATCATCATGCACGCGATGGCGCCCAACGTCGACCGCCGCTACCCGTCTGCCACCGCCATCCTCAAGGACTTTGAACGCTACCAGAAGGATCCGAATGTCGTCTTCGGCTATGCGTCCGCGCCCGTGGTATCTTCCGGCGCCACACAAAAATTCGGCGCAGCCGACGTCCGGCGCGGCTCCCCAGACAAGGCCGAATCCCCGAATAAGCCCGGGACTTCCGAGAAGCCTGCGCATGCCGGCCGTGACCGCGTGAACCGTCCCTACAGCGACGACGACGACTATGAGCCGTATATGCCCCGCCGCCGGACGTCCATCCTCGTCTATATCATCACCGGCATCCTTACCGCCGCGATCTTCCTCGGCGGCGCGGCGTTCATCATCACCACCATCTTCTCCACCTCCCAGGAAGCCGTAACCAATGAGCTGACCGCGCCCCACCTTGTCGGCAAGTCCTTTCTCGAGGTGCTGCAGAGCGTCGAGTACGGCGGAACCTACAACATTGTTGAAGGCGGCACGTCTTACTCCGACACCATCCCCGAGGGCATCATCATTGACCAGAAGCCCGCTTCCGGCCGCTCCATCAAACCCGACACCGAGATCAGCGTCATAGTCAGCCTGGGGCCGAAGAAGGTCGCGCTGCCTGAACTGACAAATGTCGAGTACCGTACCGCGCAGCTTCGGCTGTCGAGCCTCGACTTCATGTACACCAACGACTACGAGGTCTCCGACACCATCCCCGAGGGCTACGTCATCCGTACCGAGCCGGCCGCACTTACGCTCTTAACGCCCGGTACGGTCGTCAAGCTCGTCATCAGCATGGGCCGCGACCAGGTCATGACCGCCGCGCCGGATCTCTTCGGCTATACCGAGGAACGTGCGCAGCGCGTCCTTGAGGCCGCCGGGCTGGTCCTCGGCGAGACCATCCCGATGGAGAGCACTGAGCCGGAGGGCACCGTCATCGCGCAGAGCGTCGCGAAGGATACCGCTGTGCCGGAAAAGACCACCGTCGACATCTATGTTGCCTACCATGCCGCCGATACGTTGCCCGATGCGACCGAACCGTCCGACGCAACCGAGCCGTCCGGCACGACGTCGACGGGTGCGCAGGATACGAAAGGCTCCTATGTCCTCGCCATCCGACTGCCGTCGGACAAACGCAGCAAGGTCACTGTCACGGTCAAGTCCGGCTCCGAGACACTTCATGAGCAGGAGTACGAGACCTCGCTCGGCCTCATCAACATTACGCTGAAGGGTACCGGCTCCATCCTTGCGACGGTCTACTTCGACGGCGAGTTCTATGCGGATCAGGTGGTGATCTTTGACTAGTATGGAGGGTCTGATCATCCGCGGCATCGGCGGGCTGTATACGCTTGACACGCCGTCCGGCACAATCGACGCCCGCGCACGCGGCATCTTCCGGCATGAAAATCTGCGGCTCATTCCCGGCGACCGCGTAACGTACGAGATGCTCCCGGACGGTACGGCAGTGATCACGGAACTTATACCGCGCAGGAATATGCTGATACGGCCGTCGGCGGCGAACCTCGACGTACTGGTGGTGATCGCGTCGGCAGCGCCGCCGGCAACCGAATTCTATCTCATTGACCGGGTCTTTGCGGTCGCGGCGTGCAAGGGCATCGAGCAGCTGCTGTGCGTAAACAAGTGCGACCTGGATCCCGGCGATGAGCTCGTCGACGTCTACACGCGTGCGGACATCCCGACGCTGCAGGTCTGCGCCGAGACCGGCGACGGCATCTCCGCGCTGGCTCAGAGGCTGCAGGGCAAGATCTCTGCACTGACGGGCAACTCCGGGGTGGGGAAGTCGAGCATCCTGCAGAAGATGCTGCCCGACCGGACGCTGCAGGTCGGAGAGCTTTCCGAAAAACTCGGACGCGGCAAGCATACGACACGCTCAACAGAGCTGTATGCGCTTCCCGAAGGCGGCTATATCGCGGACACGCCGGGGTTTTCGGAGTTCGACGTATCGCGTCTGTTTACAATGCTGCGTGAGGATGTATGGCACGGCTTCCCGGAGTTCGCGCCGTACGTCGGATACTGCCGCTACACCGGCTGCCTGCACACGCATGAGGACGGCTGTATGGTACGTGAGGCCGTCGCGCGCGGCGATATCCCTGCATCACGCCACGAAAGCTATGTGCGGCTGTGCGATGAGCTTAAGGATACCCGTGCATGGATGCTGAAAGACAAGCCATAATAACCCAAAAAACGCCCCGTATCCTGCATATAGGACACGGGGCGTATGCTTTATTCTTTATTTTTTGGTGGTCGCAGCCGTTGTGGTACCGGTCAAGGCGGTGCCGGAGGCTGTGGTGCCGTTCTTCGCGGTCGTTGTGTTCTTCACAGTGGTACCGTCCCTGCCGGATGCAGTTGTACTGCCCTTTGTGGTCGTCGTGAACTTGGCAGTCGTGGTACCCTTTTCTGTTTCCTTCTGTTCCGTCTTCTTCACGACGCCGGGCATCAACGAGATCTCCAGTCCGTCGATGAACTTTGTGCCGTCCTTCCTGACGATGTCCAGACCTGTCACGACGATTTCATTGGTGATGCTGCGGAGGTTCTCGTAGAAATACTCGTCTACCGCGCCGATGACATAGGGCTTCTTACTGTCGATCCCCAGGTACATGAACACCGCGTCACCGGAGTACAGAAGCGCACCGGGTTTGAGGGACGCCAGATGCTTCTCCCGTTCGGCGGTCGTGTACTTCGTCATGTCCGTACTGTTTGAGATAATCTTTGCCTGGGCATCGCAGCTCGCGGGAAGGGTCAGACCAAAGACGGCATAGAGATCCTGCGCAAACGCGGCGCCGTCACGTCCGTGGGCATTGCGGTTAACTGTCATGCGTCCGCCGGTCAGTTTGAACGCCTGAGTGATCGTATTGCGCTGCGTATACGGTAAGTATCCGATGTGGACATCCGCCGTCATTGGAATCAGCAGCGGCTGATATTCCAGATAGCCAAAGCGGTCGATCGTCGGGTACTTGACGACATAGCAGCCGGCAGTCGAGCGGTTGTAGAGCGCCGAGGTAACGGTGTCGTCATCGTAGAGCGGGAGCTTCGTGCCCATGTATAAGGTAAGGCCGGAGAGTGCCGGGGCGTAGGGGTTTTCCTCAAGTGTGATTGACACGGCAGTGACGATGAGGAACTTTTCGTTCTCGATATAGCTGACCCAGGCACCCTTCTCCATGAAGATGAGGTCTGATGCACGCACCCAACCGCGCTGGGTCTTCGTCTGGATGAAGTACCAGTTCTGATCAAGGCTGGTGTGCAGCAGGATCACCGGATCGCCTACAAGAAGCTGCCCGGCCTGAAAGACGTCGACCTCGGGAACCGCCGGATCCTCGTACGCGGCGGCGGCGACGGGGTAGGTACGCAGTGTTGCGTTGTTCAGCGCGATGGCGTAGCTGACCTTGTTCGACTCCCCGACGCCCTCGGCGTTGGTCGACAGAATCAGCTCGTCGAAGAAGGTTTCTTCGAACTCGGTGCCGTCGATGTCGTAGAGTCGGGCAGTAGGAAGGGATACGGCATTGAGACAGCGGCGCAGCTCAACGGCGTTGAGGGCGCTGGGATAGGCGGCTAGCTCCACGACGCCGTTTGCCTCGTCACCGACAATCTGCGCATTGATCAGCGTGATGTCGGACGCGGACAGCAGCGTGTCATCCGGAGCCTTGACCTTTGCGATCCAGTAGTCGGGATCGTACATTGCGTCGGTTACGGTTGGGAGATGCCGGGTAATCTGCTGCGTCTTCTTGTTCTGGGTGCCGGATGAAGAGCATCCCGACAGGAGCGCTGCCGTCAGGCACAGCAGCAGGAGTAAAGCGGTCAGTCTTTTCATATGTGCAATTGCCGTTTACGCGGCAAACCCTCCTTCTGTCACACGGATGCGCACGGGGCAGCACCCGGGAAAATGATCATGTTCAGTATATCATAAACATACGCGGTTTTCAAGGCAAATTGCGGAAATTTTTTCTGGGATTTCACAGATATCACTTGTCATGGGCCGTTGTACAAAAAAGCCGAAAACTGTGCTTTCAATTTGACAACTTACACCCTTGTAATTTTCGTCCGGGAATGGTAAAATAAGAAGGTTAAGAGTTGCGGGAACATCACCCGTCGTATCGGAGGAATCGTATGACTGTCGGTTTTGATAATGCTCTGTACATGAAGAGACAGACCGAAGAAATCCGCCGCCGCGTCGAGGCATTCGGCAATAAGCTGTACCTCGAGTTCGGCGGAAAGCTCTTTGACGATTACCACGCCGCACGCGTTCTGCCCGGCTTCGACGCCGGTGCGAAGGTCAAGCTCCTGCAGAACTTCTCCGACTCCGCCGAAATCGTCTTCTGCATCAACGCCGGCGATATCGAAAAGAGTAAAATCCGCGCCGACTTCGGTATTACCTACGAGCGCGACCTGCTGCGCACCATCGACGCCTTCCGTTCGTTGGGGCTGTACGTCAACAGCGTCGTCGTCACCCAGTACCAGAATCAACCCGCTGCCCAGACCTTCCGCAACCTCCTCGAGCACCGCGGCATCCGCACCTACACCCACTATCCCATCCACGGATACCCCACCGACGTCGACTTCGTCGTCTCCGATCAGGGCTACGGCGTCAACGATTACGTCGAAACGACCCGTCCGCTCGTTGTCGTGACCGCGCCCGGTCCTTGCTCCGGGAAGCTTGCCACCTGCCTGTCACAGCTCTATCACGAAAGCAAGCGCGGCATCAGCGCCGGGTACGCGAAGTTCGAAACCTTCCCCATCTGGAACCTTCCGCTCAAGCATCCCGTAAACCTCGCCTACGAGGCTGCCACCGCTGATCTCTACGACGTCAATATGATCGACCCCTTCCACCTCGAGGCCTATGGAAAGGTCGCGGTCAACTACAACCGCGATATCGAGGTTTTCCCGGTCCTGTCGACCATCCTCACGCGCATCACCGGCAACCCCAGCTATTACCGCTCGCCGACCGATATGAGCGTCAACATGGCAGGTTTCGGCATCACCGACGACGCCGTTGTCCGCGAAGCCGCCAAGCAGGAGATCCTGCGCCGGTATTACCGCACCCAGTGCGACTATAAATACGGACGCTGTGACGCCGAAACCGCGCAGCGCGTGGAGCTTCTCCTCAAGCAGCTCTCGCTTTTGCCGACCGACCGTGCGGTTGTGCAGCCGGCGTTGGATCGCGCGCAGGCAACCGGCGTGCCGGTGCTCTCCATCCAGCTTCACGACGGCCGCATCGTCACCGGCCGTACATCCAACCTTCTCGGCGCGCCGTCGAGCTGCGTGCTCAACGCGGTCAAGGTCATCGCCGGACTCGCCGACGAGCTGCATCTGCTGTCGCCGGTGTTCCTCGAACCGATTACGCGTCTGAAGAAGGATGTACTCGGCTCACGTGATATCATGCTCAACCTGTCCGAGACGCTGATGACGCTGTCCATCTGCGCGGCGACCAATCCGACGGCGGAGCTTGCGCTGTCGAAGCTCGACTTCCTGCGCGGCTGCGAAGCTCACTCCACCCATATGCTCACCCAGGCCGACGAGTCCACACTGCAGAAGCTCGGCGTTAACGTCACCTGCGAGCCAGTCTTCCACTCGACCGAATTGTTCATCTGAACGTACTGCATTTTGGAGGTTATCGCGATGTCTCTACGTTTTATTACCCCCGTTGACGGGCAGTTTCTGACCGATACCGCGGGCATCCGCTGCGGGAATACACTCGCCGTTGACGTCGCCGTCGAAGGCGCGCCCGACCGGAAAGTGTTCATCTGCAACCGTCCTGCCGAGTACAAGGACGGCGCCTATCACGCCATCGTCGAGCTGGACGGCTACCGCAATACGCTGGAAGCTTGCGTCTTCTGCGAAGACGGTGCCGACGACGACTGTGTCACGGCGGGTGTCTACTGGATTCCTGAGGCTACCAAGAAATTTGCCCTGTCCGTCGACGACAACGTATGGTGGCTGCAGGATCTGACGCGCAACCAGTACGCGTCGATCTTCGACAACCCCTATCTGCGTGTCTACAAGGACGCTCACGACAAATACGGCGTGAAGGTACGCTTTAACCTGTTCTACGCGACCAACCGTGCGGGAGGCTTCAACCTCTCGCAGATGACCGACCGCTATAAGACCGAGTTCCTGAAAAATCACAACTGGCTGCATCTGGCGTTCCACTCTGACTTCGAGTTTCCCGCGTACCCGTACTCCCAGACGACCTACCAGAAGCTCAAATATGACTATGAGCGCATCAATAGCGAGGTGAAGCGCTTCGCCGGGTTCGAATTGGAACCATGCACAACGATCCACTTCGGCTCCGGCAACCGTCAGGCGGTGCGTGCCATCCGCGCACGCGGCGTCCATACGCTGATGGGATACATGGAAGTCAAGGATGGCCGGAGCTTCGTCAGTTACTACCTCAGCCCCGAAGAAGTGGCGAAAGTCAACGAATACGGCTTCTGGAAGGACCACAGAGAAGATATGATCTACGGCCGCATCGACTGCGTGCTGAACCTCTACCAGCCCGACGGCATCGTGCAGCATCTGGACGAATGCTGTAAGCGTTTTCCGAAGAAGGGCTATGTAGAGATTATGATCCACGAGCAGTATTTCTACGACGATTACGTCGCGTACATGCCCAATTACCGCGAGCGTGTCTTCGCGGGCGTGGAGTGGTGCGTAAACCACGGTTACACCCCGATGTTCACATGCGAAGCAACAGCTCCCTGGATACCTGCCGCTGAATGATGAACTGTGCACAATGCCCTCGCCGCTGCCATGCCGCCCGGTATGACGAGCGCGGCGAGGGCTTTTGCGGTATGGGTACACTCCCGCGTATCGCCCGTGCCGCACCGCACTACGGTGAGGAGCCGTGTATCTCCGGGCAGGACGGTACCGGTGCGGTGTTCTTCTCCGGCTGCGTTCTCGGCTGTGTGTTTTGCCAGAATGAGCGCGTCTCCCACGGCGGCTTCGGGAAGACCGTCACCCCCATACGGCTTCGGGAAATTGTCGAAGGCTTGGCTGAGGAATGCCAAAGCGTCAGTCTCGTCACCCCGACGCATTACGCGCATCTGCTGCCGGAGCTTCTCGCGAAGCCGCTGCATGTGCCCGTCGTCTACAACACCGGCGGATATGACAGCGTGGAGACGCTGAAAACACTTGAAGGGAAGATTGACATCTACATGCCCGACCTCAAGTACCGCTCATCCCGGCTGTCGGAACGCTATTCGACGGCTCCCGACTACTTCGATGTGGCGGCTGCCGCAGTCCGGGAGATGGTGCGGCAGGTCGGGCCGTGCGAGATGGGCACGGACGGCATCCTTCGGCGCGGCGTACTCATCCGCCATCTGGTGCTGCCGGGCTGCACGGCGGACTCGCTGGCGGTGCTGCGGTGGATCCGCGACAATCTGACGGGTGTGATGGTGTCGGTGATGGCACAGTACACGCCGCTGCCCGGCGTACGCGCAACACCGCTCAACCGCCGTCTGACGCGCGTCGAGTATGACCGTGTGACGGCATTCCTCACGGACAACGACATGGTGGACGGCTATATTCAGGATCTGGAGGCATCCGGAGTCGACGCGATCCCGGACTTTGACGCGCTGGAAGGCGTGTAATAACCTGAAGGAGGACAGACCATGAACATTTACCTGATGGTGGACGCAGAGGGGATCAGCGGCATCTTCTCGAGCGAGCAGGTGACCGAAGAAGGAAACCGGCGCATGGAAGGCCGTAGGATGATGACCGCCGACATCAACGCATGCGTGAAGGCGTGCAAGGAAGCCGGCGTCGATAAAGTCTACGTGCGCGACTGTCACGGCGGCGCGAACTCAGTGCTCTACGATGAGCTGACCGATGAGGCCGATTACTACATCCTCGGGCGTACCGGAACCGATCGCTTCGTGGGTCTGGACGACTGCGACGGCGTGATTCTTCTCGGCTACCACGCGATGGCGGGGACGTACGGCGGTGTGCTTGAACACTCGATGAGCAGTAAGGGCATCCAGCACTACTGGATCAACGGGGAGGTTGCCGGTGAGACGGCAATCGACGCGGCGATCGTCGGCGACCGCGGCAAACCGGTCATCATGGTATCCGGGTGCGATAAGCTGTGCGCGGAGGCGAAAGCGCTGCTGCCGTGGGTGGTGACGTGCGAGGTGAAGAAGGGCGTAACGTGGGGCGGTGCGATGCTGCTCCCCCGAGGAAAGGCTCACGCGCTCATCCGTGAGAAAACCATCGAAGCGGTCAAAAACTTCGCGCGGATGAAGCCGTACGTTGTCGCAAAGCCGGTCGTCTTGCGTACCGAGATGGTCGAGCGCGGTATACTGCCGTCGAAATACAGCAAGCCCTATATGCGCATCATCGACGGCCATACCTACGAGGTCGAGGGCGCGACGATGGAGGAAGCTCTCTACCGCGCATAAAGCCATATTGCAGAATAAAGGGACGCGGAACTCTTGGATGAGTCCCGTGTCCCTTTTGTTTTCGTTATTGTTTTCTGTATCTGCACACTTTAAATTTCTGCGCTCTTCCATGCAAACGGCAGCAGCTCCCGCACGCCGACCTTGATTATCTCATCGTCGTCGTTGTTGAGGATAACGCGGATGTCCGGGCAATATTCTACGAGCATCTGCCGGCAGTTTCCGCACGGCGCATAGAGACAGTTGGGGGCTTTCTCATGGACCGCGACGATTGTATCAAACTCCCGCTCACCCGCTGAGATTGCCATGCCCAATGTCACAAACTCCGCGCAGGAGCCGTGGATGCAGTCGCAGTTGACGCCCGAATAGACGCGGCCGTTTTTACAGCGTACCGCGCAGCCCACTGTGTGGTGGTAGACGCCGTCGTCGAAGTTCTTCGCAAGCGTCTCAAGCGCCGTCGCAATGAGCGCACGGTCATCGTCGGTAATGGGGTAGAATGTCATGGGAAATTCCTCCCTGCCGTTGTGTTACTTTATCCCGCCGCCTGCCATCTCGATCTCTTTGAGCACCAGCCTCAGCGACTTGACCGCTTCAGGCAGCGTGTTGATCTCGATGGGTTTGCCGGCCTTCAGACGGTCGGTGAAATACTTCAGCTCATTATAATACGCACCCAAGTCGGAGATGTTGCCGCCGCCTTCGACAACCGTCCCGGTCTGCTCGCGTTTGTATGTCGGATGCTCGACGCCTTCGTCGGTGTAGACGGTGAGCGTCCCGTGCTCCGCCGCAACGGTCGCCTTCTCAAACATCACGCGGTATTCCATTGCGAACGGGAAGGTGAGGGGATAGTCCCAGATGCCCTCGGCAAAGATGGTCATATTGCCGAAGCCGTACGCGGTGCCGATATGAATGATCTTACCGGATGCATCGCGCGAGACGGCGGTCTTGATGGTCTTCGGCTCGCCGCACAGTGCGCGGACGAAGTCGCAGTCGTGGATGTGCATATCCAGCGCCATTGTCCCCGAGCGTACCGGATCGGTCAGCCAGCCCTGCCAGCCCCAGGTCGGACGCGGGCTGACCCGTTTGAACGTACCCGTGACAATCTTTCCGTAGCGTCCGGAGTCAGCGGCTTCCTTGAGCCAGACATACTCGTCCCACAGCCGGATGACCTGACCGACCATGACCTGCGCGCCGGTTTCCTGCTGTTTTTTCAGGAGCGCCTCGCCCTCCTCTACGGTCAGCGCAACGGGCTTCTCGATGAACACCGCCGGCACCTTCTCCATCGCCATCAGTGCGTACTTTGTGTGCTGGTACGTCGGCAGGCAGATGTCAATCACGTTGACATCTGCGTCGGCGAGCAGGCTCTCGCCGTCGGTGTAGGTCTTGCAGCCGTACTTCTGCGCCATCTCCGCGCACTTCTCTTCACGTACGTCCGCGACAGCCACAATCGGGATGCCGAGTGTCGCGTAACATGCCGCGTGCATCGCGCCCATGAAGCCCGCGCCGATTAATCCGATTTTCAACATGTGTATCGTCCTCCTTTAATTACGCGTTCAGAAGCGCTTCCATATATGCCTTTGCCTTCATGATATCCGCCATCTGCTGCGGCCCCGAGATTTCGCGCTCGAATGTCAGCGGGCCGTTGTAGCCGATCTCACGGAAGCGGCGGATGAGAGCGGGGAAGTCCACCTTGCCCTCGCCGATGGGCGCCTCACGTCCGAGCTTTCTGCCGTCGGTCGGGTAGAAGCCGTCCTTGATGTGCGTGTTGCGGACGTACTTGCCGAAGACGTCGAGCGCGTCGACGGGATTTGCCTTACCGTAGAGGATCAGATTCGCGGTGTCCAGGTTGATGCCGACGTTGCCGGTGCCGATGTCCTCGATCGCGCGCAGCAGTACGACCGGCGTCTCCTGTCCGGTCTCAAAGAGGAAATACTGTCCGCGTTCCTTGAGAATGCCGCAGATGTACTTGAGCATCGAAACGGTGCCGATATAGTCCGGATCGTAGGGATTCTCGGGCATGAAGCCGACATGCGTGATGACGTCGGTGACGCCGATGTGATGAGCAAACTCCGCACCCTTCAGGAACTGCTCCGAGCGCTTCTGACGGTAAGCCGGCGGTACCATGCCCAGTGTCGACGGGCCGTGGATGAAGTCCCAGATGCCCGGGCCGCCCTGCCAGCCCGCCCATACCGCGCTGATCTGTACACCGGTGTCCGCCATCGCGCCGCGTACAAGCTCCTCGTACTCCGGCGTGTACTTCGACTGATCCCACGCGCTGAGCATACAGGTCTCAAAGCCGCAGCTTTTCAGCTCCCGCATTTTTTCCAGAACACGGTCGTTTAAACTGATGAATACACCCAGTTTCATAAGTGTTTCCTCCGTTTTTCTTTAATAATGCAAAGAATGCCGAGCTGTTTATAAGGTCGGCATTCTGTCTTCCCAGCCGACTGTTTCCCGGTCGGGATATCCTCGTGTTGTTATACCTTGGGTTCGTTCTTCTCAATGAGCCGCTCAACCGCTGCGTCGAGATAATCGCCTTCGAACAGCTCCACCGTACCGTCGTCGCAGACCTTCGCCAGCGCCGGATCCATCGGGATCTTCGCCAGGACGTCCAGCCCGTGTTCATCGGCAATCTCGGTGACATGGCTGTCACCGAATATCTTATACTCTTTTCCGCAGTCCGGGCACTTGAATCCGCTCATGTTCTCGATGATTCCGATGATCGGGATGTTCATCAGTTTCGCCATATTCGCAGCCTTCGCGACGACCATCGACACCAGCTCCTGAGGAGAGGTGACGACGAAGATGCCGTCTACCGGCAGCGACTGGAACACGGTCAGCGGGACATCACCCGTTCCCGGAGGCATATCGATGAACATATAGTCAACGTCCCTCCAGATGACCTCCGTCCAGAACTGCTTGACAGTTCCCGCGATGACCGGTCCGCGCCAGACCACCGGACGCCTTACGTCGTCGAGCAGCAGATTGACGCTCATGATCTGTGTGCCGAACTTGGACTCCTTTGCAAAAATCGCGTCGTCCATTCCTTCGACCGGTCCCGTGACGCCGAACATCTTCGGGATCGACGGTCCCGTGACGTCCGCGTCGAGCACCGCTGTGCGGTAGCCCTGACGCTGCAGCAGTACTGCCAGCATCGACGTGACGATCGACTTCCCGACGCCGCCCTTGCCGCTGACGATTCCGTAGACATGTTTGACTTTCGACAGCGGATGGAGCTTTTCGATCAGGTCCTCCGGCTCCGCGTGTTCGCAGCGCTGCGAACAGGTTTTGCAGTCGTGCGTGCATTCTTCCGACAATGATATGACCTTCTTTCACCAGTGGAAATGGGAGCGGGTACACATATGCAAAACCCCCGCATCCGTACGGTAGTATTATAACCCGCTTTTGTCTAAACGTCAAGAAGTTTTCGTAAATTCGTGCCGTTTTCCTTGACGCGGCATGGAAAACGCGGTATAATAATTTGTGGTAGAATCATTTAAGGTGCTCCCTATTCTCCCATGTGCGAAAGGATTCGTTATGCGCAGACTGATCGCGCTGCTCCTGGCGCTTTTGATACCATTGCTCACTCTCACCGGCTGCTCGTCGCTTCTCGAGCGTGAATACGTCGTCACCTCACGCCACGCGGAGATGACCACCGTCGACAGTGAAGTCGGCAGTGTACGGCTCACCGACCTGGACGCTCTGATAACGCTGCTGGCCGACACCGTACGCCAGGGTACCACCAAGCTGACCGCACAGCTCGTCTACCGCAACGACGATCTCGAGCGAGAGCTGCAGGCCGCCGTCTCCGAGCTGCGCACCACCGACCCGATCTGCGCCTACGCCGTTGAGTTTATCTCCGCCCAGCAGACAAAGATTCTCACCTACTATGAAATCCGCTTCGATATCTCCTACCGCCGCACGCCCGACCAGATTGCCGCGCTCAGAAGCGTTGACTCACCTCTCGCGTTCCGGCAAGAGCTGACCTCAATGCTCAGCCTTTTCACCGAGTCACGCGCCTTCCTCATCAGCGGCTACAGCCCGGAAAAGTATGACTTCGATACTCTGTTCTCCGAACTTTACTACAACATGCCCGCCGCCGCGTACGGCATGGTCTCCGCATCTGCTGCTGTCACTCCCGAAACCGGTGATACCCGCGTGATGGAGATCACCGTGACGTACAACGACACGCCGTCGGCGCTGATGATGAAGTCGATGTCCGCGACGAGCATCGCGCGCGTGATCTCAAGCAATGCGCAGGAGGAGGGCGACGCGCTCGCCGTCGAGCTGCACGACGCGCTGTGCCGCTTTGCGCGCTACGACGAGGAGACTGCCGCGCTGGATATTTCCGGTGAAGTCGTCTACACCGACCCGTACACGGTCTACGGCGCGCTCACGCAGACTCGTGCCGTCTCCACCGGCTATGCGATGGCATACCGGCAGCTCTGCGACGAGGCCGGCATCGAGTGTATGATCGTACGCGGACGCCTTGGCAGCGAAAACCACGCCTGGAATCTCGTGCGCCTGTCCGACGGCAACTGGTACCACATCGACGTCTCACTCGACGACGACGAGACGCGTACCGGCTACCGCTTCTTCGGCCTGGGCGATGATGATATGAGCCTGACGCACCAATGGGACACGTCCGTCTATCCTGCCTGTACCGGCACCTCCGGACGCGGCGCGCTGCCGGATGACGAGGAGCTGCGCGGACACTCGCGTCACGTCGACATCGTTCCCTCCCGAATACCCGGCGAAATCTCCCCGTATACCGATGTCGACGTCGAGATCATCGACCTGCCGCCCTCGCCAACTGATCCGACCTCGCCGCCCTCGCCGACGGAACCGTCGCAGCCCTCCGATCCGTCCAAGCCCTCTGATCCGACCGATCCTACGGCTGAAACATCAGTATCCGGAACAGCGCCGTCCACTTCTGCCGAATCCTCGCCGGAGCCGTCCGGTACGTCATCCGCGGCGGAGTCATAAGCCGCAATCATTTAATAAAGCCTGTATAAATCGATTCCCGGCACGACCGGACTCGAGCGGGAGAGCAGGTTGACGCTAACCGTCCGCCATTGGCCTCCGTGCGTGCTTTTCGTCCTTGACGTTTTCACCGTTCTTTGCTATAATATCCACAAACGGAGGGATTCTACATGAGCCAGAAAAAAGTACGGTCCACGGCTCCCATCTACATAGCGGCGTTGGTTTTCATCCTCTACGGAATCTTCTTCCCGCTGTACACCATGCGTCATATTCTCATCGCGTCGGTGATCGCGCTGCTGTGCTTCTGCATTGCGCTGCCGTTCTTCCCGAAAAAGCTGCTGGTCATCGAGGAGAAGCCCAAGCCCGCCGATACCGGAAACGCCGAGCTCAACGCAATCATCGACCGCGGCAATGAGGCGATTGCCAAGCTGCGAGAGCTGAACGGCAAAATCCGTGACGAGTACCTGTCTTTTGAAATTGCGCGAATGGAGAAAGCCTGCCGCAGCATCTTCGACACCGTCGCAGAGAAGCCCCAGCGCGTGCCCGATATCCGTAAGTTTATGAACTACTACCTGCCCACGTCGATCAAGCTCCTGGAGAGCTACCTAAAGCTTTCGGTGCATAACACTGAGGGCGAAAATGTCCGCGCATCGATCGACTCGATCAAGGACAGCATGGATATGATCGCAACGGCGTTCGAAAAACAGGCCGACAGACTGTTCGCCGACGAGAACCTCGACATTACGACCGACATCGAAGTGCTCGAACGCGTGATGAAGAGCGAAGGTTTGAAAGAGTAACTAAGTTATATTTGGGAGGCATAAGACATGGATCAGTACAAACCCACGCTGACGCTCACCCCCGACACCGACGCGCCTGAAGCGCCGGACATGGTCAAGATGGAGATACGAAAGGAAGCCGAGACCGTAAAGCAGACGATCTCCGAGCTGGAGCGTCTGTCGCCCGAGGAACGCGCGATGGTCACGGATTTCGCACAAAAAATCGACATCACTGACTCCAATATGGTTCTGCAATACGGCGTAGCGGCGCAAAAAAAGCTCGCGGGATTCTCCGATACCGCGCTGGAAAAAGTCAGGACAAAGGATCTTGGACCGGTCGGCGATATGATGACTGATCTGATCGTGCAGCTCAAGGGCTTCAGCCTGACCGAGGAGGACAAGAAAGGTATCCGCGGCTTCTTCCGGCGCCAGGCAAACCAGCTCTCCGCAGCCAGGGCGCGCTTTGAAAGCTGTGAGGTCAACGTCGACAAGATCGCCGGGATACTTGAGGATCATCAGATCACGCTGCTCAAGGACATTGCGGTGATGGATAAGATGTACGATCTGAACCTTGCGTACTTCAAGGAACTGACGATGTACATCCTTGCAGGGAAGCAGCGGCTGGAGGAGACACGCACGACAACGTTAAAAGAGGCTGTCGACAAGGCGAAGGCGTCGGGACTTGCGGAGGATGCGCAAGCCGCCAACGACCTCGCCAACGCCTGCGACCGCTTCGAAAAGAAGCTCTACGACCTCGAGCTGACACGCAACGTCTCGATCCAGATGGCGCCGCAGATTCGGCTGCTGCAGAACAACGACAGTCTGATGGCGGAGAAGATTCAATCGACAATTGTCAACACAATCCCTCTGTGGAAGTCGCAGATGCTGCTGGCACTGGGACTTGAGAACTCCCGCCGCGCGATGGAAGCGCAGCGTGCCGTCTCCGATATGACCAATGAGCTGCTCAAGAAGAACGCCGAGGCGCTCAAGCTCGGCAGCATTGAAACCGCGAAAGAAGCCGAACGCGGCATAATCGACATCGAAACGCTGCGCCAGACCAACCAGAGCCTGATCTCTACGCTCGACGAGGTGATGAAGATCCAGGACGACGGACGTGCCAAGCGCCGTGCAGCGGAAGCGGAGCTCGTGAAGATCGAGGATGAGCTGAAGGCAAAGCTCTTAACCCTCCGCGCGTAATCCGTGACATCAAACGTGTTTCTCCGTGTGAAGGAGTAGAGAAGGATGAAATTCAAATACAACACACGTCTTGCGCTGATCGCCCTGGCGATTTGTTTCGTTGGGTCAATCCTCATCGGCGGCGGGGCATCACTGGAACGCTACCGCGATACGCAGGCGGCGCTGTTCGAGATCGGCACCACCGGCGACGGCAACAGCATCCGCAATGACCTTGACGTGCGCTGCACCGCCGCGTATAACCTCATCACGCTCGGGAAGCGCTACATGCCTGCCAATGCCGGCGAGCTGACCGCGCTCGCGGACGCCATCACAAAGCTCGAGACCGCCGCGACCGTCACTGAATGCTTTGATGCCAACTATGAGCTGACCCTTGCCGCCGATCACCTCTACGGCACGCTCCTCTCATACGAGCTGTCCGACACCGACCGCAGACTGCTTTCCGGACAGTTCACCGAAATGGCCTCCCGCAACCAGACCATCGGACACGATGGGTATAACGAAGCCGCCATGCAGTTCAACGCGCTGCTCTCGCGCTTCCCCACAAATCTCATTGCGGCGCTCAACGGCGTAAGCCCTCTCGAGCTGTTCCGGTAACCCTACGAAACGGAGTAAAGCTGTGAAAAAACACGTTTTTGCACTCATGCTGCTGACGCTGTTTTCCCTCGCGATTCTGTCCCCGCTCACCCTCGCCGCCAATCATCCCGATCCGTCGGACGCGTTCTACGTGCTCGACCAAAGCGGCGTGCTCACGGATGCCACCATCGCCGACATCCTTACCCGCGCGGCCTCCCTCGACGATCAGACCGGCGCACAGGTGTGCGTCGTGACTGTCGACTTCATCGGCTCGAAACGTATCTCCGACTACGCCTACGAGCTGTTCAACGACTGGGGCATCGGTTCCAAGGAGAAGAACAACGGCGTGTTGCTGCTGCTTGTCACCGGCGCGCAGGACTACTATATGCTCCAGGGTACGGGGCTTGAGAGCTTCCTCACATCCGCGACCCTGCAAGAGATTCTCGACGAATACATGGAACCTTCCTTTGCTGCCGGGGACTACGACGCCGGCGTACGCAAGACGACCGACGAGCTGTTCTCCCGTCTGAGCGCCTACTATAATGTCAGCCTGGGGGCATCGCAGCCCACGCAGTCCGCAATGACCGCGCAGCCGTACACGCAATCCACGACACAGCAGACAAGTGTCGCCGGAAAGATCGGGAACTTCCTTGCAGGAGGGATATTCTTGTTGATTGTCATTGTCATCGTCGTTCTTTCCATTGCGGGTTCCCTGTGCCGCGCGTGCTGCGGATGCGGCAGCGGCGGATACCGCGGAGGGTGGGGCGGCGGATACTACCCGAGACACGGCCCGTACAGTTCCGGCAGCTTCGGCGGACGCTCCAGCGGTTTCGGAAGCGGACGTTCCGGCGGTTTTAGCGGCGGAAGTCGCTCCGGCGGAAGTCGCTCCGGCGGAGGCGGCAGCTCCCGCGGTGGCGGCGCAGGCCGGCGTTGACACATACAGGGCAGGGGACGATCCCTTGCCCTTTTCCTCTATATCCTGACATTTCACCCGCGAAAGGAGTATCTCTATGGCAGTCGTTACACCCGACGCCGTCGCACGCTTCATGCCGACAGATGTGCTCATCACAAACCCCCACATCGGCTTCACAACCTTTCAGCGCTTCAACGGCGACCGTCTCAACCCGGCCGCGTCGCGCAGATGGACGGAAGGTCATCAGATCGAGTATCAGCCCGACCGCGGCACACGGCACAATGAGGATCATCCCGACACCACTGTCGCATACTTCCGCTTCTATTGGAAATACTTTGAGCCGGAGATGGATCACTATAACTTCGCGATGCTCGACCGCGCACTCGAAACTGCCGCATCCAGAGGTCAAACGCTGATGGTCCGCATGGCGCCGCACGGCACAAACGAAGCGGAGGATACGCCGGCGTGGTATCGCAAGCTCTCGGGAGAGCCGTCGCGCGGGTTTATGGACTATTCTCTTCCCACGCATCCGCTGTTCTTTGAACGGTTCACGAAGGCCGTCCGCGCGATCGGTGAGCGTTACGACCGTGACCCGCGGCTCGACAGCGTGGATATGGCGCTGTACGGTCAATGGGGCGAGGGTGCCGGGATCAACGAGCTGCCTGAAGAACGCCGCCGGATGCTCGTCGACGCCTACACCGACGCCTTCCGTGAGACACCGCTGATGGGGCTGATCATCGCGCCCGACCTGATCAACTACGCGAACCGCAGTCGGCCCGTGGGATTCCGCGCCGACTGCCTGGGCGATATGAGCGACTGGCACCATATGGTCGACATCTACCCGCGAAAGATCGCCGAGATGCCCGATGTCTGGAAGCGCGCGCCGGTATCGTTCGAGGTCTGCTGGGTCGTCTACCACTGGCTTGACATGGGTTGGGACATCGATTACACCATCGAGCAGTCGCTCAAATGGCACATCAGCACGTTCAACGCGAAGTCGTCGCCGATTCCGAAGGAGTGGGAGCCGAACGTCAACAGGTGGCTCAAACGGATGGGCTACCGCTATGGGCTGCGGTTCTTCGACTACCCGACGAAAGCCGCCGCGTGCGATACGCTGAAGGTCGGTTTCTGGATGGAGAACCGGGGCGTTGCGCCGTGCTACCGGAAGTACCCGGTCGCGCTGAAGCTCGCGGGCGAGCACGCAAGTTATACGCTCGAACTGAACGCGGATATCCGTGAATGGCTGCCCGGCGACACGCTCTGGAGCGGTACGGTCACGCTGCCGGACGCCGTGCCCGGATACTACCGGCTTCTGTTCGCCATTACCGACCCGATGCTCTCCCATCCCGTCATCACGATGCCCATCGACGGCGAGACCGACGAGGGTTGGACGGTGCTCGGGAATATCGACATCACGGAGGCATTATGATACCATACAACAAAGAGCTCTCCGACGCCGTGATCCGCATCCGTCGTGACCTGCATCAGATTCCCGAGATCGGCTTCGATCTGCCGCAGACCGTCGCTTACGTGACACGTGAACTGGCAGCGCTCGGACTGACGCCGAAGTATTACGTCAACCGCTCCGGCATAACCGCCGTGATTGAGGGAAACTGTCCGGGAAAAAATGTCGCGCTGCGGGCGGATATGGACGCACTGCCCATCCGTGAGGAGACGGGGCTGCCTTTCGCGTCGAACAACGGGAACATGCACGCGTGCGGACACGACGGGCATACGGCGATGCTCTTAGGCGCGGCGAAGCTCCTGTGCGGGCATCGCGTTTTTCCCGGACGCGTGACGCTGCTGTTTCAGCCGGCGGAGGAGAACCTCGGCGGCGCACGGGACATGGTCGCCGACGGCTGCCTGGAAGGTGTCGACGCGCTGTTCGGGATGCATGCGGGTTTGCTCACGGACGCGAAACCCGGGACGTTCTCGTTTCGTAAAGGCCCAATTATGGCATCGTTTGACAGCTATGACATCACGATACGCGGCTCGGGCTGTCACGGTGCGCGCCCGGAAGACGGTGTCGACCCGATCGTCGTCGCGGCGCAGCTTATCTCCGCATTACAGACTCTCGCGAGCCGGGAGCATCGCGCAACCGACCCGTACGTGTTTACGATCGGATCCATCCACGGCGGCTAGACGTACAACATCATTCCCGACGAGGTGCGAATGCAGGGTGCGATGCGCTGCGTGAATACCCGGACGCGTGACCGGATGATGGCGCGCGTGCGGGAGCTGGTCGAAATCTTGCCCGGGGCAATGCGCGCGGAAGGGTCGATAGACTTCCACCACGGCTACCGCAACACCGTCTGCGATGACGCATGCACGCAGCTTGCATATGATGTTGCGGCGGAGCTTTTCGGTGACGACAGCGCCGCGTGGATGGAGGAGCCGTCGATGGTCAGCGAGGATGTATCGGAGTATCTGGCACAGGTGCCCGGCTGCTTCTGGCTGTACGCGACGCCGGGGGCTTGTTCAAAGCATCACAACCCGAAGTTCGACCTGGACGAAAGCCTTCTGTGGCGCGGCAGCGTGCTGATGGCAGAGGTCGCGCGCGCATACTTGATGAAAGGATAAGCGTACAATGACACCGATTGAAACCCTCAGACAGTGGATTCTCGAATCGAACCGCGCGGTCTTCTTCGGCGGCGCGGGTGTATCGACCGAGTCCGGTATCCCCGACTTCCGTTCCGACAGCGGCATCTATAAGAAAAAGTTTATGTATCCCGCCGAGACGATGCTCAGCCACAGCTTTTTCGTCCACAAAACCGCCGAATTCTATGATTTCTATAAGACGGTCATGCTCTACCCGGACGCACAACCCAACGCTTGCCACAAGATCCTCGCGCAGATGGAGGCGGACGGTCATATCGCGGCGGTCGTTACGCAGAACATCGACGGGCTGCATCAGGCGGCGGGCAGCAGGACCGTCTGGGAGCTTCACGGAAGCGTGCTCAGGAACTACTGCGGGAAGTGCCGTGCATTCTACGACCTGGATTATATTTTACGCAGCAACGGCATTCCGACATGTTCAAAGTGCGGCGGAGTCGTCAAGCCCGACGTCGTTTTATACGAGGAGGGCCTGGACGGTCATACGATCGACGGTGCGGTGACGGCAATCCGGCGGGCGGATTTGCTGATCGTCGGCGGGACATCGCTCGCGGTCTATCCGGCGGCAGGGCTGATCGACTATTACCGGGGGCATCGTCTGGTGCTCATCAATCTGCAGCCGACGCCATATGACGACCGCGCCGACCTGGTCATCCATGACAAGCTGGGCAATGTGCTGACCAATGCGTACGGGGGATAGGGATGGAATATGTCACCTTGATTCTCGCGGCGGGCGCATTGATTGCGGCGCTGGTCATCCTGGCGGTTGTCATCATAAACAGCCGCGCGCAGGCGTCGCAGTTTGCGCGGCTTTACCGGGAGCTGCCCGATCTGTCCCGCAGCGGTGCGTACGACTCTGCAAAGCTCATTGCCGACGCGCAGGATCGCCGGCTGCGTGATCTCGGCGACGCGCTCGACCGCAACGAACGACGCATGGAAAATCTGCAGCTCACACTCGACCGGAGGCTCGCGGCGATCCAGAGCGATACCGGAAAACGGCTGGACGACATGCGTGCGACGGTCGATGAAAAGCTGCAGAAGACACTTGAAACGCGCATTTCTCAGAGCTTTTCGGCGGTCAATGAACGTCTGGAGCAGGTCTATCGCGGACTTGGGGAGATGCAGAATCTCGCTGTGGGCGTGGGCGACCTCAAGCGGGTGCTGTCGAATGTCAAGACGCGCGGCATCTTGGGTGAGGTGCAGCTTGGCGCGATCCTCGAGGAGATACTCAGCCCTGAGCAGTATGAGACAAATGTCGTGACGCGGCGCGGCTCCGGTCTGCCGGTAGAGTTCGCGGTGAAGCTGCCCGGCAACGACGGCGGCAGCGTCTATCTGCCCATTGACGCGAAGTTCCCGGGCGACACCTACGCAGCGCTGCAGGAGGCCTACGATGCCGCCGATCCCGCGCGGGTGGAGGCATGCGCCGCACAGCTCGTCCGCGCGATCCGCATGGAGGCGAAGGACATCCGCGACAAGTACGTCGACCCGCCCGCGACAACGGAGTTCGCCATCCTCTTTCTGCCGTTCGAGGGCCTGTATGCCGAAGCCGTCCGACGGGGACTGGTGGAGGTTTTGCAGCGTGAGTATAAGATTACGCTCGCGGGACCGACGACGCTCGCCGCATTGCTCAACGCGCTGCAGATGGGCTTCCGTACGCTCGCGATACAGAAGCGCACGAGTGAGGTCTGGAACCTGCTCGGCGCAGTGAAGACGGAGTTCTACAAATTCGAAAGAGTACTCGACAACACACAGAAGCGGCTCGAGCAGACCAGTCAAGAGCTTGACAGGCTCGTCGGTGTCCGGACGCGCGTCATCCGCTCAAAGCTGCGCGATGTCACCGAGCTGCCAGACGAAGAAACCAAAAGGCTGCTGGATGACTAATAGCTGAGGGTTTTTTATGAATAACGTACGTATTACGGTGCTCAAGTGTACATACAACGCCGACCTCACGGAACGCTATGGTCTACCCGCGCCGCAGCCGTGCCCATTCCACAGGGTAGGGGAGAGTTATCTCTCGGTTGAGGGCAACAAGCCCGACGGGTTCTGTGAGGAAGCCTGGGGCTGTTTATCGAAGTATGCATTCGCGTTCGCCCACGGCGCACCCGGATTCTGGCTTGACTGGAGTAGGGAGAACCACAAGGTCATCCTCTCGTGCAACGACGGCTGCCGACCGGTAATATTCCTGCTGGAAGCCGTGGTGCAATAAGAAGACCTCCGCTTCTTTTATCGAAGCGGAGGTTTTCTTACATGTTTTCCAGCGTTTTTTGCAGTTCCGCGAGGTCTTCATATGCGTATGACGCACGTATCTCAGACTTTTCGTAATCCTCCCGCGTGGTCTCGCCGGAGTAGACGAGGATGCTTGTGATCCCGGCGTTGGTGCCGAGAGCGATGTCCGTGTAGAGCCGGTCGCCGACCATCGCGGTGGTATCCGCGTCGGCGTGGTACTTGCGCATCGCCATCTGGGCGATTGTGCGGTTGGGCTTGCCGACGATCACGTCCGGCTTGCGTCCGGTCGACGCCTCGATGAACGCTATCATTGCGCCGATATCCGGGATGAAGCCACCCTCGACCGGACAGTTGAAGTCCGGGTGCGTTGCGATGTACGGCACGCCCGCGCGTACAATGTCGCATATGCACGTCAGCTTCCGGTACGTCAGTGTCTGGTCGAAGCCGAGGACAAAGTACGCGGGATCGTCCCAAGTCAGCGTAAACCCGGCGCGTTCAAACTCCGCCTCGAGCGACGGCGTCCCGGCCAGGCAGATGCGCGCACCGGGCGCCTGTTCATTGAGCCACAGAGTCGTCGCCTCGCCCGACGTGAAGATGTCGTCCGGCTCTACGTCGATGCCCATTCCGCGCAGACGCGTCACATATTTGTCACGGCTGCGCGACGAGTTGTTTGTCAGGTAGATTGCACGCCGCCCGGTACGCTTCAGGTACGCGAGAAAGGGCAGTGTACACGGGAACAGCCGGTCGCCGAGGTAGATCGTGCCGTCCATATCCAGCATGTAGAGATTGATGTCTTTGAGCATGTCATTCCTTCACCGCAGCGTCCTCATTGTCTTCCGCAGACTCTTCCTTCTTCTCCACCCGCAGCTTGTCGACGCGCATATTATCCGTTTTTGTCACCGTTATGATGAGATCCTGGTACGAAAAGCTGTCTCCGACTTCTGGAAAGCGGTCGAGCATCTCCGTTGCCCAGCCGCCGACCGTCGTGTATTCGCTCTCAAACTCCCGGTCGTCCAGCTCTGCCAGCTCCAGAAGCTCCGAGATCTGCATCAACCCGTCGACAATCCACGCGCCGTCGACATCCTGCGTATAGTCGCTCTCGATGACATCCTTCTCGTCCCAGATATCGCCGACAATCTCCTCGAGTACATCCTCGAGCGTCAGGATGCCCATCGTTCCGCCGTACTCGTCGACGACCACCGCCATGTGCAGCCGGCGCTCGCGAAATTCTTGCAGCAGATCCGCCGTTGTCATCGTCATGTGGACGAACAGCGGCTCGCGCATCAGACGCCGGATGTCGGGCTTCTTATCCGCAATCGCCGCCTTCA
>JAAZKA010000105.1 GCA_012800055.1 Clostridiales bacterium
ACTCTGCGGACTCGACGCGCGGGAGAATCCGTTCTCCGAAACCGACGAGCCGGTCAGCGACGAACTGCTCACGCTTGCGAAGACGTGCGCGCATGAGGCGGCCGAGGCGTATCGATAACCCATACTTCTTTCAAAAGGCATGAAAATGCGAGGTGAGAAAAACTCACCCCGCATTTTTTTGTAGTCGGCTGTGACAAAATGCCCTCTTGCGCGGTATTCAATGAGGTGTCTCATGTTCTTGATGTTTGCCTGCGAGCCGCCGCCGGTTTGCCGCTTCGGATTCACTTACGACGGGTTGTGCGCCAGCGTCCCGGCTTTGCGGCAGCGCGTTATGTCCGCTCTACGACGGTTTCCCCGAGGACATAGAAGCCGTCATCGGATGGCGCGTCGGTGGCGAGGAAGACCGGTAGCAGCGGATGGACAATACCCAGCTCGAGTTTGTATGCGTCTGCTTCGATGCCCGAGACGTCCAGGTCAAGCGGTACCGTATGAATACCCGGCAGCCACGTACGGATATCCGCAGAGGTCGGCAGGTCATAACAGCGCCGGTCGTTCTTCAGCCTTAAAACCAATGGCAGCGCCTCATAGCACGGTGCGACGCCGCGGTTCTCGATCACCAGCTCCGCCCGCATCCGTTCGTCCGTCACACGCTCCGGGAACGTGAACGAGACAGGGGAGAGGTGATACCCCATCCGTGCGACCCAGGCGTCGATCTTCTCATGCCACTTGTATGGAATCGGGATGGACTTCGCATTGAACGAGCTGAGGTGCCAGTCCAGACTGCGGGCGATCGCCTCGTCGATATCCCAGCCCTTGCGTTCCCACTCGCCGAGCCACCAGTAGGACTCAAACGAGATCGGCGCTGTCTTCCATACGTCGCTCAACAGCTGAAAGCGCGGCGGATAGAATTCCTGCATATGCCTCGGCTCGCCGTAACCGTCACCGCGCACCCCGACGTTTCGGCGTGTCCGGGCATAGGAGATGATGTCCGGCAGCGAAATCTGGCCGATGAGTTGTGTCTGCGTGAAGGTGTCCAGATACGCGTCCGTCATTTCGAGGATTGCTTCCCGCGGGAACTCGTCGAGCTGGTGTCCCTCGCCCCACGCCCCGGGTACCGTCAGGTAGACCGACGACAGCCGCGGATCCGCGTCAAACCGCTTGCCGAGCTTCCGCACCGCGCGGGAGAACAGTGTGATGAACAGCGGATCTTTCGGCGAATCCTTCACCCGCATCCCGTCAGGCCGCTCCGGGCACGAAATTTTCGCCTTCAGCCAGTCCGGGACGTCGTCGCACGCCCGTGTGGAGTGCGCCATCAGCCGGAATGCCACCGTCTGTCCATGCTCATGGGCAAGCCGCAGGATGTTCTCGATGAAGGCGTAGTTGTATACGCCCTCCGTTGCCTCAAACTCCTTCCACAGCACACGGATATAAGCGACCGACGAGGCGGGATAATATCCCTCCGCGCGCCCGTTCTGCGGTACATAGTCGGGAACAGGATAGCATTCCACATTCTCCGTCTCCGTATAGCGATTCTCCGGGCGGACGACAATGTCCGAATAGAGTGCGCCGCCGTTGAAATGCTGGAAACTGACGAAGCCGGTGTTCGGATTCTGACCCGCCTCGGGACGGTATTGAAAATGGGTTGTCATCATAACGGATTCCTTTCCTGCTTTGATGGATCTGACGTGCAGCTATAAAACCACGCACATGAAATCGGCGGCAGAGTACAGCTCAGTGTGCCGCTTGAGATGTACGCACGGTGACCGTTGAGCAATGCGTCCGCCGTGGGCGCGTCCCACGGGATTTGCAGTGTGTACGGCGTGTTTCCGCGGTTCAGCGCGCACAGCACCCGCTCAGCGCCGGTCTCCCGTATAAACGCGAGGACGGCGGCACCCGCGTATACGAACCGCAGCGTTCCGCGCTTCAGCGCGTCCGTATGCGCTCGGACGGTTCCGAGCAGACGGTACCACGACAGCAGTTCCGTGTCCTCATCGCCCCACGGATACCCGCGCCGGCACAGCGGGTCCTCAAAGCCCTCCATTCCCGCCTCATCGCCGTAGTAGATCGTCGGAGAGCCGGGGAACGCGTAGAGAATCGCTGTTGCAAGCTTCAAAAGCGCCTTGCCGTGTGAGCGTTCGTCCGGAGTGAGCCGATGGTTCGCGCGGGCATCCAGCGTCTCGGGGATGTGCGCACAGCCTAAGAGTGTCAGGATGCGCTCGGTGTCGTGCGTACCGAGGACGTTCATCAGGCTCATAAAGCACGGCGCGGGGTAGTTCTGCTGCAGCTCCTCCATGTCATACATGAAGTCATACGCGTCGCCGCCTTTGAGATACGCGAGGATCGCCCGCCGCAGCGGATAGTTCATCACGCCGTCGAGCTGCTCCCCCAACAGAAAGCGCCGGCGGGCACCGTAGCTCTCCTTGTTTGACGCATCCTCCCAGACCTCGCCGATGACGACGGCGGCGGGATTCTCCTCACGTACGGCAAGCCGCAGTGCGTCGAGGAATGCGTCGGGCAGCTCATCCGCGACGTCCAGCCGCCAGCCCGAGGCGCCCGCCCGCAGCCAGTACCGCACCACGCTGTCCTCTCCCCGCACGGTGTAGTCAAGGTACGACGGTTCCGTTTCCTCTACGCACGGCAGAATCTTGACGCCCCACCACGTCTCGTAGTCGTCCGGCCATGTCCGGAAGCGGTACCAGGCGTAGTACGGCGACTGCTGTGACTGGTACGCGCCGGGTTCGGGATAGGTGCCGTAGCGGTTGAAGTAGCGGGAGTCCGCACCGGTGTGAGAGAACACGCCGTCGAGCAGCACACGGATGCAGTACGCGCGGGCGTCCCGGCACAGCGCGGTGAAGTCTGCCTCATCACCCAACATCGGGTCGATTGTCAGGTAGTCGGCGGTGTCATAGCGGTGATTTGAGCGCGCGGCGAAGATCGGGTTGAGGTAAAGCGTCGTCACGCCGAGACTTTTCAGGTATGGCAGCTTCTCCCGGATGCCCGCGAGATTGCCGCCGAGGAAGTTGTTGTTCGCGAGCGTTCCGTCCGGTGCGCGGAGGTAGTCGGGCGTCGCGTCCCACGGCTGAATGACACGCCCTTCCGTGATACCGTGGGAAATGCCGCCGGATACAGTACACCCGAAGGGGAGATCTGCGTTCACTCGCTCTATGCCGTGCGGACGATCTCCGGCACGCGCGAACCGGTCGGGGAATATCTGATACGTCACACCCTCGCCATACCACGCCGGGACATCGAGCGCCGGGTCATAGACGGTGAGCTGCCACGCGGGGATGGGTACCGCGTTGTAGATGCCGCCGGTGACATCGGGATGCGTGGGACTGCCGCGCAGCTTGCCGTAGAAATAGGGCAGCCCGCCTTCGCGGCACAGTGTGAAGTGGTAGAAATACAGTCCCGACGCGTCCGGTGTGAAGGTGGCGGTGAAGCGGTCGTACAGCTTCCCCGCCGACGTCCGCGTCATGAGAATATGCAGCTCCCCGCGGTCGGTGTGTACGGTGAGCGTGGCGTCGCGGACAGCGAAGGTACGGGGAGTATCAATGGCCAGTGTGACCGTTTGCCCCGCCGGTACCGCGCCGTAGGGCGTGCGGTACACCGCGAGACGCGGGTCGTGAATCGGCATGAGCATGGGAAACCTCCGAAAACAGAACCTGGTACGCTTTGCGTTCCTGCATAAGATGAATATGCTGAAAACTGCGTGATCATACAGGACGGAAACCGGCAGCGGGCATTTTTTCACTGCCGGCATCGTTTACTTTTTCAGCAGCTTTTCCATCATACGGAAACCGTTCGGCTCATATACTCCGGTAGACGCAGCGTCATGTTCGGTGTAGCGGGGGGCGGGATGCGCGCCCGGCTCGTTCGAGCGCCACAACACATACGGCACGGGGGTGCGCGTATGCGTCCGGACGTCGCAGGGCGTCGGGTGGTCGGGCATTAACAGTACGCTCAGGTCCTCCCCGGCAAACGCGTCGAGGATGGGGCCGAGAATCTCGCGGTCGATGCTCTCGATCGCCCAGACTTTCTTCATCGGGTCGCCGTGGTGTCCGCATTCATCGGGCGACTCGATGTGAAGATAGACGAAGTCGCAGCCTTCACGTAAAAGAGAGATCGCCGCGTCACCCTTGCCGCGGAAGTTTGTCTCGATCGCGCCGGTCGCTCCCGGGACATCGACCGTCTGCAGACCGGCGCACATGCCCAGGCCGCGGATCAGGTCGACCGCACAGACCACACCGCCGCGCACGCCGTAGGTCTGGCAGAGGTTTGGGAGCGTCGGACGCGTTCCTTCACCCCAGAACCATGCGGTGTTCGCAGGATGCAAGCCTCTTGCCCGACGGCTCACGTTCACCGGATGATCCCGAAGAATTTCCCGAGAGCGCTGCATCATCGTGAGCAGCCGGTCGGCGTAGCGACCGGTCGGGAGGTGTCCCGCGACGGGCTGGCCGATGATGTCGTGCGGCGGGGTGCAGTCGGTACCGGTCTGAGCGTGGGGGAGTACCAGGCAGTGGCGGTAACTGATGCCCGGATAGAGCGCCGCGTCGTACTCCGCGAAGACGGGGGCAAGCGCCGCGATGAGCTGCCGGGCTTCGTCGGTCGTGATCTCGTCGGAGGAATAGTCGATCATCGTGCAGTCTTCGAGGTTTTCGTCATCGGAGAGTGTGACGAGGTTGCAGCGCATGGCGACGTCGTCGGGAAGAAGGTCCACGCCCATGCTGGCGGCCTCGAGCGGGGAACGGCCGGAGTAGTAGATACGCGGGTCGAAGCCCATACAGGACATATTGGCGGTATCGGAGCCGGTGGGCATGCTATCGGGGATGGTTTTTACCATGCCGACGGAGCCGTGCGCGGCGAGAAAGTCCATGTGCGGGTGGGAGGCGGCCTCGAGCGGGGTGCGGTTTCCGAGCGCCGGGACGGGAGTGTCTGCCATGCCGTCGCCGAGAAGGAGAACGTATTTCATTTCGTCAAACCTCGGTCTTGTATGATATAGAAGAATACTATATTTTACCACAAAACCCGCCTGCGTGCAATAGGGAATTTTATCTAAGGATTCGTTGTCCGAGCGTAATTAAATGATTAAAGAAATACGTTAAAAGCTATTGCAAAACAGAAAAGAATATGCTATGATAAAATTACTATGTGCGGACGGGCACCCGCCGTCTATTATGAAGGAGGATGCATCATGGCAAACAACTTTATGGAAGACATCACCGCAACCTTTGACTCGGCTGACATTGAGAAGAATAAAACCGTCGCAGCGCTTGCATCGATCCCTGCCCTGTTCTGGCTGCCCTTCGTCGCTGCAAAGGATTCTCCGTTTGCCAAGTTTTACGCCAATGTCGGTCTCGTCCTGCTCATCGCCGGAGTGGTTGCGTCCATCCTGATGAAAATTTTGGGATGGTTCGGAGGCCTTGTCGGCGGACTGATTCAGCTTGCGGTAACCATCGCAGTGATCATCAGCTTGGTCAACGGATTCCAGGGCAAGGCGGTCAAGCTGCCGGTCATCGGGGATATCGTCATCATCAAATAAACCGTATACACAAAAGGGAGCCGTCGGACGCGGCTCCCTTTTTGACTGCCCGGCAGACGGCAGAGCCGGGACAACCTGCTTGAAAAAGCATGAGCTTTCGCCGTCCGTGGATGGAAATCACGGGGGTTTTCTTACACCGGTCCGCGAAACGGGAAAGATAAATAACATATACAAAGAGATTATACTTTTCGTATAATTATCTGTGCAAAAGGCTTGTAATTCCCGGCCAACTCTGGTATAATGTATGCATATTCGGAAAATCCGTACGGGAGCCGTCCCGCATCTCCACACCATAAATCAGGGAGGTTATCACTCATGCCCAAGTACGTCTTCGAACGCTTCTCCGACGAGGCACATCGGCTGATCAATCAGGCGGGTGTTCACCAGGCGTTTCCGAAAGCCGAGGGAAACGAAAACTTCAACGCCTGCTGGGATGCTGCCATCTCCGACGACGGCACGTTCTACTACACCCTCTCCTCCGAGGCCGGCAAGTGCGACCACGCCAAGCTCGTGCGGTATGACCTCGAGAAAAACGAGATCGTCGAGTGCTTCCATGCGGCAAAGTACCTGATGCCTAAGGATCGCCAGCTTCCGCACTCGAAGTTCCACACCTCCATCAACTTTATGAACGACGGCCGCATCATTGCCACCACCCACTCCACCGACCGTGCCAAGCAGCATGTCGAATGGATGCCGTTCGGTCATCACAACCACGTCTGGGAGGGCTTTCCCGGCTCACAGATTCTCGTATATGACCCCAAGACCGAACATGTCGAGAGCTGGGGCACACCCGTCACGCATGAGTCGATCTACGGCGCGAAATATGACCCGAAGCACAACCGGCTGTATATGATCGGTTTCATGCGCGGGCATGTCTACTCCTTCGACTGCGAGACCCGCAAGGTTGAGGATTTGGGCAAGATGGCGGAGCTGTACTGCTACCGGCTCGTCCTCGGCGCCGACGGGAATATCTACGGCTGCACCAAGTCCGGGCAGCTTTTCAAGATTGACACTGAGCGCAATAAGCTCGAGAATATGGCGTTCCGTGTCCCGGAGTACCCGGATAACTATGTCAATAACACCTGGTACCGCTATATGGAGAACGCGCGCAATCACGCGTCGGGACGCTTCATGTATATGATGTTCGCCGTTGCGCCTTATATGTACAAGCTGGACTTCGCAACAGGCGAGGTTTACCCGGCGGGGAAGATTATGCCCGGCGACGGACTGTACGAGCTGCCCGCGCGTGACGGCTCCTGGAACCCCCACAGCTTCATTCTGGATAAAGACGGCGTTATCTGGTTCTGCGTCCACCACTGGAGTGTCCACAATGACACCGAGTACACCGACCCGCGTCCGTGCTATCTGATGCGCTGGGACGTTGAGAACGGGGAGGAGCCATACTGCTGCGGCATCATCGGTACGCCGACGCGTGTCGAGAACAGCATCACCGAGATGGAGTACGACGAGAAGCGGGACATCCTCTACTTCGCGAACGTCGGGCGCGGCTTCGGCGGCGACGGTCCGAGCGCAGTTGCCATCGAGCTTAAAAAGTTCCGTCCGGTATACCGTGAGCGCGGTCCGGTCTCCGACGACCCGATCATCCAGCCCCGCAAGCTGACTGAGGACGAGATAAAGGCCCGTGCTGCGCGTGCGGCGAAGAAAATCGGCGAGGAAGTCACCGAGCACAACCCCTTCCAGGCGTTCCCGCCGGCGAAGGTCACTCCGGTGCGCATCTGGCGCAGTTTCCCGCGTCTGGATGTTGACGAGAGCAAGGTGATCGGCATGGCGTGGGATGACCACGGCGAGCTGCATGTCGTCTGCGGCGCGGGAGGGACATTCGATACCGCGAAGTATGTGCTGCGCATCACGGTCAATGTCGGTATCCCGGGGATGGTGGTGTCCGGACTGCGCGAGATGAAGTATATCCACGACGAGTACCGCGCGTGGCTGAAGGCGCACATTCTGCCGCAGCCTGTGCCGGAATTCCCGGAGACGGTGAAGCTCCCCGAGGCGACGGGCCGCCGCTACCGTGCGAAGGCAAGCGCCGTATGTGAGTGGCACGACGGCTCGAAGATCGTCGGGACGCTTGATGCGCTGGCAGCGATCGTCCGTCCGAACGGCAAGGTGTATTCGCTCGGCAACGCCGCGGCATACGGGCCGGTGCGCTGCATGGTCACCAACGCTGCGAAGACGAAGCTCTGGGGCGTCGCCGGAGACGAAGAGGACATGGGCTATGTCTTTACCTATGACGATGACGAGGGTCTGCGGCAGCTCGGTATCCTCAACTACAACTCCCACGGTTGGTTTGACGGCCCGACCGCGTCCAACATCCTGTCGAGTATTGCAATCAGCCAAGACGATAAGTACCTCGCCATCGGCGGTGCGGATCGCATCGCTGCGGTGCATATCATCACGCTGTAAGTGTGTCATATACCCCGCGCGTGGGAATATCCTTAAGCGCAGGGTACAATCCTTTTATATTGACGAACCCGCTGCGGCTACACCGCACATCAAGGGAGGAACCAAATATGGCTCAGTACTTATATAAGGATCACAACGACCCGGCGTTCTACCGGCTGATCAACCAGGCGGGTGTGCGTGCCGTCGCGCCGCCGGACAAGGGCAACGAGACCTTCAACACCTGCTGGGACGGCGCGCTCTCCCCGGACGGCGTGTTTTACTACACGCTTTCCTCCGAGGCCGGCAAGTTTGACCACGCCAAGCTTGTGCGCTACAACTATGAGAAGAACGCCGTCGAGGACTGCGTCTACACCGGCGACGTCGTGCTGCCGCAGATACGGCAGCTCCCGCACTCGAAGTTCCACACCTCTATCAACTTCCGTCCCAAGGAGGGCGGCTGCGGTTATATCGTCATCGGCACCACCCACAACACCGACCGCTCACCCTTCCATGAAGAGTGGATGCCCTTCGGTCACCACAACCACGTTTGGGAGGGATTTCCCGGCTCGCAGATCATCGTATTTGACCCCGATACCGGCGAGAGCGAGAGCTGGGGCACACCCGTGCCGCATGAGTCCATCTACGGCGCGAAGTATGATCCGAAGCATGACTGTCTCTACATGATCGGCTTCATGCGCGGGCATGTCTACAGCTTCGATTGCAAGACGCGCAAGGTCGAGGATTTGGGCAAGGCTGCCGAGGTCTTCAACTACCGCCTGTTCCTGGGTGCCGACGGCAACATCTACTCCTGCACCAAGTCCGGCGAATACTACCGCATCAACACCGAGACCAACAAGCTCGAAGACCTCCACTTCCACATCCCCGAGTATCCCGGCGCGTATGTCAACAACACCTGGTACCGCTACCTCGCCTGCGCACGCAACCATGCGTCCGGTGAGTTCATGTACTGCGTCAACAACAATGCCTGGGAGATGTTCGCCTACAACTTCAAGACCGGTGTGTTTACAACCGTCGGACGTCTCAAATCCCGCGACGGCTACTTTCCGCTCAACTGTGACGTGGACTACGGCTGCGCAAACTTCGCCGTCGACAAGTACGGCGTGATCTGGTTCGAGCAGCGCGTCTCTACGCACAACAGCATGGATCGTACGCGCTTCAACCCATATTACTCGCACCTGTTCCGCTGGGACGTCGAGAACGGGAAGGAGCCGGAGATGATGGGCGTCATGGGTACGCCCGAACGCAACCACGGCATCACCGTCGAGATGGAGTACGATGAGGTACACGACCGGCTCTACACGGTCGACCACGGCCGCGGCTTCGGGCATGACGGCCCGTGCGTGATCTGTATCGACCTGCCGGAGTTCAGGAAGCATATGTACGAGCCGGGGCCGTATACCGATGACCCGAAGATTCATCCGCGTGAGATTTCCGAGGAGGACTTCCAGAAGGAGCTGGCGCGCCGGAAGCTTGCGACAGGCGAGGAAAATACCGAGAAGAACCCCTTCCAGGCTTTTCCGATTGCAAAGACCCATCCGGTACGGTTGTGGAACGCGGTGCTGACGCCCGAGGACAGCGCGGTCATCGGCATGGTGTGGAAACCGTCGGAGATGGGCGGCGATATCCTGCACGTCGTGACCGGCGCACAGAACCCTCCCGGCGCGGGCTTGTTCGACGCGGCAAAATATGTGTTCCAGATGAAAGATTGGGAGATTCTCTCTCGCGCGGACTTTGACCTGATCAAACCGGAGTACCGCGAGTGGCTGCGTGAAAACATCCTGCCTCAGCCGGTGGCGTTTGACGAAGGCATCAAGCTGCCGGAGGCGACGGGACGCCGGTACCGCGCGACGGCGAGTGCGACGGCGCTGTGGCATGACGGCCGCACGTTCGTCGGTACGCATGACGCATTCGCGGCTCTGGTATCCCCGGACGGCGAGGTCTTCTCTTTAGGCGCGGCGGCGGCATACGGGCCTGTGCGGTGCGTCTGCACGAATGCGGCGCGTACGAAGCTGTGGGGTGTCGCGGGCGACGTCGAGGATATGGGGTATGTGTTCACTTATGACGATTTGAACGGGCTGCGGCAGTGCGGGATGCTCAACTACAACGCGGCGGGCTTCTATCGTCCGACGGCGTCCAACGTACTGTCGAGCATCGCGGTCAACGCGGACGAGACACGGCTTGCCATCGGCGGCGCCGACCGGCTCGGGACTGTGCACGTCGTGGAGCTGTAGGGATTAGACAGGTGGAGACGAGGGCTCAACGCCCCGCCTCCACCATACAAGGACTGCGGTTCGGACGATGACAGGCTGGATGAATTTTGCACAGAGCAGCGCGGTTTCGATCCGCAGGAAATATCCCGTACACCCTGACGCTTGTATCCTGAATCCTGACATCTTTCAGAGGAGGTTTCGGCTATGGCATCCTATGTCTTCCCGCTGTTCTCCGAGGAATCCTTCCGGCTTATCAACCAGACCGGCGTCCGCCAGGCGCACCCGAAAGCCGAAGGGTACGAAAATTACAACTGCAACTGGGACGGTGCACTCGCGCCCGACGGCACCTTCTACTTTACCCTCTCATCCGAGGCCGGTAGGTGCGACCACGCCCGCCTCGTTCGCTACGACTACGACCGCAACGAGATCATCGAGTGTTTCTATGCTGCCGATATCCTTGCGCCCAAAGACCGCCAGCTCCCGCACTCCAAACTCCATACCTCCATCAACTTCATCCCGCGCGGTGCGGAGCACGGTGACCTCAGCAACCCTTCCGACTACCTCGTCCTTGCCGTCACCCACTCCACCGACCGTGCGCGTCAGCATACCGAGTGGATGCCCTTCGGGCACCACAATGACCTCTGGGAAGGCTACCCAGGCTCCCAGATCCTCATCTATGACCCAAAGTCCGGCCACGCCAAGTCCATCGGTACGCCCGTTCCGCGTGAGAGCATCTATGGTGCGAAGTATGACCCCGTCCACAACCGCCTCTATATGGTCGGATTCATGCGCGGCCATATCTATTCCTATGACCTTGCCACCAAAAAGGTTGTTGACCTCGGACGCGGGATGGAATTTTGCTCCTACCGGCTCTCTCTCGGCGGCGACGGCAATATCTACGGCGGCTCGAAAGCCGGCTACTTCTTCCGCGTCGATACGAATACCAACACGCTCGAGAGTCTCGGGTGGAAGGTACCGGATTATCCCGCGGCGTCCGGCGACGGTGACAACTACATCAACAACACCTGGTACCGCTGGATGTCTCTGGCGCGCAATCATCCGTCGGGTAAGTTCCTCTATATGCTTGCGCCGTGTACCGACCACCTGTGGAAATATGACTACGAGACGAAGACTGTCACCCGCGCCGGACGGATGCTTCCGAAGGACGGCATCGTCGAGCTGCCCAGCCGTGAGAGCTGTTACGCCACCTATACCTTCGCCATCGACCGCGACGGCGTCCTTTGGTACACGATGCGCGGCTGGTCGATGAAGAACCGCCGGGATTATGTCTACAACATCCCCTGCTACCTCATCCGCTGGGATATAGATCGCGGCCGTGAGCCGGAGGTCATGGGCATCATGGGCACTCCCGAGAACACTCAGCGCCTCACCTGTGAGATGGAGTACGATCCCGTGCGCGATATCCTTTACTGCTGCAACGTCGGACGCGGCTTCGGCGCGTTGGGGCCGGATGTCATCGCCATCGACCTGAAGGAGTACCGGAAGCATATGTACGAGCCGGGGCCGGTATCCGAAGACCCCGCTCTGCGTCCGCGTGAGCTGACCGATGACGAGAAGCGCAAGCGTGACGAACGGCTCCACAAGTTTGTCGGCGAGGAGGTCACCGAGAAGAACCCCTTCCAGCCCGTCCCCGACGCAGACTGCTACCCCGTGCGCATCTTCGAGTATCTCGCGCCTGAGCGCATCCTTGACGCTGCCGTCATCGGGATGGCCTGGGAAGGCGATATCCTCCACGTCATCACCGGCGCGAAGGAAACCTTCGACGAGGCGGCGTATGTCTTCCGCATCCGGGGACGTGAGGTGCTGGGCGTGCTTGACTTTGCGTGCATCCGGGACGAGTACCGCGATTGGCTGCGGGAGAACATCCTGCCCAAGCCGGTGGATTTCCCCGGCGACATCCCGCTGCCCGAGGCGACGGGCCGCCGCTACCGTGCGAAGGCGAGTGCTGTGTGCGACTGGAACGGCGGACGCAAGCTCGTCGGAACGATGGACGGGCTGTTCGCGGTTGTCACGGACAAGAACGTCTACTCGCTCGGGAATGCCGCCGCGTACGGACCGGTACGCTGCCTGTGCGCCGATGCCGACTGCACCGTCGCCTACGGAACCGCCGGAGACCATGAAGACATGGGGTATCTGTTCACCTACGATGACCGCCGGGGTCTGCGGCAGATGGGCATTATCAGCTACAACTCGCACGGTTTCTACGGCACCACGCAGGCCAACATCCTGACCTCTGTCGCGCTCTCACCGGACGGGAAGACCCTCGCGGTGGGAAACTCCGACCGTATGGCGTGTGTGCACCTGCTCACACTTCAGAAAGAATAAAGGGGGAGATACTCTTGATACATTCCGACTGGCATATTCACACGACCGCGTCTTACGACGCAAAGCTTCCGCTGCCGACGCTCATCGACGCAGCGCAGAAGCAAGGGCTGCGCGCGTTCGGCATGACCGATCATGCCAACTACAATGACCGCTCCTTCCTCGGCAACATCGCCGAATCGCAGCGGCTCTATGAGCAGTACCGCGTGCCCGAGCTGAAGTTCGGCGTCGAGTTTACCCCCATTGCGAAGCCCATGTACGACTACATCGCGAAGCACGGCACGCGCGAGGGCTATGTTCCCGTGCCGCAGGACAAGCCTTATGACATAGAGCTCGCGCTGACACTCGACGAGATGAAAGCCCTTGGGATGAGCTACTCTGTCGGTGCCGCACACTGGCGGGTCGACGTCGCCGACGCCAGAACGGTCGACAACTCTGCCTACGCGCAGATCAAGGAGTGGTTCCGGCAGCAAATGTGGCTGGCGTGCGACCCGCGCGTGACGATTCTCGGGCATCCGTGGTCGTGCAACCAGACCTGGTACGACGACTTCTCGATGATCCCCCGGATGATGCACGATGAGCTGGGCGCGGCGCTCAAAGAAAACCGCAAGTACATCGAGTGCAACGCCGGCATGCTGATATCGCCGAAGCTGACCGATTTCTTCAAGCGTCAGTACGCCGATTTCCTGCGCTATATGTTTGAGAAGGGTATCCCGATTACCTACGGCTCGGACTGCCACGGCCCGGAGTACCCGGACAACCGCGCGCAGTGCGAGGAATATCTGAGCTATGCCGGATTCCGCGACGGTGACTTTTCCGAACTGTGAGAGGGAGACGGCAGAGAACGCGGGGACAGCGATGGGACATATTTTGTCCCCCGTAAAGGGGTTTCAATATGATTACATCCGACTGGCATACGCATACGACGGCAAGCCCTGACGGAACACTCACGGTCGGAACGCTGTGCGAAGAGGCACGGCGTCAGGGGCTGCGGGTCATCGGTATGAGCGACCACTGCAACTTCAACGACGCGAAGTACCGTCAGGTGATGCGGGATTCCCGGGCAGCGTATGAGCGGCACTGTACGCAGTATCCGGAACTGCGGTTCGGTGTTGAGCTGTCGCCGTATTCAAGGACGGTGTACGACGCGCTCGCACGGGGAGATACGCTCGGGAGCTGCCGCGCGGGGTATATTGCCGCGGGAGAGCCGCCGTATACGCCCGCATTCGCGCTCACGCGGGAGGACGTCGACGCGCTGGGGCTTTCCTATGTGATTGCCGGGGTACACTGGCGCTGTGATGCGCCCGACGCGTCCGTGCCGCCTCGGAGTGCCGACGCGTGGATAAAAGAGTGGCTGCGGCTGATGACGTGGTCAGCGGAGGCGCTCGCGGAGATTGCCGGAGACAGGCTTAAAATTCTCGCGCATCCTTGGTACAGCTGCATCCGCGCACCGTGGGTACAGTCGCCCGGCGAGGATAACCGCGGCTTTGCAAGGATTCCCTTCAGCGCGCATGACGAGCTTGCCGCCGTACTGCTGCAGTACGGCGTGGCGGCGGAATGCAACGCCGACCAGGTTACACATCCGACTCTGTCCGAACGCTACCGCCGCGAGTATGCCGAGTTCCTCGTCTACCTCAACGAGCGCGGCGTTCCGATCACCTACGGTACCGACGAGCATGAACGCTACCCGGACCGCCGTAAGAGCGTCCTTGCAGCGCTGCGGCAGTCGGGCTATCGTGAGAATACGCTGTACGGCGGGTGAATGCACCGCCGAAGAAATCGGGTATATTCCTGAACAGATAGATGACTTCAGTGACCGCGCTGACTGTGAGATCACAGGTTACCATATGGAAAAGGAGGAACTACGTTGTATACAAAACTCGCGCCGGTGGAGGAAATCTTCGAGGGAGTACCGGAACCGCATATCCCGACGGTTGTCGGTGCATCGCCGGGCGTACCGTTTCTGTACCGGCTGCCGTGCAAGGGCGCGCGTCCGCTGAGATGGCATGTTGACGGGCTGCCGGAAGGATTGTGCTGCGACGCCGACACAGGCATCCTCGGCGGCACCGCGCCGGAGGGCGTGTGGGAGCTGCGCGTATCCGTGGAGAATGTGTGCGGATCTGCAAAAACAGGCTGCACGCTGCGCATCGCACCGGATGGGCTGCTGCGTACGCCGATGATGGGCTGGTGCTCGTGGAACGCCACGCGCCGCTTCATCACACAGGAAAAGGCGCTCAATACCGCAAAGCTGCTGTGTGAGACGGGGCTTGCGGAGTATGGTTACACGTATGTCAACATCGACTCGGGCTGGCAAGGCGAGTATGACACGGATAAGTCGATCCTGCCGAACGCAGGCTTCCCGGATATGCGGGCACTCGCGGATGAGGTGCATAGGCTGGGACTGAAGCTGGGTATCTACTCCACACCGATGCTGCAGGCCTGGGGCGGCGGCATCTACCCCGGCTGTACGGTGGGACAGCTCGACCCGCGTTACCCCACCGCATACTACGGCATCGGGAAGATACATAAGGAACGCGAAAACGTCAGGAAGTGGGCCGCATGGGGCATCGACCATCTCAAATACGACTGGTCGCCGAGCGATGTGGAGAACGCCGCGCTCATGAAGAATGCGCTGACAGCCTGCGGACGCGACATCAGCTTTACGGTCACCGTCCGCGCCGGGATGCAGGACGCCGACTGGTGGAAGACGCACTGCGCGTCGTGGCGTGACAACGGCGATTCAGACGATACCTGGGAGAACGTCCGCGACGGGCGCTTCCATACTGACGACTGGGCGCAGCATATCTCTCCCGGGCACTTCTTCGATCTTGACATGCTCGAGACCGGCGTCTATGACGGACATCCCTGCCGCTTGACGGAAGACGAGCAGCTCGTCTCGATGACTATCCGCGCAATCTTCCCGTCACCGCTCGTCATCTCCTGCGACCTCTCACGCCTGACCGCATTCGACTTGGCGATGCTCTGTAACCCCGAGGTGATTGCCGTCAACCAGGACGCTGCAGGAAAGGGCGCGGTCTGCAGGGATGAGTATATCGCCCGGCATAACGGTGCGCTCACCCGGTACGTCAAGGTATACGAGAAACAGCTTACTGAAGGCCGAGCCATCGCGCTGTTCAACCTCGGGGAACGGGAGGAGACCGTCGCGCTGAAAAACTACACCGGCGCCGCGATGCTGCGCGATGTCTGGGCACGCGAGGATATCCCCACCGGTGACGTCACACTCGCGCCGCATACCTGCCGCCTGTTCCGTGAACCCATCAATGTTGTATAAGGAGATTTGCAATGTATCACTTCGAATGGTTTTCCGACGACTACTACCGCCTGACCAACCGCGCCGGCGTGCGTGCGGCACGTCCGAAGGCAGAGGGCAACGACAACTACAATGCCTGCTGGGACGGCAACATTGCCCCCGACGGCACCTTCTACTTCACGCTCTCCTCCGAGGGCGGCAAGTGTGACCACGCCAAGCTCGTTCGCTATGATTTCGACCGCAACGAGATCATCGACTGCTTCTACTCCGGAGACGTCGTGCTCCCCAAGGACCGCCAGCTTCCACACTCCAAGCTGCACACGTCCATCAACTTCATCCCGCGCGGCGCGGTGCACGGCGATCTCTCCGATCCGTCTGACTACCTCGTCATCGCGACCACCCATTCCACCGACCGTGCCAGGCAGCATCCCGAGTGGATGCCCTTCGGCCACCACAACCATGTCTGGGAGGGCTTCCCCGGCTCACAGATCCTCGTCTATGATCCCAAGTCCGGCTGCACCGAGAGCTGGGGCACACCCGTCACCCACGAGTCGATCTACGGCGCGAAGTATGACCCGAAGCACAACCGGCTGTATATGATCGGCTTCATGCGCGGGCATGTCTACTCGTTCGACATCGTGACACGGAAAGTGCGCGATTTGGGCAAGGCTGCGGAGCTCTTCAATTACCGTCTCATCCTCGGTGCCGACGGCAACATCTACGCCGGCACCAAGTCCGGCTACCTCTACCGCATCAATACCGAGACTGACGCGCTCGAAGACCTCGGCTATGCCGTTCCCGATGAACCGGGACACTATATCCACAACACCTGGTACAAATACATGATCAACGGACGGAACCATCCGTCAGGCCGCTTCATGTACTGGAGGTCGCTGAGCTCCGATTACTTCCATACGCTTGACTTCAAGACCCTCGAGGTCGCGCGCGCGGGGAAGCTGCTGCCCGGAGACGGGCTGATTAAGATGCCGTCGGAGTGGTCGGACAACGAGTGCGACACCTTCGTGCTTGATAAGTACGGCGTGCTGTGGTATCATTATCGCGTATGGGTGCTCGACTCCGACCTGCCGCATACGATGCCGGTGCCGAACTACCTGATGCGCTGGGATGTCGAGAACGGGAAGGAGCCGGAGTGCCTGGGCATCATCGGCGGCTGGGCCGACTATACGCAGACGCTCACCACCGAGATGGAGTACGACCCCGTGCGGGATATCCTCTACTGCGTGAGTGTCGGGCGCGGCTTCGGCAGCGAAGGCCCGGACATCGTCGCGTTTGACCTGAAAGAATTCCGGAAGCATATGTACGAGCCGGGGCCTGTCAGCACTGACCCCGCGCTGCGTCCGCATGACCTCACGCCCGAGCAGATCAAAACGCGTGCGGAGAACCGTCTTAAGCGTACCGGTGAGGAGAATACCGAACACAATCCCTTCCAGGCGTTCCCCAACGAGAACGTCTATCCCGTGCGTCTGTGGCGGCATGTTCCGAAAGCACGTATCGAGGACAGTAAAGTCATCGGCATGGCGTGGCAGCCGTCCGCGTCGGGCAGCCGGGACATTCTTCATGTCGTGACCGGTGCGGCGTGCGCGTTCGATCAGGCGGCGTATGTTTTCCGCATCCGTGGACGTGAGGTATTGGGACGCGTGGACTTCGCGGACATCGGAGAGGAATACCGGGCGTGGCTCAAGGCAAACATCCTGCCGCAGCCGGTCGAGGAGTTCGCGGAGGATGTGAAGCTGCCGGAGGCGACGGGCCGCCGTTACCGCGCGAAAGCCAGTGCTGTCTGTGAGTGGCATGACGGCCGGAAGTTTGTCGGGACACTTGACGCACTTGCCGCGCTGGTATCACCGGAGGGAAAGGTCTACGCGCTCGGCAATGCCGCAGCGTACGGGCCGATCCGCTGTGTCTGCACGAATGCCGCGAAGACGAAACTCTGGGGCGTTGCCGGGGATGATGAGGATATGGGCTATGTCTTCACCTATGACGATGACGAAGGGCTGCGTCAGCTCGGCATCCTCAACTACAACAGCCACGGCTACTACGGCACCACTGCTGCGAATGTTCTGTCGAGTATTGCTCTGTCCCCGGATGAACACACCCTTGCCATCGGCTGCTCCGATCGCATCGCGAGTGTCCATCTGGTCACATTATAAAAAGGAGGCTTATCCATGTACTACTTCGAGCAGTTTTCCGATGCCTACTACCGTCTGACCAATCAGACCGGCGTGCATCAGGCGCGTCCGGTCGAGAAGGGCAACGAGAACTTCAACTGCTGCTGGGACGGCGACTGTGCTCCCGACGGTACCTTCTACACCACACTGTCGTCCGAGACCGGCAAATGCGACCACGCCAAGCTCGTCCGCTATGACCGTGAGACCAACGAGCTCGTCGATTGCTTCTACGCCGGAGACCTCGTCCTTCCGCAGGAACGGCAGCTCCCGCACTCCAAGCTGCACACCTCCATCAACTTCATCCCCACCGGTCCGAAACCGGAGGATTACGTCGTCATCGCGACGACCCACTCCACCGACCGCGCGAAGCATCACACCGAGTGGATGCCTTTCGGTCACCACAACCATGTCTGGGAAGGCTTCCCCGGCTCGCAGATTCTCGTCTACAACCCCAAGACCGGCGCCGCCAAGAGTCTCGGGACGCCCGTGCCGCACGAGTCGATCTATGGCGCGAAGTATGACCCGAAGCATAAGCGGCTTTATATGATCGGCTTCATGCGCGGGCATGTCTACTCGCTCGATCTGAACATCACACAACGCGATGGTGTTGTGCAGAATCTGCACGCGAAGCCGCCGGTACGCGACCTGGGTAAAGCGGCGGAGGTCTTCTGTTTCCGACTCGCGCTCGGCGCAGACGGCAACATCTACGGCTGCACGAAGTCCGGCTTCCCGTTCATGATCGATACGGAAGCGGATAAGCTCGTCGACCTGGGCGCGGAGGTACCGGAATACTTCTCGCCCGAAGGCAACCCGCGCTTTGTCAACAACACATGGTACCGCTACCTCGGCCAGGCGGAGAACTCCACCGACGGGAAGTACCTCTATATGGCGCATCCGTATGCGTACGACCTGTTCAAGCTGGAGTTTGCGACGAAGAAGATCACCTCCGCCGGTTCTCCGCTGCCGTGGAAGGACGGCGAGAGCTGCAGCGATATTGTCAAGCCGCAGTCAAAGAAGTCCAGTACGGGGCTGCACTGCTTTACGAAGGATAAGTACGGCGTGCTGTGGTATGTGTTGGGCGTGCGTCCGTATGATACTGACGAGGACGTGAAATACACGCCGGCGCAGTATCTGATGCGCTGGGACATCGCCGGCGGCGGACATCCTGAGCTTTTAGGGCAGGTCGGCACGCCGGAGTGGACGCACAACCGCTCAACCGAGATGGCGTGCGACCTGATCCGCGACGAGCTGTATATTGTCAACGTCGGCCAGGGCTTCGGACATGATGGACCCGACGTCGTACGCATCGAGCTTTCTAAGTTCCGTAAGCACATGTATGAACCGGGTCCGAAGACCGCGCAGAAGCGCTACTACCCGGTGCCGATGACACAGGAGGAGCTTGACAAGCGTGCCGAGAGCCGCAAGAAGAAGAACACATCCGGCGAGGAGAACACCGAGAACAATCCCTTCCAGGCGTTCCCGATCGACTGTGCGTACCCGATCCGTCTGTGGCGTATGATCGGCAAGCCCGGCGAGGTCTGTGACCACATCGAGGACAGCAAGGTCATCGGCATGGCGTGGGAGGGCGATGTGCTCTACGTTGTGACCGGTGCCAGCGGGGTGTTCGAGACGGCGAAGTACGTCTTTCGCATCCGTGACCGTGAGGTACAGGAGCGTACGGATTTTGACGCGATCGGACCGGAGTACAAGGCATGGCTGAAGGCGAACATCCTGCCGCAGCCTGTACCGGAATTCCCGGAGACGGTGAAGCTTCCGGAGGCGACGGGACGCCGCTACCGCGCGAAGGCGTCGGCGACGGCGAAGTGGCACGACGGCCGCACGTTCGTCGGGACGCTGGATGCGCAGACGGCATTTGTCAGCGAAAACGGCGACGTTTACGCGCTCGGCGGCGCGGCGGCGTATGGGCCGGTACGCTGCCTCTGTACCAACGCCGCGCAGGACATCCTCTACGGCGTCGCGGGCGACGACGAGGATATGGGATATGTCTTCACCTACGACGATAAGCGCGGGCTGCGGCAGCTTGGGATTCTGAGCTATAACAGCGCCGGGTATTACCGTCCGACCGAGGCTAATTTGCTGTCGAGCATTGCACTTTCACCGGACGAGAAGACGCTTGCCATCGGATGCGCCGACAGGATTGCGACGGTGCACTGGATTACACTGTAAGGATAGATGAAAAAGCGGACGGCTCACAAGAAGCCGTCCGCTTTTTTATTCTATTACGTCCGCGACCGTCGCGCCGACGAAAGATACCAGCGTGTCGGTGTCGATCAGGAGCTGACAGCCGCGCACACCGGCGCTCACGGTGATTTGGTCAAAGAGGATGCAGGTCTCATCGATAAACGTCGGGTACTTCTTCTTCATGCCGATGGGGGAACAGCCGCCGTGGATATAGCCGGTCGTGGGGAGCAGCTCTTTTAAGAGGAGCATGTCGATTTTCTTATCATGGGCAGCCTGGGCGGCCTTTTTGAGGTCGAGGGAGGCGTTGGCGGGGATACAGAAAACCATGATGCCGTGCTTCTCACCGCGGACGGAGAGGGTTTTGAAGACCTGTTCGGGAGGAAAGCCGCAAATCGCGGCGATATCGACGGCGGTGAGTGCGGGGTCTGCGCCGTCGTAGGTGTAGGGCGTGTAGGCGATGCCCGCCGCGTCGAGCAGACGCATTGCGTTGGTTTTGGTCATGCCGCTTCCTCCTTAATCCGGCGTCTTTAAGTGCATGTACCGGTCGGATTCATTCCACGGCACCAGAAATCCGGCCCCGTGCGCGCAGAATACCGAGTTTCCATCTTCCTCCGGGTCTCGCAGCGCGTTGTACCCACATGCCGCGATGATCTCCTCCGGCTCACTCACCGGCTCGTACCCGTCATGCGTCAGCTGTACCGCAGCACCGCCATGCGTCAGTTCTGCCAGCACCAGCGGTAAATCCATCACCCGCGCCGTTGCCGCGCGTCCGGTCACCCGCGTCACACCGTACACATCCTTCGGTGCATCCGTCACCGCCCCACGCTTCTGCAGCTCCGCCAGGACCTTCCCTAAAAAAGATGTCTCTGCCTCCACTGTCAGCGTGCTGTACGGCTCCAGCAGCAGGTTCGAACCCTTCAGCAGTCCCTGCCGCAGTGCCCGATAGGTTGCCTCACGGAAGTCACCGCCTTCCGTGTGCTTTTCATGCGCCTGCGCTGCCAGCAGCGTCACCCGTACGTCCGTCAGCCGTGACCCTGTCAGCACACCTTTGAAGTTCCGCTCCAGCACATGCGTCCGTACGAGGTTCTGCCACGACTGCGCCAGGTCATCCGTGTGAACCGCCGACCGGAAAGTGATTCCTTCACCGCGCGGCGCAGGCTCCAGCCGCAGATGTACCTCCGCGTAGTGCCGCAGCGGTTCGAAGTGCCCGCGCCCCGTTACGGGTGCGGCGAGCGTCTCGAGATACACCACCGACGCGTCCGAGAACTGTACAGTGATGCCGAAACGTTCCCGCATCCGCGCCGCCAGAGTCTCGAGCTGGATCACCCCGCAGACGTTCACCCGAAGCTGCCGGATCGCCTCATCGTCGTGCACAGAGATCGACGGCTCCTCATCCGCGAGCATGTTCAACGCCGGCCGCACGGCGGATACGTCTGCGTCCACCCGGACGGTCAGCGTCGGGGTATACCGGGGAATGGCACGCGGGACATAGCCGCCGAACGCATCGCCCGGGCGTAAGGATAATCCCGCTGCCGCGAATATCTCGCCCGCGTGTACCTCCGCAACCGGCGCTGACTTTGCGCCCACGATGTCCCGCAGTTCGGTGATCTTGTCCTTACCTACCATGTCCCGCGTCCGCAGCACACCGCGCGTCAGCCGGCAACGGCATAACCGTACCCCGCGATCGTCCCGCGTTACCTGATAACACACCCCGGCAGGTGTACCCGATGGGAATATCGGCGCCGGTGCCAAGACATCGAGCAGTGTCAACAGTTCCACGATGCCGGAACTCTGCAGTGCCGCGCCGTACGTTACCGGGAAAATCCCCCGCGCCCGCGTCAGCTCCCGCGCTGACCGAAGAAACCGCGCGTCATCCGTACGGTCGGCGAGAAAGTCCGACAGCAGCTCGTCATCCCGCAGCGCCAAAGCGTCGCGCAGAGCGGGGGAGACATGTACGCCGTCGAAGTCCGAGAAGTCCGTCACGCCTACGCCGCCCAGTGTCCGCAGCTCGTCGAGCACCGCGTCAAGCCCGGCGTACGGCAGGTCGGTTTTGTTGACGAAGAAGAATGTCGGAATCTCCAGACGCTCGAGCAGCGCCCAGATTGCGCGGGTGTGACCCTGCACGCCCGCCGGAGCGCTGATCACGACCACTGCGCAATCCGCGGCCAGCAGTGCCCGCGCCATTTCCGACGAGAAGTCCGCGTGGCCCGGCGTGTCCAGCAGCGTGAACTCCGTATCGCCGTAGACGAACCGCGCCGACGACGCGTAGATTGTGATACCGCGCGCGCGTTCCTCCGTGTCGGAGTCGAGGAACGCCGTCCCACGGTCGACGCGTCCCGCCGCGCGCAGCGTATGGGTACGGTATAGAAGCTGCTCGCACAGTGTCGTCTTGCCCGCGTCGACATGCGCAAGCACCGCCAGGGTCAGATGTCTCATAATGTGTGCCCTCATGACACGAAACGCTCCCGCGCTCCGGCTTGTGCGGATACACGGGGGCGTATTTGTGTATTCTACTGTTTATTCTTGCTGATCATGCGCATTCTCTCCGCGTGATCGAGCACGCGCTTGCGGATACGCAATGACTGCGGCGTGACTTCCAGCAGTTCGTCATCGGACAGATACTCGAGACTCTCCTCGAGGCTCATAATCTTCGGGCTGTGTAAACGCAGCGCTTCATCTGAGCCGGCCGCGCGTATGTTCGTGATGTGCTTCTTCTTGCACACGTTGACCGTGATGTCTTCACCCTTCGAGGAGAAACCGACAACCATGCCCGCGTACACCTGCGTACCCGGTACGATGAACAGCGTGCCGCGGTCCTGCGCGTTGAACAGGCCGTACGTCACCGCCTCGCCCGTCTCGAACGCCACCAGCGACCCGACAGACCGTCCGGGCAGATCACCCTTGCACGGCGCGTAATCGTGGAACACCGAGCTCATGATGCCTTCGCCGCGCGTATCGGTCATGAACTCAGAACGGTAGCCGAACAGGCCGCGCGACGGGATGATGAACTCCAGACGCATCCGGTCGCCCATCGGCATCATCGTCTTCACCTCGCCGCGGCGCGCGCCGAGCTTCTCCATCACCGAACCCACGCACGCCACCGGGACATCCGCCACAAAGTCTTCGAACGGCTCACACTTCACGCCGCCGATCTCCTGGTACAGCACGCGCGGCGCGCCGACCTGCAGCTCATATCCCTCACGCCGGATTGTCTCAATCAGGATGCTCAGGTGCATCTCGCCGCGGCCGAGCACGCGGAACGCGTCGGTCGAGTCGGTCTCCTCGACATGCAGCGACACGTCGCGCAGCAACTCACGGAACAGACGGTCGCGCAGATTTCTCGACGTGACATATTTGCCCTCGCGTCCGGCGAACGGTGAGTCGTTGACCGAGAAGGTCATCTCGACGGTCGGCGGGGAGATTTTCACGAACGCCACAGGCTCCACGCAAGCCGGGACGCAGATGGTGTTGCCGATGTTGACCGTCTCGATGCCGGACAGACAGACGATGTCGCCGGCGATGGCCTCTTCGACCGGATCGCGCTTGAGGCCGCCGAACTGATAGAGCGCGGTGATCTTGCCGCGCGAGGAGACATGCTCATAATGGTAGTCGCAGACCTGAATCTCCTGACCGACGTTGAAGCGGCCGCGCTCGATGCGTCCGATTGCCATACGTCCGACGTAGTCGTTGTAGTCGACGTTGGAGACGAGGAGCTGCGCGGGGCCTTCGGTGTCGACATCCGGTGCGGGGATCGTGCGGATGATCGTCTCGAACAGCGGCGCGAGGTCGGTTCCCGGCTCGTCCCACCGCAGCGATGCGGTACCGTCACGGCCGGAGCAGTAAACCACAGGGCTGTCAAGCAAGTTCGGATCGGCGTTTAGGTTTATCAGCAGCTCGAGCACTTCGTCGGCGATCTCCGATGTACGTGCGTCGGGACGGTCGATCTTGTTGACGACGATGATGACGCGCAGGTTGAGATCGAGCGCCTTCTGCAGTACAAAACGCGTCTGGGGCATGGGGCCTTCAAACGCATCGACGAGCAGCAAGACGCCGTCGACCATCTTCAAAACACGCTCGACCTCGCCTCCGAAGTCGGCGTGCCCGGGGGTGTCGACGATGTTGATCTTGATACCGCGGTAGACGGCGGCTGTATTTTTTGCGAGGATGGTGATTCCGCGCTCTCTTTCGAGATCGCCGGAGTCCATGACGCGGTCCTGAATGACCTGGTTTTCCCTGAAGATACCGCCCTGCTTGAGCATCTCGTTGACGAGTGTGGTCTTGCCGTGGTCAACATGGGCGATGATGGCAACGTTGCGTAGGTTTTTGCGAATCAAAGAGACTCCTCCACGAATTTCAAATACACCATAGTATATCACATTTTCCTGCCGATGTAAACACTGCTTTTTCACAAGCGATAAGACGTATTTGAACTGCCTTCGGTCATTTTTGCGGAATATTCTTGAGTTGTCTCCCTCTGTGTGTCCGAAGCGCGGATGCGAACGGGCAGCTTACGGTCGTTATAAAAATCAGGGAAGACAGTGTTTTCAAAACACTGTCTTCCCTGTAATGGGTGAAACTTATATCTCGGGGATGTTGATCTCAATTTCGCGGCCGAGCTTCGCCGAACGATTGATGCCGTCGATGATGGCCTGGTTACGGATGATCTGAGAGGACGGGACGGGTGCCGGCTTGTTGTAGAGAATTGCGTCGAGGAACGAGCGAATCTTCTGCTCAAACAGACCTGCCTTGCCCTTATTTTCGATGATCGGGATGATTGTCTCGGTCTGCTCACCGGCAACTTCATGGTAGAGGGTCATCGGGCCGCCGACGGTGCCGTTCCAGCAGTCGGTGGACGGGATGCGCAGACCGCCCTCGGTGCCCAGGATGATTGTGTCGCCGGGGGTGTTGATGTTCATCGCCCATGCGATACGGAAGTCCAGGATGATGCCGCCCTCGAGACGGATGAATGCGGCTGCGAAGTCGTCGACGCCGAACACGTCCGCATACTCCGGATGACCGCGGCCGATGAACGTTGCGGGGTTCTTGCCGAAGAAGTCGGAGGTGTAGCCGGAGACTGTCAGGGGCTTCGGGTAGCCGATCGCGTTGAGAACCATATCCAGCGAGTAGCAGCCGATATCGCCCAGGGCGCCGATGCCGCCGGTCTCCTTCTCGATGAAGGTCGTGCCGAAGGGGGTCGGAATACCGCGGCGGCGTCCGCCGCCGGTCTGGATGTAATAAACCCTACCCAGCTCGCCGGAATCGACGATCTTTTTGATCATCTGCATGTTCGCGTCGAAGCGGGGCTGGAAACCGATGGACAGAACCTTGCCGGACTTCTTCTCGGCCTTACAGATGGCGACGGCTTCCTCGAGAGTCACGCACATCGGCTTCTCGAGCAGCACGTGGACGCCGCGATTCAGAGCGTCGATCGTCGGGACGGCGTGCGCCATGTTGTAGGTACACACGGAAACCGCGTCGAGCTTCTCGGCTTCGAGCATCGTCAGATGGTTCGGGTAGGTGCGGACGCCTTCCATGCCGTGCTTCTTGAAGAATGCATCAGCCTTGCCGGGGATCAGGTCCGCGCCGGCGACGACATCGACGTCGGGCATCTGCTTATAGCTCATGATGTGTGAGTCGGCAATCCAGCCGGTGCCGATGATGCCGACCTTCAGGCGGCGCTCTTTACACGCGCACGGGGTTGCTTCCTCTGCCGGGGCGTCGATGTTGGTGAGGACATCGTCTGCTTTTTTCATTGGTGGGGTGCCTCCTTTTCATTCTATGGGTGTATGGGAAAAGTATAACATACGGTGCACGATTTTGCAAGGGGGATTGTGTGAATTTCTCCGTGTGGTTACGATTCCTCACGCTCTCCGGTCAGTGTAAGTACCGTGATTTCGGGGACGGAGCGGAAACGTATCGGCAGGAGGGACATCCCGATGCCGCGGTTGACATAGAGCTTACCCTCGTCGCAATTGCCGGGAGTATAGAGACCTTCCGCGTAGATACGTCCGAGGTGCGGCAAATAGACGATGCCCAGGAAGGGGAGCTTGACCTGGCCGCCGTGGGTATGGCCGGAGAGCATCAGATCGTAGCGCGCGGCGTTTATGTCGGCGGCGATGTCCGGTTCATGGCACAGGAACAGCCGGAAGCCGTCGGCCGGTTCCTCCTTGAGCGCGGTGCAGCGGCCGTAGAGAATATCATCAAACCCGCTGACGGTCACATGCGTCCCGGGCACCGTGACGGTGTCACCGATGAGCAGCGTGAACCCGACCTCTTCCCAGATCGCCTTGCAGGTATTTAAGGCGTTCTTTTCATAGTCATGGTTCCCGAGGATGGCATAGCGTCCGCAGCGTGCCTCCATCTGCGAGAGTACGGCGATGAGCGCGTTGATGTCGCCGTGGTAGTCGGCGTAGTTGTCGAACAGGTCGCCGGTGAAAACGAGGATGTCGGCATCCTGGGAGTTGACCAGATCGCGCAGGTTCGTGAGCTTGCTTGAAAAGTCGTCATCGCTGACATGGAGGTCGGAGAACTGCACAATCCGCAGACCTTCATCGTCCCGATGCAGACGCAGAGAGAAGATTGTGACATTTTCGATATCCAGAAAGCGCGGTTCGATAAAGCGCGCATAGCATAGCAGTGCCAGTGCCGTCACAAGCAGGGCAACCACGCAGATAAACAGAATACTCATAAACCTCTTGATCAGGCGCATATCACTCCTGCGCGGGCTTTCCCAGTGTGTCGGCGGCGAGCGCGTTGAGATAGGCGTTGATGAAGCCGTCGATGTTGCCGTCCATCACGGAGTTGATGTTGCCGTCCTCGAAACCGGTACGGTGATCCTTGACAAGCGTGTAGGGCATGAAGACATAGGAGCGAATCTGGCTGCCCCATTCGATCTTCTTCTGTACACCTTTGATGTCCTCGATCCTGTCGTATTGCTCGCGCTCCTTAATCTCCAGCAGCTTGGAGGTGAGCATACGCATCGCAACGGCGCGGTTCTGAGTCTGGGAGCGTTCGTTCTGGCAGGCCACGACGATGCCGGTGGGGATATGGGTGATGCGGACGGCGCTTTCGGTCTTGTTGACGTGCTGACCGCCGGCACCGGAACTGCGGTAGGTGTCGACTTTCAGATCCTCGTCGCGAATCTCGACCTTTATGTCGTCGCCCATCTCGGGCATGACCTCGATGGCGGCGAAGGATGTATGCCTTCTGCCGGACGAATCATACGGTGAAATACGCACCAGACGGTGGATACCCATCTCGCCTTTGAGGAACCCGAAGGCGTTTTCACCTTCGATGAGGATTTCGGCGCTCTTCATGCCGGCTTCCTCACCGTCGAGGTAGTCGAGCACTTTCACTTGATACCCGTGCCGCTCGGCCCAGCGGATGTACATGCGGTAGAGCATCTCGGCCCAGTCCTGCGCCTCGGTACCGCCGGCACCCGCATGGAAGCTGACGATTGCGTTCTTATCGTCGTACTCGCCGGAGAGCAGTGTCTCCATGCGCGTCTCCTCGAGCTTTTCGAGAAACTCCGCCAGACCGGTTTTGACCTCATCGGTCAGGCTCTCGTCGTTCTCCTCCATCGCCATCTCGCACAGCGTCAGCAGATCCTCCCACTTCGCGTGAAGGTGGTCATATTTGCTTTGCTTATCCTTGAGGGTTTTGATGCGTTTGAGAGTTTTCTGAGACGCGTCCAGGTCATTCCAGAAGTCGGGGTCGGCGGACTTCTTCTCAAGCTCCGCGACTTCGATCTTTGCGCCCGTCAGATCGAACGCCGCCGCGAGCTGATCAAACACGGGCTCCGCAGCGAGAAGCTGTTGCTTAAAGACATCAAATTGTATCATGGTATCATCCTTTTTAGATTCGTCTTTTTATTATATCACAGCACCCACGCGAACGCAAGTATTTTTTGATGCGCGTGAAAAAATCGCACCGTCCCCTGATTCCCGCCGCGTCGTTCCTGTACCCGGACATGGAGGCGCCCTCCGACACGATTGCATCGGAGGGCGCTTTATATTGCGGGACAGGTTTCACGCTTTCTGAGGGATTACTGCTCGGCGCGCCACGCATCGAGCTGGCTCTGAACCTCGGCGACGATCTTCTCAGCGCCGTTGTCATTCAGCTTCTTGGCGAAGTCAGCCAGACGGGCATCAACATCGGTGACCATACCTGTGATGAGGTCGGTGTTGTACTCGGCGATGACAGAGGCGCAGGCGGAGACTTCGTTCTCGATGGCGGTGTTGTCTACGACGAAGCCCATGCTCGGGGAGGCGGCGGCAGACTGGTTCATCTGATCGAGGTAGACGAAGAAGTTGGAATCCTGCTCAACCGGCAGCAGGCAGGTGAAAAGGTTGCCCTGCTCGGCATGATACCAGAGGTAGAAGCCATCGGTGTCACGGGTTTCCTTATTTTCGTTGAGGGTGCCCTTGAAGTCAACGCGATCCTTACCATCGACCTGGACGCGCTTCCAGTACTCGCCTTCGATACCGAAGCGGAGGGTGGTGGAGACGTCGACGTCGGAGAACACGAGCTCCATGAGCATCATGGCGCGTTCCTTATTCTCGGAAGCAGCGGCAATGGCCTGCATGACGGCCTGGATGTAACCGGTGTAGGTGAACGCAACAGTCGGCTGGATCAGACCCTGCTTGTAGTTCTCGTACTGGTTTTCGTCAACGGCGACGAGACCCCAAGTATACCTGGAGAACATCTTGCCGGAATTGCGGATAACGTTCTCGGTGTCCCAGTTCCTCTGGTCGTACGGAACGATACCATCGGTGACCCACTTGGTGACGAGCTTGATGGCGTCAGCGTATTCCTGGGAAGCGTAGACGTTGAAGACCTTGGTGCCGTTGGCATACTCATCCTCGACGAAGGACGGGGTGCCGGGGATGGAGTTGTAAGCCAGAGAGGAAAGCTGATCGGCTTCGAAGTAGATGTGCAGGGTGTCACGCAGGATGTTGAGCGGAATCTTATCCTTTACATACTCCGGATGAGCAGCGTCACGGGCATCGCGAACCTTGTAGTAGAACTCGTCGAGCTCCTTGGCGACAGACCACTTGATACTGAGCAGCTCTTCTTCCATGCCCAGCTCTTCCATCATGGACTTGTTGTAGATGAGACCCATCGTGACAGCGACGTCCTTGTAGGTCGGCATCGCGTAGATTTCGCCCTTGATGCTCGCGCCGTTCCAGACGTACTCAGGAATGGAGGAATAGGTAATAGGGGCATATTCCTTCAGCAGGTCGGTAATCGGGGTGAAGGCGCCGCGGTTGTACCAGACGCCGAACGGCAGACAGCTGATGGAGGTAAAGAGGACATCCATCGGCTGGCCGGCGCTCAGGGCGGCGGTGGCGTTCTGCTCGTACTCGGCAGCGCCCCACCACTTATAATCGACGGTGGCGTTGATTTTTTCCTGGAACATGGTGTTGAGGTGATCGGCGACCTTTAGTCTGTTCTCGCCGGCGTCGGGCGCGAACGCACCGGAGGCGTTATACCAGGTCAGGGTCACGGCGTCGAGAGCACCGGTGCCGGCTGCGGTCGTCGCGGCAGCGGTGGTCGCAGCAGCGGTCGTCGCGGCGGCGGTCGTCGCAGCGGCAGTGGTCGCGGCGGCGGTTGTGGTCTTGCCCGTGCCGGACTGGCAGCCGGTCAGTGCGAGACTGAGAATCATGACGAGTGCGAGGGTCAGCGTCAGAATCTTGCGTGTCATCTGAGAGTTTCCTCCTTTAATTTTTTATTTCATTCCGTTCGGAAAGAAATACAACAGAGAATATGTTGATATGTTAAGAATATATTATCACATATTACAGAAGTTTAAAATGGACAAAACAGACTAATATACTCGACATATCACGCTGTATTATGGGGATAGTGCACAGACAGAGACCTCAACCCTTGACGGAGCCTATCGTAAGACCCTGGACGAAGTATTTCTGGAAGAAGGGGTAGGCGAAGAGGATCGGCGCAACGGTGATGACGGTGATGGCCATACGGGCTGATTCGGTGGGCATATCGTTGAGGATGGCTTTGATCTGGTCGTCGTTGAGGTTGGCGGCGTTGTTTTTAATAAAGCTGATGCTGTCCATGATACGGGTGAGCATGGTATTCAGAGGCGTGAGCTTCGGTTCGGTGATGTAAAGCTTGCCGGTGAACCAGTCGTTCCAGTTGCCGACAACCTTGAACAGACCGATGGTGGCAAGTCCGGCTTTGAACAGAGGCAGGACGATCTGGAAGTAGATGCGGAAATGTCCCGCGCCGTCGATCTTGGCTGCCTCGAACAGGCTGTCGGGGATCGAGGAGGTGATGAAGGTGCGCAGGATAACGCAGCTATAGAAGCTCATGAGGCCGGGGAAAATAAAGATCCAGAAGGTGTTGTACATGCCGAGGTACTGGACGTTGAGAATGTAGGAAGGCACCAGACCGCCGGAGAAAAGCATGGTGAAGAACGCAAACAGGGTTATGGCGCGCCGGGCCTTGAAATTTTTCTGCGCGAGGACATAGGCGAACATGGACATGACGAACAGGGAGAGCACGGTATTGACGACGGTATAGGCGATGGTCACCTTATAACCGTTGGCAATCTGGGTGCCGGTTTTGGCAAGGTGGCGGTAAGCGACGGTGGTCCACTCGGAGGGCCAGAAGGTATAGCCCTGATAGGCGAGGGAGGAGGAGCTGGAGAGAGAGATGACAACGACGAGGACGAGCGGGGCGACGCACAGAATTGCGCTAATCGTCAGGAGGACGGAAAGCGCGATGTTCCACCCCGGCGAGATCGAGTTTAAGCGGTTATATGTTTTAGCCATAACGACAGTTCCTTTCTTTCTCGATATAGATGGGGTATTCGATTAAAACAGCGCGTTATCCGGTTCGATGCGGGAGACGATTTTATTGGAGATGAAGATGAGGATGCAGCCGACGACGGACTGGTAAAGACCGGCGGCGGTGGCCATACCGTAGTTAGAAAGGACAGCCATGGCGTTGTAGACGTAAGTATCGATGATGTTGGTGACGGGGTACAGCGTACCGGTATTCCTAGGGACGGTGTAGAACAGGCCGAAGTCGCCGCGGAAGATACCGCCGATGGCCATGATCAGGAGGATGGTCATCATGGTTTTGAGGTGGGGGATGGTGATATAACGGGCCTGCTGGACCTTTGAGGCACCGTCGAGCATGGCGGCTTCGTAGTACTCCTGGGAAATCCCGGAGATGGCGGCGAGGTAGACGATGGCGGAGTAGCCGACGCCCTTCCACATAGTGACGACGACGAGGATCAATGGCCAGGGTTTGACCTCCATATACCAGTTGGTACGCTCGGGACCTCCGAAGAACGCGACAATCTTATTCAGAAAGCCGTTGTTGGCGGAGAGGAACGCGAAGGCGATGATGGCGACGACGGGCCAGGAGAGGAAGTGAGGCATAATAAAGATGGTCTGGAGGGTCTTGGCGAGCTTGCGCGAAATCAGCTCGGACAGCAGCAGCGCCAGCAGCACGGCGAGGAACATGTTCAGTACAATGAACACGGCGTTGTAGCAGACCGTGTTGCGGGTGATGACCCAGGCGTCGGTGGAATAGAACAGGAACTTGAAGTTATCCAGTCCAACCCAGGGGCTTGTAAAAATTCCCTTGCGCAGGTCGAGCTTTTGGAACGCCATGACCAGACCGATCATCGGCAGATACGAGAAGATCAACAGGCACAAAAGTCCGGGCAGAGCCATCAGATACAGCGGAATATCGTCCACCCAGCGGGGCCTCAGGTGTCTTTCCTTTTTCTGTGTAACATTCATGCGGCATCCTCCTTAATGCTTATGACAGACGACATCTGAAACGAGAGGGGATAAAAAAACACGCGCTTAAATGTACGCATCCTCCGCTTCATCGCAGCGCATCCGTAATGCACTTATATTAACACATTGTTAGCATAATTACAATAGACATAATATCCAATTTCAACAATATGTTATTGTGCACAATAGCCAATTTTTCGTGCGTTTTGCCGAAAGAGCCCCCTTTTCTTCCTGAGTATTACAGCTTTATTACCATCAAAATCTCCAATTCTTTCAAACTCCGCTCCTCTCCCATCTCCGGCGAGTGGATATTTTGACACCGGTACTTGTATTCTTTGACTTTATGTGGTATCATATGCACAAACGTATTCTGTCCAAATGTTCATGAGATATGGAAAGGCGGCGTTTCCCTATGCGTACCGACTGTACAAAGCTGTTCAAAACGGCACCCGGCATCCGCATCCTGCGGCTGACCCCGGAGGATTCCGCGCATTCGAATATCTACCCCGAGACTCCCGTCTGGCTCACCGACCGGCGGCGGTTCCTCATCACAGGCGACAGCGGCTACATGATTGCCTCCCTCGACGGCGACGCCCCCGTCACCATCCTCCCGCGCGTTTTGCCCGACGGCTCGCGTCCGACTTCGGTGTGCATTTCTCTTGACGGCGCGTGGTTCTACCACCTGCGCGTACAAGGCACGGGCCTTACCTCCACATCCTCCCTCTGGCGCATCAATACCGAGACGTTTGCGGAGGAGCATATCATGGACACCCCGTACTTTCTCGACGGTTATCATCCGTCGCGCTGGTACGGCATCGGCACCATCTCGTCGGACGGCGAGCGCTTCGCATCGTCGGCCTTTCTCGGTGACGGCACCTACGCCAACGCACCCGCCGGTTTGATCGTCTGGGACATGCCGCAGGAAGAGGTTCGTCTGGTTGCGATGGACACCGCGTTCGGCAACGCGCATCTGCAGTACTGCAGGTCCCATGACCCGGAGCTGTCGCACGACCTGCTCATCCAGATGAACCACGGGATGCAGCTTGCGCCGGACGGTACCTGCACGCTCAGTCAGGAGCCGCTGCCGACCGGTCTCGGCGTCGATATCCACGTCATCCGCGACGACGGCACCCATTGGCGCGACCTGCCCTGGGGACGCGACGGCATCGAGTCGTGTATCGGGCATCAGGCGTGGCGTTCCGATACCGGCGCGTGCATCACGGTGCTGCTGGAGAATGCCGACCCGACGTACGGTCTCGCGCCGAACACCCGGCAGCACATCTG
>JAAZKA010000106.1 GCA_012800055.1 Clostridiales bacterium
ATATCACGATTTTGACTTTTAGTGCAAAATATTGACTTCTTATCTGAACTGTATAAAGGATCTGTATAGAAAGCCTTCCCCGACCTGTCCGTAAAAAGTCGGGGAAGGCTTCATGGTTATATCTCCTGCGGCTGGTCCGTACACACCCGAGGGATTCGCATTTCGACACGAAAACCTTCAGGCTGCGGGGATACCCGTATGCCGTACACATCCCCCAGGGATGCCCACAGCAGACGGATGCGTTGATGGATGTTGCGCAGCCCCACATGCGGCCGCACATCATCCTCGTCGGGCGTTTCCATGTCAAGCGTCCGGTTGAGCGCGTCAACCGCGGCTTCATTCATCCCCACGCCGTCGTCCTCGACCGAAATCAGCAGCGTCTCTCCCTCGGACGCGATGCGGATGCGCAGCGTGCCGTGATAGCGGTGCGGACGCAGACCGTGGTTGATCGCGTTCTCGATCAGCGGCTGGAGCGTCAGCTTCGGCATCCGACAGGTCAGCAGGCTCTCATCAACATCCCATGCGATGTGCAGTCTGCCGTCGCTGAACCGCCGCTGCATCAGGTCCAGGTACAGCCGCGTATGCTCGATCTCCTCCGCAACGCTCACCAAATAGCTCGCGCGCGACAGGCTCACGCGCAGCAGCGCCGCCAGCGTCGTGATCATCGCACTCGCGTCGGAGTCCTCTCCCAGCTTTTCGCAGATCGACCAGTTGATCATGTCGAGGGTGTTGTAGATGAAGTGCGGGTTGATCTGATTCTGCAGCATCACAAGCTGCGTATCATTGAGCGTACGCATGCGGTCGGACAGCTCGGAGGTCAGTTCGCGGTTGCGCTGACGCTCGCCCATGATAACGGACTTGATGTAGGCGATCTCGCCGGAGTTCTGCGTATCGAGATACGGAACCGACTGCACACGCTGTTTGGAGTCTCTCTTTTCCTCGATCGCCTTGAGCAGCGCGCCGACGGGCGCATAGGTCAAATTCGTCAGCACCAGCGCAACGATCAGTGTGATGGAAAGTGTGATCACCGCGATCGGCAGGAAAGACAGATCGATGCGTTTTTCTTCCTCCATCGGCGTCAGCATCGCGTAGGTCCAGTCGAACTGTTCGGAGGCTTTGAAGGTCAGCAGCATCAGGCCCTTCTCCGTATGGATGGTGCGGCTGCCGGACGGCGGCAGGGCCTCGGTCCAGTCCGGCAGCTCCCCGCGTTCCAGCAGCCGTACGTCGGACGCATACAGCAGTTTGTTCTCATTGAACAGGAAAAGCTGTCCGGTACCGCCGGAGTCGACGAGCTTCGCAAGCTTCTCGACATTCACGTTGACGATTACCGCGCCCTCTTTCTTGCGTCCGTTCTTGATCGGATACATCAGCGTGATGTAATAAGGGTAGTAGTCGTTCTTGAGGCGCGCATCGATGCGAAAGGTCGTGCCGGTCATCTTCTCGTAGGCGGGCAGCCAGGATCTGTCGAGCATCTTGTCCAGCGGGCTTCCCCGCAGCTCATCGATAACGATCCCTGAATCCTCCGCGTAGAGGTAGACGCTTTCGACATAGGGGAAGGTGCCGGTGTAGAGCTTGATGGACTGCTGAATCATATTGCTGTAGACAGAGCGTGCGAGCTGATCCGGCTCAAGGAAGACGAACATTTTGACGCTGTGGTTGATGGAGAGCATGTAGGTGAAGTTCTCGGTCTCGGCCAAGACACCGTCGATGACGCGCGCGGAACGCGAAAGTGTCTCGAAGCGGGCAGAGATCAGGCGTTCCTCGGCATCACGGCGCAGGTAGCTGGAATAAAACGAAACCATGATGAGGACGGGCAGGAAGACCAGCAGGAGGGTACACAGAAGGTTGCGCCAGAAGACGGAGCGCACGCGATACTCTCGTACGAAATGCCGCGTTTTTTTCTTCACTTCGCCTCCTCCTTCCGGGTCTTCATCCGTTTGAACTCGCCGGTGGTACAGCCTGCCCACTGTTTGAAGCAGCGGCAGAAATATTTCTCGCTGGAAAACCCGATTGCGTCGGCAATCTGACGGTTGGTGCGGCCTTCCTTGAGAAGTGCCGCCGCACGCTCCATCCGTATCTTCAGCAGATACGCGCCGACGGTCATGCCGGTTTCCGCCTTGAAGCGGCGGGAAAAGTAGGACGGATTGAAGGAGAACGCTTCGGCGATGGTCTTGAGCGACAAGGAGGCACTCAGATTCTGCTGGATGAACGATCGAATCTGCGGCAGCAGGACCCACTCGCCGCCGGAGCTGTCCCGTCCCTCGCCGCTGCGGGGAAACCCGAGCAGCTCGTCGTGTATTTTACTCAGTGTATTGCGCAGTTCCTGCGGTGCGATGGGTTTGAGGATATACCCGCATACGCCGAGCTGAAGAGCTTCGCGGGCGTAGGCGAAGTCCTGGTAACCGGAAAACAGACACACGCGCGGATGGAGCTTATGCTCATAGATATAGCGTGCGACATCCAGGCCGCCAAGCTCAAACATGCGGATATCGGACAGCACAAGGTCGGCTTCCGGCAGCAGCGGGGAAGCAATGACGTCCTTTCCGTCCTCAAATACGCCGATGACCTCATATCCCAGAGCAGACCAGTCGACGAGCCTGAGCAGCGCACGGCGGATGGATTCTTCGTCATCGGCGAGAATAACCTTCAACATAGGCGCCTCCTGAAAGCCTGATCCCTCACTCCGGTGTCACTGTACAAGAATTGTCTGAGTTTATTATACAGGTTTGTAAGACTTATGTCAAGTCCCTTGCTCGCTGCCGGCATCAGCATGCGGGCATAAGAAAAACCGGTTCATCGAAATGAACCGGTTTTCTGTTGGAATCTACAGCTTAGCCCTGGGTCGCCTCGGTGAAGATGAAGAATCCGAGGCTGGACATCGCGACGTTCTGGATGCCTTCCTGGGAGAGGCAGTACGAGTTTGTGTAGTAGTACAGCGGGCTGCAGGGGAAGCCTTCTTCGCTGAACATAACGGCTTCGGCATCGTACATCGCCTGGTCGCGCTCAGCGCCGCCGGGCAGAGACTTGTACTTCGCGCACAGAGCATCGTATTCCGCGCTGCTCCAGCGGCTGTAGTTGTATGACCCGCCGGTGGTGAACAGGTCGATGAAGGAGCTGCCGTCGAGGTAGTCGGCCTGCCAGCCCAGACGCGCGACGTACCATGCGCGGTCGGTGTCCAGCGTGGCGGTGTAGACCTGCCACTCGGTGCTGTCCATCGTCATGTTCAGACCCAGGACACTGTTGACATCCTGATGGACGGCTTCGGCGATCGTGCCGTGCGTACCGAGGTTGTTGAAACGGTACGGGATGGTGATCTTGGTGTCGAACCCGTCGGCGACGGCTTCGGCGAGGAGGTCCTGCGCAAGTTCGCAGCGGCCGGCGTAGGTGGTCAGGTCAGCGTCAGGATACAACTCGGCCAGACGCGCCCACATGACTTCCTTATAACCGGTGCCATTCTGCCACATCGCGCCGGTGGAGTCGGTGATGCCGCCGGTGACGAGGCTCGAGGCAGGGATCTGCCCGGCCTGGGTGATGTTCTCGACGATGTTGTCACGGTCGATGCACAGGGTGATCGCCGCGCGTACACGCCAGTCGGTCAGGTTCTCACAGTTGAGGTAGAGGTAATAGGTCGTGACGGAGGGGAGGATGTAGCAGTCGCCGCTGGCCGTGAGGGACTCGATCTGATCGGACGGGAAGGACTCGATGAAGTTGTACTCACCGGACTGATAAGAGGACAGGATGGCGGTCTCGTCATCGGAGAGATACCACTTGATCTGGTCGGGGCCGACGATTTCGGCGTTATAGTAGGTTTCGGACGGAACCATGGAGATGTACGAGTCGTGAACCCACTCGTCAATGACATACGGGCCGTTGCAGACGATATTCTCGGGGTTGGTCCACTCGGCGCCGTACTTCTCCACGATATCCTGGCGCAGCGGGACGAGGTTGCCGAACGCGCAGAGCTGGAGGAAGAACGGGCAGGCGGCTTCGAGGGTGATTTCGAAGGTCTTGTCGTCGATGGCCTTGACGCCGAGGGTGGCCGGATCGGCGCCGTTCTCGTAGATATCGGTCGCGCCTACGACGATGCCTTCGAGGAGGTAGCCGTAATCGGACGCGGTCTCGGGCATGCACAGACGCCGCCAGGAATAGACGAAGTCATCGGCGGTGACGGGCTGCCCGTCGGACCACACGATGCCGTCGCGGAGATGGAAGGTGTAGACGAGGCCGTCGTCAGAGATGTCGCAGCTTTCCGCCTGGCCGTAGTCCAGTTCAGCGGACATCATCTTGGGGTCGTCGCCTGCGGGCTTGCCGGTGGAACGGTAGCACATCAGGTTCTCGAACATGTGGTTGACATACGTGTTGCCGTCGACGGAGCTGATCATCGTCGGATCAATGGTCTCCGGCTCGGATGCGATGCACGCGGTGATGACGAACGGCTCGGCAGCAGGCGCGGCAGTGGTCGCGGCGGTGGTCGCCGCGGTGGTGGTCGCCGCGGTCGTCGCGGCAGTGGTCGCCGCAGCGGTGGTCGCGGCGGCGGTCGTCGCGGCAGTGGTGGCCGCGGCAGTGGTGGCCGCAGCGGTCGTCGCGGCAGTGGTCGCCGCGGGCTTGTCAGTCTGTCCACAGGCGCACAGCGTGAAGAGCATCATTGCGGCTATGAGCAGTGCAAGAGGTTTTTTCAAAGCAATCTCCTCCAGTAAAGAATTTATTTACACCGTTTTCACGGTATAAACCGTTTTATTTGCCCTCGAGGGCATGACATGCGGCAAAGTGGCCGGGGGCGTATTCCTTCCATACCGGCGCGCGCTGACTGCACTCCTCCGTCGCATAGGGGCAGCGGGTATGGAACCGGCAGCCGGTCGGCGGATTGAGCGGGCTGGGAACGTCGCCCTCGAGAATCAGACGTTTCTTTGCGCGCGTCTTTTGCGGGTCCGGGAGCGGCACCGCACTCAGCAGGGACTTCGTATACGGGTGCATCGGCTGGGAACAGAGCTCATAGCTTTCTGCAAGTTCGACCATCTGGCCGAGGTACATGACGCCGATGCGGTTGGAAATATGGCGTACGACGCTGATGTCGTGGGCGATGAACAGATAGGTCAGGTGTTTCTCCTGCTGCAGATCCTCGAGCATGTTGACAACCTGCGACTGAATCGACACATCGAGCGCGGAGATCGGCTCATCGCAGACGATGAACTCCGGCTCCACGGCAAGTGCGCGCGCAATGCCGACACGCTGCTGCTGGCCGCCGGAAAACTCATGCGGGAATCGGTTGGCGTGCTCGGAGTTGAGCCCGACGGTATCGAGCATCTCGTTGATGCGCTCGCGGTATTCCTTTCCCTTGAGATCGGGACGGTGGACGGAGAGCGCCTCGCCTACGATTTCGCCGACGGTCATACGCGGGTCGAGCGACGCGGAAGGGTCCTGGAAAATAATCTGCATCTTCTTGCGGTACGGGAGCATCGGCACGGATATTTTCTTTTCGCTGTCGTAGATGGGGGTCCCGTCGTAGACGATGCGGCCGGAGGTCGGGTTATAAAGACGCAGGAGCGTGCGGCCCATCGTGGTTTTGCCGCAGCCGGACTCGCCGACGATGCCGAGCGTCTCGCCGACGTAGATGAAGAATGAGACATCCTCGACTGCCTGGATGCTTCCGTATTTCAGGGTGCCGAGCTTGATGCGGAAATATTTGCGGAGGTGTTCGACTTCGATCAGCTTTTTCATTCTCCCGCCTCCTTCATTTCCTTTACATGCAGCCAGCACGCAGAACCGTGGGCATCTTCGCCGACCTGCAGGAACGGCGGTTTATGCTCCAGGCATACCTTCAGGCACTTCTCGCAGCGCGGCGCAAACGGACAGCCCTTCGGCGGATTCAGCAGGTCAACCGGCGTCCCTTCGATCGGGATCAGCCGCTCACGCTCCTTCGTGTCGACACGCGGCATGCTCCGCAGCAGGCCTTCCGTATACGGATGCTTCGGGCGATAGAAGATGTCGTTGACATTGCCCTGCTCGACGATGTGTCCGGCATACATGACCGACACGCGGTCGCAGATTTCTGCGACGACGCCGAGGTTGTGGGTGATGAAGATGATGCTCATACCGGTCTTGCGCTGAATGTCCTTCATCAGCTCAAGAATCTGCGCCTGGATGGTGACGTCGAGCGCGGTGGTCGGCTCGTCGGCGATCAGCAGCTTGGGGCTGCAGATGAGCGCCATTGCAATCATCGCACGCTGCCGCATACCGCCGGAGAACTCATGCGGGTACTGCTTCATGCGTTTGCGGGCGTTGTTGATGCCCACCAGCTCCAGCATCTCAACCGCGCGGTCATATGCCGCCTTGCGCGTCACGTCCTTGTTGTGGCACAACAGCGCTTCCATCAACTGATTGCCGATCGTGTACACAGGGTTGAGACAGGTCATCGGGTTCTGGAAGATCATGCTGACCTTGTTTCCCCGGAACTCACGCTTCTGCTCTTCGCTGTACGCGAGCACATCCTCGCCCATAAACTTCACGGAACCGCCGATAACGCGCCCCGGATTCTGTAAAAGTCCGATGATCGAGTACGCCTCGACGCTTTTGCCGGAGCCGGACTCGCCGACGATGCCCATGACCTCATGCTCACCCAGGTCATAGGAGATGCCGTCGACGGCCTTGACCTCACCCGCGTGGGTGAAGAACGACACGCGCAGATCGCGCACTTCCAGAAACTTTTCGTTGTTTTTCATCATATCCTCCCGTCACTTCAGACGCGGGTCAAGAGCGTCGCGGATGCCGTCTCCGACGAGGTTGAGCGTCAGCACCAGCAGCGTCAGGATGATTCCCGGGTACAGCAGTCTGTACGGATAGAGTGTGATCGTCTCAAGCGCGTCGGAGCACAGCGACCCCAGCGAGGTCATCGGAATGGATACGCCGAGACCCAGGAACGACAGAAAGCTTTCCAGGAAGATCGCGCTGGGAATCTGGAGGCAGGTGGCGATGACGAGCTGTCCGACACTGTTGGGCAGCAGATGGCGTTTGACGATGCGGCTCCTGGGGACACCGAGCGCAGTGGCGGCGGTAACGAACTCCTGGGACTTGAGCTGCAGCACCTGTCCGCGGACGATGCGGCTCATGCCGACCCAGTACAGACACGCAAAGGTGATGAAAATCGACACGATGCCGACGCCGAGATTCGACATCATCCTGGCAAAGCCCGACGGTGAACTGTCCAGCCACGCCTGCAGCGGGTCCTTCAGCACGACCTGCAACAGCAGCACGATCAGGACATCCGGTACCGAATAGATGATATCGACCACACGCATCATGATGAAGTCGACCTTCCCGCCGATGAGACCCGCGACCGATCCGTACAGCGAGCCGATGAACAGGACGATCAGCGCGGCGATGATGCCGATGGACAGCGACACGCGCCCGCCGTACATACAGCGCGCCATCAGGTCACGGCCGGCGGAGTCGGTTCCGAAGACATGCGGGCAGACGTTCCTGATCAGCGGCAGTCTGGCGGTATTCTCCGCGCGCGTATCGATGTTTTCCGTGGAGTACGCAATCACGGTGACGTTGTCGAAGACGCCGTTCTCCGCGTCCTTCTCACTGATATAGACCAGCGGGTCTGCATCCTCGGCACGGAACAGGACGATGACGTCTCCGAGAGTCTTCTCGTTATAGAAACTGTAGGTGACGCCCTTATGGCGGAACCAATAGGTGGTATTGCGGCTCAGGGAGGAGATGGAGCCGGGACTGAGGACGGTGTCGTAGATCAGATCGGCATGCTCGAGCGCGGCTTTGGCAGTCATCTCGGCTTTGGAGAACTCACCGGGCGCGAGCTTCATCGAGCAGCGGTATTGATCGGCGTAGTTGTAGGGGATGAGCATCGGGCCGAGGAAGGAGAACAGGAAGATGACAAAGAACAGCGCCAGCGCGCCCATCGAGACCTTATTCTGCTTAAAGCGCCGGAGGGCATCGCGCCAGTAGGAGACGCTCTTTCGCGACTCGGTGGCGGATACGCGTTCTTCGGCGGAGGCCGGGGTAAAGTCCGCAGCGAACATCTCTTTCAGGTCCGGCACCCGATCGGCGTTGAGCTGGAACAGATTGAGCTTCTGCATGTTACGAATCCCCCTTTATCAGAGAGATACGCGGGTCAACGAGCTTATAGGTGATATCGACGATCAGGTTCATCATGATGACAAGCGCCGCAAGTACGACGGTGGTGCCCATAATGATCGGATAGTCGCGGTTGAGGATGCTGGAGATGAAGTATTTGCCAAGGCCGGGAATCTGAAAGGTCTGCTCAACGACGAAACCGCCGGTGATGATGCCCGCGGTCATCGGCCCGAGGTAGGTGATGACGGGGATCAGGCAGTTGCGCAGCGCGTGCTTGAAGATGATGCGGCCGGTCTTGAGCCCCTTGGCGCGCGCGGTGCGGATATAGTCCTGGTTGATGGCGTCGAGCATACTGGTGCGGGTGAGTTTTGCGATATAGCACATCGGGTAGAACGACAGCCCGATGACGGGCGCGATATAGGCTTTCCAGTCGGTGAGGCTGCCCGATATAACCGGCAGCAGTTCCCATTTCACACCGCAGTAAATCAGCAGGAGTGAACATAACACAAAACTCGGGATTGCGACCCCGACCGTTGTCATCACGCGCAGAACGCTGTCAATCCAGGACCCGCGGTTATACGCCGCGATACAGCCCAGCGGAACGCCTACGATCACCGCGAGCAGAACCGCCCAGACACCCAGCTTAAACGACAGCACGAATTTCCCCTCACGGAAGATGATCGTCGTTACGTCGGTCCCCTTCTGCATTTTCAGCGATACGCCCATATCACCCTGGAAATACCCTTTGATGTAATTCCACAGCTGCACGATCAGCGGCTTGTCCAGTCCATACTTGGCCTCTGCCATTGCGATCATCTCGGGGGTGGACTTTTCCGTCATGAACGGGCTGCCCGGTACCGCGTTCATCAGAAGGAACGTGATACAGATGATCAACAGCAGTGTCAGGACGGAGACGCCGATGCGTTTGGCAACATAACTCAACATGTTTCTAAAATCACCCTGTCTCTTCCGTTTTTGCGATATTTTATTTTTGTATTATAACATATTTCCCTCTGTTATGCAAGAATTATTTCTGATTAATGCATAATTCATAATTATACATTGCAAAACCCTTATTATACCCTGTTTTCCGCCGCAGACCGGATTCACGCGGCAAACGATGAGAGGTACGAGAAAAACTATACAGATACAGGGAACATTATGAATCTGACATGGAGTTCGACGATCCGAAAAAAACAAGCTTTGTCCTCCCCGCAGCTTTCATATGCTTTTTCTGTTGCGTTTTACACACGGACGTGGTACACTGATACGGGATAACAACGAACGCAAGTGAAAGGAGAGAACAATATGGACTTTGTCACCGCCTCTACCCGTCTGACGTTCGACGCCTCCGCACGGGTCACCTTTGCGGGACTCCCGGACGGCGTGAACCTGATCCGCGAGCCGATGCCCTTCGCGCAGCTTTCGTACTACACCCCTGCGCCGGCGTTCACCAACGAGTGGGTAAAACCGTATATCTCCCCGCCGCCGGCAGACATCGACGCCGTCGGGGTATACGGCGATACTCGCGCATTCACCGTCCGCTTCTCCGATACATCCGAGGCGGACTTCACCTGCGACGCCCGTGACACCGCGCTGGTCATGACGCTGCGCGCGGTGCGTCCGGGCACACCGGAGATGCCCGCACTCGTACGCTTCACGCGGATGGCGCTGCGCATCGACGCCGATACCGCGTGCGTCGTGATGCCCTTGAATCCCGAGACGCGCAGCCTGGCTCTCCCCGGTGCCGCACCGCTCCATGAGGTCAACGCACAGCAGCGCATCGGGTTTGCCGGAGCATCCTGCGCGGTCTTCATCGATACCTGGGAAAACATCCGCCCGCGAATGCAGGAAGTCACGCGGACGCTCACCGAGCGCATCCCGTGGCTGCCCTGCGCCGGCGCATTCGCACAGGACGCTCCGGACATGCAGGGCAGCTATATGATGGTCTACGGCAGCTATCTGCCCGGCTCGCTGCGCCCGGACAACCTCGACCGCTGGATTCAGATGCTGCGCGATATCGGCCTGACGCAGGTCGACTTCCACGGCGCGGAGGATAAGAACTTCACCTTCGGCGCATATGAACCCAACCGCGACATCTACCCCGAGGGCCGCAAATCGCTCGCCGAGGTCACGCGGAAGCTGCGGGACAACGGCATCGCGAGCATCTTCCACACCTACTCGTCGCAGATCTCGCCCGGGTCGCCGCTGGTAACGCCGGTACCGGATCCGCGTCTGGGTTATAACCGCGTCTTCACGCTCGACGCCGACGTCGATGCGGATGCTGACGCCTTCCCGATCGCCGAATCGACCGCCGACGTCAGCCTTGTTCACACCGGCCACTACAATTCCAGCCGCTATGTCGTCTGGGACAACGAGATCATCGAGTTCACCGCGCTCGGAGACCGTACGCTGGAGAAATGCGTACGCGGGATGTTCGGGACGAAACCGGCGGCGCATACGAAGTACACGAAAGGCCGCAACCTCAAGCGGATGTACAACATCTTTCTGCCGGATGCCGGCGGGACGCTGTACCGTCAGACGGCGGCGAATATGGCAGAGTGCGCGGAGGCGTGCGGGTTCACGGCGTTCTACTTCGACGCGCTCGAGGCGGTCTCGGCTCTTGAGGGACGCGAGTACACCGACTACTACTCCACCGACTTCGCCTACCGCGTCGCGTCACATCTGCACAAACCCGCCGGGATGGAAATGTCGCACATGAACGCGAACATCTGGTATGTCCGCTCGCGGATGGGCGCGTGGGATCGGCCGTCGTGCGCGCAGAAGAAGTTCCTCGAACGTCACGCGGAGGGCGGCGCAATCGCACAGCGGCTGTGCACGCTGCCGCAGAACCTCGGCTGGTGGTACTTCGGGCAGAATGTTCCCGGCGTACCCGCGACAACCGACCGCGTGACGACCGATGTCTATGAGACAATGGGACGGCTCGCGGCGGCGTACAACTTTTCGATGTCCTTCCAGGGTCTGACCGACACCGCGTACTTCGAGAGCGACGACCTGCCGCGCTTTGCAAGCATGGTTAAGCGCTGGGAGACGCTGCGGCTTTCCGGCACGCTCACGGCGCAGCAGCGCAAACGGCTTGCTGCATCTGAGTGCCATATGGACAGCGGTCATATTTACCCCGCCGTATTCCGCGACGCCGCCGCCGTGTTCCATGACGGCCGCGCGGAGGTCACGCTGGATAACCCATACGATGAGCAGACGCCGTTCCTGCTGCGTTTCGAGCCGCTGCACAGTCCGGCGGCGCGCGCGCAGGAGCAGGCGCGTGTGTTCGACATCAACGAGCTGCTGCAGCCGGGCGGTCAGGAGAATACCGGCGGCGCGAGCTTCCCCGACCCGGTGTGCGATACGCCGGTATTCATCCCGGACTACCCTACCCGCGTGATCACGACGCGCACGGTAAAGGCATCGGGCGTGTGGGAGAATTCGCCCCACGGTCCTGCATTGACGCTCACCGCTCGCGCGGAGCGTCCGATCGGCTGCAT
>JAAZKA010000107.1 GCA_012800055.1 Clostridiales bacterium
CGCGCCGCCCCGTGCCGCCATCCCGCTCAAGGATCTGTCCGTCGATCTCGGAATGCCCGCCGCGCGCGTGCGGGAGCTTGTCCCCCTCGGGACGCCCGTGACCGTGAAAGCGGAACCGTTCGGGATCGGCGAGGACTTCATCGGCGGCGCGGCGCTCGATGACCGCGCGTGCTTCGCCGCAATCCTCTACGCGCTCGAGCTGTTGAAAAATGAGCCTCTGCCGGTGGAACTGATCGCCGTCGGATCGACGCGCGAGGAGGTCGACGGCCGCGGCGCCGCGACTGCAGCTCATCATGCCCGCCCCGACTACGCCGTCGCCGTCGACGTCACCCATGCGGGGACTCCCGATGCCCCCAAGGAACGCACCGTACCCATCGGCTCCGGCGCGGCGATCGGCATCGGTCCGCACCTCAACCGCCGTGTATCCTCCACGCTCGTCCGTGTTGCGCAGGCGCAGAACATCCCCCATACGCGCGAGATTCTGCCGTCGTTCACCGGCACCAACGCGTCGGTCATGCAGACTGTCCGCGCGGGCATTGCGACCGGGCTTGTCAGTCTCCCGCTGCGCTATATGCACACCGGCTGTGAGGTCATCCGCGAACATGACGCAAAAGCGTGCGGAGAACTGCTCGCGGCGTTCGTCAGATCGTTCAATGAGGGGGTACCCAGATGCTAGAGCTATTACAGACGCTGTGCCGCATCGACGGCGTATCCGGCTGCGAGGACGCCGTTTGCGACTATATCCGCGCGTGGGTCACACCTTACGCCGACTCCGTGACGGAAGACGTGATGGGCAACCTGCTGTGCTATAAAAAGGGCGTACGGCATTCGGGACGCACGCTGATGCTCGCGGCGCATATGGATGAAGTCGGTCTGATTGTCACATCGATCACAGACGACGGCTTCCTGCGCTTCGGAACGTCCGGCGGCATCGACGAGAAGGTGCTCTTGGGAACCCGTGTGCGCATCGGAGATGTGCGCGGCGTGGTCGGCGTCCGTGCGACACATCTGAACACACTAGAGGAGGAGAAGACGCTGCCGGAGGTGCGCGCGATGTACATCGACATCGGCGCGGCATCGAAGGAGGACGCGGAGAAACGCGTGCAGCCGGGCGACTTTGCAGCGTTCGACAACGAGCCGACGCTCTACGGCGACATGCTCAAGGCAAAGGCGATCGACGACCGGGTAGGCTGCGCGGTGCTGATGAAGCTCTTGCGCGAAGGCCCGCCGGTGGATATGTGGTTCGCGTTCACGGTGCAGGAAGAACAGGGTCTGCGCGGCGCACGCCCTGCCGCCTATCGCATCCGTCCCGACCTTGCAATCGTCGTTGAAGGTACGACGGCGGGAGATATCCCGGGCGTAAAGGGCGCGATGAAAGCCTGCGTCGCCGGGCGCGGCCCGGTCATCCCGATGATGGACAGCGCGACTCTCTATGACCCGGTGCTTGTACAAAGAGCGCTTGAAATCGCAGAACGTGCAGGGATTCCCTGCCAGACAAAAACCTATATCGCCGGCGGTACGGACGCGGGCGCGATTTCCCGAACTGCCGGCGGTGCGAAAACCTTAGGTGTTGCGGCCGCGGTGCGCTATATCCATACCCCTGCGTCATCCGTCGCAGTCGCCGACCTCGAACCGATGTACACGCTCGTGCGGATGCTGTGCGAAAATGCCGAACGGCTATAAAGGAGGAACACGCATGAACTATATTGAAACCATCCGGGAGCTTGCGGAGATCACCGCGCCGTCGGGATTTGAAAAAGCCGTCACCGACAGGCTCGCGGAGCTGTGCAAACCTTACGCGTCAGAAATCACGCTTGACCCGCTCGGGACACTGCTGGTTCATAAGAAAGGCTCCGGTAAAAAGACACTGCTGACGGCGGCGTGCGACACGTCGGGCTTCATCGCGACATACATCGACGATGACGGGTTCGTGCGCGTCGGGGAGCTTGGCAAATGCATCCCGTCGGCGTGCGTGGGACTGCCGGTACGGTTCCAGAACGGTACGCGCGGCGTGATCGGCTGTGACGGCGGCGTCGAGGTGAAGGATCTGCGCGCGCGTCACCTCTACATCGACACGATGGGCGAAACCGTCCGCGTGGGAGATGCGTGCGCAGCCGACCTGCCGACCTACGCAAGCGGTGATTCTATCGTCTCGCCCGCGATGAACCGTGCTTGCTGCGCGGTGCTGCTGGATGTGCTGCAGCGGTACACGGGCGACGGAGACGTCACGTTCGCATTCACGGCGCAGGGGATGCTCGGCGGACGCGGCGCGTCTCCGGCGGCTTACGCGGCAGATGCCGCACGTGCAATTGCCGTCGAACTGACCACAGCCGGAGATACGCCGGAGAGTGAAAGCCGGTCGAAGGTGAAGCTCGGAGAGGGACCGGTGCTGCCGGTGAGTGTGGGCGGTACGGCGGCGAACCTGGGGCTGATCGCGGAACTGGAGGCGTGCGGCGTGACGCGGCGCGCGGTGGATGAGCGTGGGCAGAGTGCGCTGTTGGGTCTGCAGGGAGTCCGGGCGGGCGTGAGAGCGTGCGTGGCAGGCATCGCGGCGAGATACAGCGGTGTGATGACCATAGCCCGCGTGAGCGATATGCAGCAGACCGCAGAGCTGCTCTTAGCTGCGCTGTAAACCTCGATCGTTTCAGACATGTGATTCCGCAGGCATGTTGTAAAAGAATCATATCCGCGCTGCCGCAGTTATACCGAAATGATATAACCCCCTTTGAATAGACACTTGAAACAACAAAGAAATTCAAGGCTGTGCAAAGGGGGTTGTTCATCTGTCAGGGAAGCGGCGTGAAAATTTCCGCCCTGCTGCGCAGCAGGGCGGAATGTAACATGATTCATTGCTTGCTTTTTCGTCTGTCTGCTTGACGGCGGGCATATCACTCACATGGGGTGTTTTATCATCATCTGCGCTATTTCATCCGCTCGACCAGCGCGTCGAAGCTCAGTTCCTCGACCTCACCGGTGCGGCGATTCTTCAGCTCGGCGATGCCGTCCTTCGCCTTACGTCCGACGGTCACACGCCACGGCAGTCCGATCAGGTCGGCATCCATGAACTTGACCCCCGCGCGCTCGTTGCGGTCGTCGTACAGCACCTCGACACCTGCCGCCGTCAGATCGTTGTAGAGCTTCTCCGCCGCATCCATCTCTGCGCTGCCGGGACGTCCCAGCGCCGCGAGATAGACCTTGTACGGTGCACAGATCTCCGGCCAGATGATGCCCGCATCGTCGTTGTTCTGCTCGATTACCGCCGCGATCACACGTGACACGCCGATGCCGTAGCAGCCCATAAACGGGATTGCCGGCTTGCCCTGCTCGTCCGTATACGTGCAGTCCAGAAGCTCCGTGTAACGCTTGCCGAGTTTGAAGATGTGGCCGATCTCGATCCCGCGCTCCAGCTTCAGAGGCTTCCCGCAGACCGGACACATGTCCCCCTCGACCGCGCAGCGCAGATCGCTGTAGTCCACGACCGTGCAGTCGCGTCCGATGCAGCAGTTGCGGAGGTGGATGTCGGTCTCGTTGCCGCCGACGACCAGGTTGTTCACACCCTCCAGCTCGATGTCCGCGTAGATCGGGATATTCAGTCCCACCGGTCCCGCGAATCCCACGGCCGCGTGGGTCACCTGCTCGACAACCTCCGGCGGCGCCATCTCGAGGTTCACGCAGCCAAGATGGTTTTTGAACTTCACCTCGTTAAGGTCGCGGTCACCGCGCAGCATCGCCGCTACGGGCTTTCCGTCCGCAATATAGACAAGCGTCTTCGCGACGTCTTCGGGTTTGCACGAGAGGAACTCGGTGATCTGCGCGATCGTATGCGCGCCGGGCGTCGGGATGCGCTCAAGCGGGAGCATCTCGGCGGGCGCGGATTTCGCAGGCTTGCCGTACGTCGCCTTCTCCATGTTCGCCGCGTACCGGCAGCTCTCACAGTAGACGATGTCGTCCTCACCGATCGGGGAGTTGACCATGAACTCCTGCGAGCCGCTGCCGCCCATCGCGCCGTTGTCCGCGTCCACGCACAGGAACGAAAGCCCCAGCCGCTCGTACGTACGGTAGTAGGCCTCCTTCATCTTGTCGTAGCTCTCATCGAGACTCTCGAGGGTCGCGTCGAAGGAGTAGGCATCCTTCATCAGGAACTCCTTGCAGCGGATCAGACCGTAGCGCGGACGCTTCTCGTCGCGGTACTTGTACTGAATCTGGTAGAGTGTGATCGGAAGCTGCTTGTAGCTCTTGAGCCACCATCGTACAAGGTCCGTGAACAGTTCTTCATGCGTCGGCCCGAGCAGGAAGTCGCGACCGGAGCGGTCCTTGAGACGGAACATGTCGTCTCCGTAGATGTCCCAGCGTCCGGACTGACGGTACAGGTCGCTCTCGATGAGCGCGGGCATGTGAACCTCTAAAGCGCCGGCGCGGTCCATCTCCTCGCGCACGATCTCCTCCAGCTTGCGCAGAACACGGTAGCCCAATGGGAGAAAGCTGTAGACACCCGACGAGACCTGACGAATCAGCGCCGCGCGCAGCATCAGGATGTGGCTCGTGGCTTCGGCGTCCGACGGCAGCTCGCGAATCGTCGGCAGCAGCATATTGCTCATTTTCATGGTGAGTATCCTTTCCCTATGACCGGTTCGCTCCGTACTGAAACCGTCATTCTCTTGATTAAAAATTAAAAAAGATTGCTTGACACGGTGCGGATATTGTTGTATCATATTATACAATATGTCTCGTCCCGGCACAAGTGACATTCTATACAAAACAGAAGACGGTTTGCGTCGGCACAAAAGACAGTTTTCGGAACTTCCTGCCCGTCTTCCAATATGCGGAGGTTTGCTCTATGAACAAGCGCTTCTCTCGTACCGTTGCCTTGTCCTCTGCCGTAGTCCTTTTCCTGACTCTGTTCTCCGGCTGCTACTTCCTTCCGCAGGAGGAGGAGATGCTCGCCCCGCCGCTCAAGCAGCCTGAAGCCGTCACCTATAAGACCTACACCGTACAGGAGGGCGTCATCGAGCGCTGGCTCACCGCCTCCGGGAAGTTTGAGTCCACCGAAAGCGAAGTTCTCTTTTATACAGCCACCACCGGACGCCTTAAGGATATCTACGTCAAGGCCGGCGACGAGGTCAAGGCCGGCGATCTGATCGTCGAGCTGGATACCGGAGACCTGGAGTATACGATCTACCGTCAGGAGAAAGCCGTCCGGCAGGCGGAGCTTGCGCTCGAGCTTGCCAAGAAGCCCGACGAAGTCGCCATCGCGCGCGCGACAATCAACCTCGATCTCGCGCAGCGGGAAATTGCCCGGACCCGTGAGGAACGCGAGAAGACGTACAACAAGATCGCGCGGGAGAGCCTCGACGAGAGCATCTACAAGCAGGAGCAGAACATCAAGCTGCTGGAACTGACACTCGAACAGGCGCAGCCCGACGCCGCCAATATCGAGCGCGCACAGATCGCCTATGACCTCTCCACCGCGCAGCTTGCCGTTTATAACCAGCAGCTTGCTAACGCACGCCTGTATGCCACGATGGACGGTCTCGTCACCTACGTTGCAAATCTTGAACCGGGCGACAGTGTCTCCACCTACACCTCCCTCGTCAAGATCGCCAACTCCGACTCCCTGCGCATCACCTTCTCCACCAACGATTACCATGAGCTGACCGTCGGCACGGAGCTCGATATCTCCTATACGGGCAAGAACGGGTTCACCACTATCGGCCGCGTCGTACAGCTTCCGACCGACGTGCCCGTCACCTCCCCCGACTCCGAACGCACCGCCGTAAAGGTCGAGGTCGACGAGAAGCCCGACGACGCTTCCATCGGCACCTCTGTCAACATCAGCCTGCTGCTCGAACGCAAGGAGGGCTGCATCGTCCTCCCCATCCGCTACGTCTCCACCTACTCCTCCCGCCGCTATGTGCGCATCCTCAACGACGATGGCATCCCCGAGGAACGCGACGTCAAGCTTGGCATTCAGAACGTATCCGAGGTCGAGATTGTCTCCGGCCTCGAGGCGGGCGACGTCATCGTCATCTGACACCACCGACATAACCCAGTGGGAAGGAGCGCTGTACGTGTGGCTTTTTGTTTTCCGTAAAATTCTCAACAATAAGTGGATGATGCTGAGCCTTCTCGGCGGGTTCATCATCGTCATCGCGATGATCTCCAGCGTCCCCATCTATACCGACGGCATCCTCCAGTACATGCTTACCCGCGACATGTCCGACTACCAGATCAAGACCTCCAAGTACCCCGGCCGCTATCAGGTCGACCTTGCGGTCAACTACGTCACCGGCTCCCGCGCCGACGTCTACAACTACTTCGCCGACCAACTCGAGAATGTCTATCTCCCGATGACCGCGGATATCCCGGCCGTTGCGGAGAACCGCTCTCTTTCCGCGGCGAACCTTCAGGCTACCGCCGTCGATGAGGCCCAGCGTGCGTCCGACCGCATCTTTCTGTCGGTCATGACAATGTCCGACTTCACCGACCATGTCAACCTCGTCACCGGCCGGATGTATAACCCCGGCATCAACGAGAACGGCTGTTTTGAGGTCGTCCTCTCCCAGACCGCGATGAAGCAGCTCGGGCTGCGTATGGGCATCCCGTACTACGTCTCCATGCTCACCGAGAAGCAGCCGTCGCTCATGTTTGAGATCGTCGGCATCATCGAGCAGTCCGACTACTCCGACCCCTACTGGTACCAACCCCTCACCGTGTTTTCCAAACACGTCTTCATGGATACCCAGACCTTCCGCGACGTCTATATGTCCGACGCCGACGCCAAGGCACTCTCCGGCGCCGTCTGGTTCAGGGCGTTTGACTACTACCAGATCAAGATCGACGGTCTCGATAACTTTCTCGCCCATGTCAGCGCGCAGGAGGATTTCTATAACCAGTACAAGAACTACCTCAAGCTGACAATGCCCATCAAAGCCACCCTCGCCGATTACGCCGACCGCGCCGTTCAGCTTCGAAATACCCTCCTGGTCATCCTCGTCCCGCTCTTTATCATGCTCGCGTTCTACATCTTCATGGTCTCCCAGCTGATCGTCCGCAACGATGAGAATGAGATATCGCTGCTGCGCTCAAGAGGGGCGTCATCGTACCAGATTTTCCTCATCTACCTGTTCGAAGGACTGATTCTCGGTGCGATATCGCTCGGCGTAGGACCGCTTGTGGGTTTTTACCTCTGCCGTGTGATCGGCGCATCCAACGGCTTCCTCGAGTTTGTGCAGAGAACCGCGCTGCCGCTCGTGCTCAGGAGTTCCGCGTTCCTCTACTCCGCCGTCGCGTTCGTCGTGTTCCTCGTCATGATGCTCATCCCCGCGCTCTCCGCGTGCCGTACGACAATCGTCGAACGAAAGCGCAAGAAGTCACGCTTCTCCGACCAGCCGGTCTGGAAAAAGTTTTTCCTCGACTTTCTCACGCTGGGCATCGCGATTTACGGCTACTTCCAGTATGAACGCTATAACACACTCATCCTGCAGTCCGGTACCAGTACGACCGAGCTGTCCATCGACCCGCTGTTGTTCCTTATCTCGTCGCTGTTCATCCTCGGCGCGGGCCTGCTGTTCCTGCGCGTGTATCCCTACCTCATCCGGCTGATCTTCCTCGTCGGACGCCGGAGATGGTCACCGTCGCTGTACGCATCGCTGATACAGGTCGGGCGTTCGTCCGGTCAGGAACAGTTTCTGATGCTGTTCATCATCCTCTCCGTCGCGGTCGGCATCTTCAATGCCAACTCCGCGCGCACGCTCAACCAGAACGTCGAGGATAAAATCAACTACAATGCCGGTGCAGACGTCGTCGTGACGCCGATCTGGGAGAACAACGCCGAAGACATTGCCGAAGCGATGGAGGCTGACCCCAACGCATCCTCCATCGTCACATATATCGAGCCGTCATTCACACCTTACCGCAAGCTTGACGGCGTCGAGTACGCCGCGAAGGTCTTCGCAACCGACACCGGTGTCGCGCGCGCGACCGTTTCCACCGCCGGATCGATCAAGAATATCCGCATCCTGGGCATCGATTCGTACGACTTCGGTCAGACCGCATGGTTCCGCGACGACTTCCTCCCCTATCACTGGTACCACTACCTCAACCTGCTTGTCGACGCTCCCAAGGCGGCGCTCGTCTCGACATCGCTGCGGGATAAGTTCGACCTCGAGGTCGGCGACCCGATCTACATCACATGGGGCGCGCAGGCCGCCGTCGAGTGTACCGTTTACGCGTTCGTCGATTACTGGCCCACCTGCAACCCCGACGACATAAACGGCTTCGTCATCGCCAACCTCAGCTTCCTCCAAACCACCCTTGCAAAGGAACCTTATGAGGTCTGGCTCAAGAAGGCCGACGATGCCACAGACGCGCAGATCAACCAGGCACTTCTCGACTCGAAGGTCAAAATCGAGCGTGTCTCCTATGCAAACCAGCTTCTCATTGAAGTCAAGAATGACCCGCTTCTGCAGGGTCTCAACGGAATGCTGACCCTGAGCTTCATCATCACGATGCTCATCACCGCCATCGGCTTCCTCATCTACTGGACGCTGTCGATCCGCTCAAGGGCGCTGCAATTCGGTATCTTCCGTGCGATGGGCATGAGCTTAGGCAAGGTGCTCGCAATCATCCTGTACGAGCAGGTAATGATCTCGGTCGTGTCGATCGTCGTGGGCATCGTGCTCGGCGGCGTGACGAGCAACTTGTTCGTGCCGATGATGCAGCTTGTGTACGCCGCGTCGCATCAGATTCCGCCGTTCGTCGTCGTAGCGAAGCGCGCGGACTACTATAAGATTTACGGCATCCTCGGGTTTATCTTGCTCGTCGGCGGCTTGACGCTGTCGCGCATCATTGCCGGCATCAAGATCGACCAGGCGCTGAAGCTGGGGGAGGATTAAATGGCCATCATCACAACCGAAAACGTCTGTCGCGTCTTCAGTGCCGGACGTGAAAAGGTCCATGCACTCAAGAATATCAACATCGAGATCGAAGCCGGCGCGCTTACGATGCTCCGCGGACGCTCCGGCTCCGGCAAGACCACGCTCATGAACTCCCTCGGCGCGCTCGACTACCCGACCTCGGGAAATATCTACCTCGACGGCACCGATATCACAAAGCTTTCTCCGGGGAAACGCGACCGGCTGCGTACACATGAGATCGGCTTCGTATTCCAGTCCATCGCGCTCATTTCGTCAATGTCGGCGTATGAAAACGTCGACTTCGGGATGCGCATCTGCGGCATCTCGGCGGCAGAGAGGAAGAAGCGCGTGCTTGAGTGCCTGACGCTGGTGGGTCTGGGCAAGCGTATAAACCACCGTCCGCACGAGCTGTCCGGCGGCGAGCAGCAGCGCGTCGCCATCGCCCGCGCAATCGCCCATACGCCCAAGGTCATCTTCGCCGATGAGCCGACCGCCGAATTGGATACCCAGATGGCTCTGCGCGTCGTCGGCATGTTCAAAGATCTCGTGCACGAGCATGGTCTGACCATCGTCATGACCACCCACGACCCCAACATGATGGAGCTTGCGGATCATGTCTATACGCTGGAGGATGGTGAGATCATTGGACGAGAATAAGAACGCCTCCGTGCAGACCGACGAGAACCGGCCGCTGATCTACTGCGAGAACCTCGTGAAGATCTACAAGACCCCCGACCTTGAGGTCGTCGCACTGCAGGGACTCGACCTCGAGATACAGGCCGGGGAGCTGATGGCGATCATCGGCAACTCCGGTTCGGGCAAGAGCACCCTTCTCAACATGCTCGGCGCGCTCGACCGACCCTCTGCCGGAGCGCTGGAGGTCAACGGCTACAACCTGCTGAAGATGACGCCCCGACAGATCATCGAGTACAAGCGTGAAACCGTCGGGTTCGTCTGGCAAACCAACGCCCGCAACCTCATCCCGTACCTCACGGCTGTTGAGAACATCGAGATACCGATGATCATCGACGGCGCGAGGGGGAAGCGCAAGCGCGCGGAGGAGCTTCTCGACATGGTCGGGCTGTCGCACCGGCGGAAAAACAAGCTGCGGCAGCTGTCCGGCGGTGAGCAGCAGCGTGTGGCGATCGCAATCGCGCTGGCGAACAATCCGAAGATACTGCTCGCCGATGAGCCGACCGGCGCGGTCGATACGCGGACAGCGTCGAAGCTGATGGACCTGCTTCGCGAGCTGAACCGCAGCCTCGGGCTGACCGTCATCATCGTCACGCATGACCGCCACCTGTCCTCGCAGGTCGACCGCGTGGTCAACATCCGCGACGGCCGTACCTCCAGCGAGTTTATCCGCCGCTCCTACGCGTCCGACCTCAAGGCACTCAGCCGCGACCTTCCGCATCAGGAGGTGCCCGAGGATAAGACCCATGAGGAGTTCGTCGTCGTCGACCGCGTCGGACGGATGCAGGTGCCCCGTGAGTACATGGACGCGCATCAGCTCAAATCCAACGCCCGCCTGCGCTTCGAGTACAGCGGCGATCGACTGATCCTCTCGCCGATCCGGACGGAGGACGCCGAAAAGCCGGATGCAGCCGCTCCCGCGGAATCCCAGGAAGCATCCGGGACGAAATCCGAAAAGTAACACGCGACGTATCCCCGCATTTCCCATACCACAAAACCACTGACAGAAAGGATGGCGTACCTTGGACGTTCCCGATGGAAGTAGTATACCCTTGCGAAGTCTGACTGCAACATATCGGCGTACTTCTCACGTCCGTGCACGGATGGGAACACGTTTCTAAGGCTCACGCGGCCTTTGTAAATTCTCTCCATCGGTGTCTTTCCGGGCGTATGCGAACGTGCGCCCATAGGAAAGGACATTTGATGGAGAGAATTTTATATCACGACCTGATCGGTCTGCTGGAGGGCGGCGAGTATGTGGCGCTGCGCGGTCAGCTTATCGAGATGAACGCGGTGGACGTCGCGGAGTTCATGACGCTGCTTGATCCGGCTCAGCGCATCCTGGTCTTCCGGCTGCTGCCGAAGGATCTGTCCGCCGATGCGTTCGCCTACCTCGATTCCGACCTCCAGGCGGACATCGTCACGTCGATCTCCAACCGCGAGCTGTACACACTCGTCGACGGGCTGTATATCGATGATACGGTGGACTTCCTCGACGAGGTGCCGGCAAGCGTCGTACGGCGGGTGATGACCGTCGCGGCACCGCAGACGCACGAACTGATCAACAAGTTTCTTGCCTACCCGGAGAACTCAGCCGGGTCGGTTATGACGTCGGAAATGATCGAGCTGCACGACCGCTGCACCGTCGCGCAGGCGATGGCCGAAATCCGCCGCTCCGGTGAGGATCGCGAGACGATCTACACCTGCTACTGCATCAGCGATTCGCGGCGGCTGGTAGGTACCGTCGAGCTGCGCGACCTCATCTTCCACGAACCGGATGAGTTTCTGCGCGACATCATGGACGCCGACGAGAGCCTCATCCGCGTCAATACGCACGACGACCAGGAGACCGTCGCTGACCTCGCGCGGCGCTATGACCTGTTGTCCGTCCCGGTCACCGACAACGAGGGTCGGCTTGTCGGCATTGTCACCATCGACGATATCGTCGATATCATCGAGGCCGAGAACACCGAGGACTTCGAGCGCATGGCCCTGATGCAGCCGTCGGAGGACACGTATCTGCGTACCGGCGTGCTGTCGATGTACAAAAATCGTATCTTATGGCTGGCGATCCTGATGGTGTCGGCGACGTTTACGGGGAAGATCATCGAGGGCTTCGAGTCGAAGCTGGCTTTGGTCGCGGGGCTGACGGCGGCAATCCCGATGCTGATGGACACCGGCGGCAACTCCGGTAGCCAGGCGTCGACGCTGATCATCCGCGGACTGGCGCTCGGTGAGGTCAAGCTACGCGACTGGTTCAGAGTGCTTTGGAAAGAGCTGCGCGTGAGCCTGCTGTGCGGTACGACGCTGGCTGTTCTTAACTTCGCCCGGATGTGGCTGTTAGGCTCGCGTAACCTACTGATGATACTGGTCGTCTGCGCGGCGATGCTCAGCGCGGTGGTCTTCTCGAAGCTCGTCGGCGGCTCCCTCCCTCTTGCCGCCAAGTTCCTGCGTCTCGACCCGGCTCTCATGGCAGGCCCGATGATCACCACCATCGTCGACGCCGTCACGCTGCTCATCTACTTCGCGCTCGCACAGACGTTTCTGTTCTGAATATTCAGGGCACAAAAGTCGGCATGGTGTTGCCTGTGAACGCTATAACAGCGGTTCAAGCAGTTTTCCCCCACAGCCGCCTGCAGAGGTGTGTTATCCATCCATAATTTACCAATCGGCTCGTCCCGTTCTCCCTACAGCACCTCCAGCGTATAACCGCACGGCGCGTCCACCCGGAAGCTGCCCGTTTTCAGGTCGTACGCCACGCGCCCCACCTTGCTGATGTCATGGAACCGTATCCGGAACCGGCGCGTATACAGGTATCCCAGCACCGTCAGCTCGCCGCGTTCGGGCAGCTGCGGATGTTTCGGCGCACGCCGGCGGTTTTCTTCGCTCCGGCGTTCGATCTCCGCAAGCTGCTGCGCAGTTGCTCTTCCCCAGTGCGACTGTGTCCCGACGTTCGGCAGCTCGAAGTACTCTACCAGCGCGGCTTTCCCCGCAGCCTCCGCACGCTCGACAAACAGCCGTGACTGCTCCACCGGTACCCGCTCGTCCGTACTCCCGTGCGCACAGAACAGCGGCGCCATCAGGTTCCCCGCAGCCTCTGCGCCCGACCGCGACGCGTATGCCATTGCATCCTCGTCCGGTGTGCAGCCGATCCACGGCTCCATCTCATCCCTGAACTCACCCACCGCGTCGTTGCGGTACCACAGTGCATAGTCTGAGATGCCGCACAGCGCCGTCACCGCCGCGAACAGGTCAGGGAACTTCACTGCCAGCGCGTACCCGTTCCCGCCGCCGCCGGAGCCGCCCTCGTAGTATATCGTTTCTGTATCCTCCAGGTAGTCGGCGTAGTGGATGCGCGCGTACTGGATCGCGTCATAAACGTCGACCAGTTCCAGACCGTTGCAGTCCTGACGGCCCGTAGAGAACGACCGTCCGCGCATGTCCACATGCAGGTGCAGGTACGGCTCGTCCGACGGCTCCTCATCCGGGTTGATCGACGGAATTGTCATGTGCCAGCCGTGCGTGGACGCGAGAATGTGGCCCTTGCGCACAGGCTTGTCCACACGCATCGCGAGCTTCAGCCCCGGCGTCACCGACGAGTCGTAATAGATCAGATCGTACCACTGCGTATAGCGGTTTTCATAGGTCTTCTGACGTTCGCCGCGGACGGTGTCACCGTAAAAATCAGCGTTCATAGGAAATATTCCCTTCTATAAAGAGTTATATAAAATCTTCAGGAGTTCGGCAACGGACAACAGGAGACAGGAGACAGGAGAACGGGATGAATACCCGCTTCCTGTCTCCCGTTTTGTTTACGGCAGCGTGACCGATCCGTCCTCGTTATAGACGACAGCCTTCTTGTCCATCGTGATGCGGTCGATCTCATCGAAATAGGCGCGGATGGAAGGGTAGCGCGGTTTCGCGTTCGCGAGCACACGCTTCGCCTCGGCAGCGTCATCCTTCAGCAGCATCTCCAGCAGCAGCGCCTGGCACTTCGCTGAATCGACGCATGCGGACTCCGGGTCGGCAACGCGATAGTCCTCGCCGTGACCCCGTCCCGAAACACCGCCGGCGTACGGGTGAATCGCCGGCATCACGGCGGAGATGTCGCCCATGTCCGTGCAGCCGGTGCTCCAGCCCGTACCGGTCGTGACGTTCTCCTCCGGTACCAGCATCCGCATCGCGCGCGCGGCAATCTCGACAAGCGTCGGGTCATTGGCAAGCGGTGTGTAGCCGGGACGGTCAGACAGCACGACGTTCGCGCCGATGGCAGCCGCCGATGCCGCGAGCGCCCGGTTGACCTTTTTGTTCTCCCGGTTGATGCACTCAAGCGTCGCGCCGCGCACGTAGCTCTCGAGTGCGACCTTGTTCGGGATCGCGTTGACCGCCGTCCCGCCGTACGTGATGATCGGATGCACGCGGATGTGCTCGCTGTCGCGGAAGGTCTCGCGCAGCGCGTTGATCGCTGTAAGCCCGAGGTTTGCGGCATAGAGCGCGTTGATTCCGTTCTCGGGACTGCCGCCGGCGTGGGACGCGACACCCTCGTAGGTGATGTTCTTCAGCACGCAGCCGTTGCTGCCGGCGTTGCAATGGAACGTATGCGCCGCACCGCCGGAGTGGAACATGAACGCCAGGTCGACGTCATCGAAATAGCCGCGTGACAGGAACTCGGTCTTGCCGCCGAAGTATTTAATTGTCCCGTTTTGACGCAGCGTCTCACGCCAGCCAAGCTCGATCAGTTCCTCCGCCGGAACCGCGCACAGCAGGATCTTTCCGCTCATGCCGTCGAGTACGCCCGGCTCCTTCAGCGCCGCCGCCAGGCCCAAAAGCGCCGCCGACTGCGCGCTGTGTCCGCACGCGTGCACCGCGCCGGTCACCGGATCGGCATCCGGATGCGTTGTGCAGATCAACGAGTCCATCTCGCCGAACACCAGCACGCGCGGTCCCGGACGTCCGGTGTCGATCTCCGTCATGAAGCCCGGTACGTTCTCCGCATAGACCAGCCGGTAGCCGAGTCCCTCATACCTCTCCGCGAGATACTTCTGCGTATTCCACTCGCGGTATCCGGTCTCCGGATGCGTCCACAGGTAATCCTGCGCCGCGAGAATCCGGTCGCGCGCAAGGTCGACCGCCGATAAAATCAGTTGTGACATCCCATTATCGTCCTTTCCGAATATAGCTTACAGCTCGTACTCGCCGTGGTAGACTTCGCGCTTGCGGAACCACTTGCCGCGCGTGAAGTCCGGTACCGCGACCGGATGTCCGCCCAGCGCGATCGACTCTTCCGACAGCGGCGTCACGCTCATCCACGCTGCCATGTCGTACACGTCGATCGGGGGCTCGCTGCCCTGCCGTACCGCATCGATGAAGCCGCGCAGTACAAGGTAGTCCATCCCGCCGTGGCCGCCCTTGTTCGGGTCATAGCCCTTCCAGATCGGATGGTCATACTTTTCATAATAGCTTTCGACATTGCCCCAGTACTCCTTCCACGGCTTCTCATGGTCGGCCTCACCCTCGATAAAAAGGGAATGGTTGTCCTCGGTGAACACCGCGCGGGTGCCGTGTACCTGGAAGTTGCGGGAATAGGGACGGGGGAGCGTTGTGTCGAGTACAAGAGAGATCGTTTCACCGTTGGCGCACTTGATGACGGTGGTGACGATATCGCCCTGATTCCATGTCCGGTTTGCAAGCGGGTACTCGGGGCCGTCGGTACGGGCGATGTGGTCGTGCAGACCACGCGCACAGGACGCGGTGCTTGTAAGGGTGAGCATGCGGTTGCCGCGGTTGATGTCAAGAATCTTTGCGATGGGGCCGAGGTCATGCGTCGGGTAGTTATCGCAGTTGCGGTAGAGGTACTCAGCCTGACGGTAGTGGCGCATCTCGCGGTCGGGTTCCCGGTTGTGGGCAAGTCCGAAGCGCAGGTCATGCCGGTAGCCGCCCTGACAGTGTACAACCTCGCCGAAAATGCCCTTCCGCACCATGTTGAGCACCATCAGCTCATCGCGGCCGTAATTGCAGTTCTCCAGCAGCATCGCGGGCGTATGGGTGGCCTCATAGGTACGGATCAGCTCCCAGCAGTCGTCGACCGCGTAGGCGCCGCCGACCTCGCTCGCCGACAGCTTCCCCGCGCGCATACAGTCGAGCGCAACCGGGATGTGCGAAATCCAGCTCGTCGGCACGAGCACACCCTTTATCTCGTCGATGTTCAGCAAATCGTGATGGTTCGTCAGCCCGCGCGGTTCATAGCCCGCGATCTCCCGGACACCGCCGACCGTGCGCCGGACACGGTCCTCATACACGTCGCACACCGCGACAATCTCCACGTCCTCCATCGCCGCAACGACCTTCGTCAGTCCGAAGCCGCGTCCGCCGAGTCCCACAACGCCGATCTTGGTCTTTTCCATTCGATTGTTCCTCCCTATACCGGTGTAATCATAATGGGGATAGCGCGTACCGCGCATTCTGCTAACATGATACCATACTTCGCGCGCGATGTCCACAAATAAAAAATTTTTTTGTAACATCTGCTCTGCCCCCTTGTCGGACTTCGATTTTTGAGCAGTTTTAGAAGCGGTTCCGCCGTGTTATGCCTTAGGAACCATGCCGTAAATGTATATAATATACCATATCAGTCTTTTTTCGAACAGGCTTGACAAACTACATCTTGTGTGTTATAATACGTCCACACACAAGATGTAGTGGTTTGCTGCTGATTTAGGGAGGACATTATGTTTACAACAATTGTAAAACGCGACGGACGTGTCGTGCCTTACGATATCCAAAAAATAGAGAACGTGGTATATAAAGCGATGGAGGCGTGCTCGCGTGCGGATCATGGGGAGGCGTCGCGCATCGCGAAGCTCGTCGAGGAGAAGCTCATCGAGCACTTCGAGGATACCGCGCCGGGCGTCGAGGATATCCAGGACACCGTCGAAAACACGCTGATGGAGAACGGCTATGCGTATGTCGCGCGCAAGTACATTCTCTACCGTGCCGAGCGTACCCGTGCAAGAGAGCTGAACACGCGGCTGATGAAAATCTATGATGAGCTGACCTTCGCCGATGCACGCAACTCCGATATGAAGCGTGACAACGCGAACATCGACGGCGACAACCCGATGGGCGTCATGCTCAAGTACGGCACCGAAGGCGCAAAGGATTACTACCTCAAGAGCCTGCTGACTCCGGCACAGAGCAAGGCTTACAGCGAGGGCGATATCCACATCCACGACTTCGATTTCTACGCGCTGACGACGACCTGCTGCCAGATCGATATCACCAAGCTGTTCCACGGCGGTTTCTCCACCGGCCACGGCTTCCTCCGTGAGCCGAACGATATCCAGAGCTACGCAGCGCTCGCGTGCATCACGATCCAGGCCAACCAGAACGACCAGCACGGCGGTCAGAGCATCCCGACGTTCGATTACGCGATGGCACCCGGCGTGCGCAAAACCTACCGCAAGCTCTATGCCCGCAACTTCGCCAAGGCCATCGACCTGCTCGCCCCGGATTATGAGAAGACGTCCGATGAAATCTACGGCACCATCAAGGAGCTGTGGGTCAAGGAGGATATCTACCCGACCCTTGACGGCAATCCCGTCTACGATGCGCGTGAGGCGGAGCTGTTCCAGATGGAGCCGGAGCTTTATGCCCATGTACGCAAGTTCGCGCGCGACTATTCCCTCGAGGAGACCGACCGCGCGACCTATCAGGCGATGGAAGCGCTGATCCACAATCTGAACACGATGCACTCCCGCGCCGGCGCGCAGGTACCGTTCTCATCGCTCAACTACGGCACCGACACGTCCTCCGAAGGCCGCATGGTCATGCGCAACCTGCTGCTCGCAACGCAGGCAGGCCTCGGAAACGGTGAGACACCGATCTATCCCATCCAGATCTTCAAGGTCAAGAAAGGCGTCTCGGCGGATCCCGGAGACCCCAACTATGACCTGTTCCACATGGCGTGCCAGACGTCGGCAAAGCGGCTGTTCCCGAACTTCTCCTTCCTTGATGCGCCGTTTAACCTCAAGTATTATAAACCCGGCCATCCGGAAACCGAAGTCGCCTACATGGGCTGCCGGACCCGCGTCATGGGCAACGTCTACGACCCGTCCCGCGAGATTACCTACGGACGCGGCAACCTCTCCTTCACATCCATCAACCTCCCGCGCATCGCGATCAAGGCAAAGGGCAGCATCGAGTGGTTCTTCGAAGAGCTTGAGCGCAAGATGGAGCTGTGCACACAGCAGCTGCTCGACCGCTATAAGATTCAGGCCGCCAAAAAGGTGCGTAACTACCGCTTCCTGATGGGACAGGGCGTGTGGATCGACTCGGAGAAGCTCGGACTTGACGACACCGTCGGCGAAATCCTCAAGCATGGTACACTCTCCGTCGGCTTCATCGGTCTCGCCGAGACGCTTGTCGCACTGACCGGCAAGCACCACGGTGAAAGCGTCGAGTCGCAGCGTTTGGGTCTCGACATCATTTCGTTTATGCGCGGCTTCCTTGACCGCAAGAGCCGTGACTATACAATGAACTTTACGCTGCTCGCGACACCTGCCGAGGGATTGTCCGGACGTTTTGTGAAGCTCGACGCGAAGAAGTTCGGCGTCATCCCCGGCATCACCGACCGCGCCTATTACACCAACTCCTTCCACGTCCCGGTCTACTATCCGATCTCCGTCTGCGACAAGATCCGTATCGAGGCGCCGTACCATGCGCTGACGAACGCCGGGCACATCTGCTATGTGGAACTGGACGGCGCAGCGGCAAACAACGTCGAGGCGTTCGAGAAAATCATCCGCACGATGGGCGAGCTTGGCATCGGCTACGGCTCGATCAACCATCCGGTGGATCGCGACCCGGTCTGCGGCTACAACGGCATCATCGGCGACGAGTGCCCGGGCTGCGGACGCAAGGAGAGCGAGGACGGCTGCGGCTTCGAGCGAATCCGCCGTATCACCGGCTATCTCGTCGGTACGCTGGACAACTTCAACGACGCAAAGCGCGCGGAGGAACATGACCGCGTCAAACACACGCTGTGAGTGAGTATATAAACGTCGCCGGACTGATCGGCGACTCGATCGTGGACGGACCGGGGCTGCGCTTTACCGTATTCGTACAGGGCTGCCCGCATCACTGCCCCGGCTGCCACAATCCCGAGTCCTGGGCATTTGAAGGCGGTACACCGATGACGCCCGAGGACATCTTCATGCGGATGAAGAAGAACCCGCTGCTGACCGGCGTAACATTTTCCGGCGGTGAGCCGTTCTGTCAGGCGGCAGCACTGACACCGCTGGCAAAAATGGTGCGCGAGAACGGCTGGGAACTTGCAATCTACTCGGGCTACACGTTCGAGCAGCTTCTTTCTGACCCCGTGAAGACCGCGCTGCTCAGATACGCCGATACGCTCATCGACAGCCTCTTCGTACTTGCGCAGCGCGACCTGACGCTCAAGTACAAGGGCTCGCGCAACCAGCGGGTGATCGACGTACAGTCGTCACTGAAAGCGGGCACTGCGGTGCTCAATACGACCGAACGGTGGAACTGATGAAATACATCTCATGGAATGTCAACGGCATCCGCGCCTGCGTGGAGAAGGGGTTTCTGGACTTCTTCCGCGTCGTCGACGCGGACGCCTTCTGTATACAGGAGACAAAGGTACAGCCCGGGCAGATCACGCTCGACCTTCCGGGCTATCACCAGTACTGGAACTACGCGGAGAAAAAGGGCTATTCCGGCACGGCGGTCTTCTCAAAGACCGAACCGCTGACCGTCGCCTATGGCATCGGCATCGAGGAACATGACCGCGAGGGACGCGTGATCACTTTGGAGTATGAGACGCACTATCTCGTCTGCGTCTACACACCGAACGCGCAGAGAGACCTGGCACGCATCGACTACCGGATGTTATGGGAAGACGCGTTCGCCGCATATCTGCAAGGTCTGGATGAAAGGAAACCGGTCATCGTCTGCGGTGACTTGAATGTTGCGCACAACGAAATCGACCTGAAGAACGCGAAGGCGAACATCGGCAATGCCGGCTTCTCTTACGAGGAACGCGGGAAGTTCACCGATCTGCTCGCGCTCGGATTCCTCGACACCTTCCGCACGCTCTATCCCGAGCGCGTTGAGTACACCTGGTGGTCGTACCAGTTTCGCGCGCGGGAGAAGAACATCGGCTGGCGCATCGACTACTTCCTGCTGTCCGAACGGCTGCGCGGAAATCTGATTGAAGCCGCGATCCATCCGGAAGTGATGGGTTCCGACCACTGCCCTGTGGAGCTGCGCATCACGCTCTGATCAACAGAAGAAATCCCCGGATGTTTGAGCATCCGGGGATTTGTTTGTTTATCCGAAGATTCGCAGCAGGAATCCCGCCGCGATGGCGGAGCCGATGACGCCGGAGACGTTCGGGCCCATGGCGTGCATCAGGAGGAAGTTTGCGGGGTTGGCCTTCTGGCCGACGATCTGGGAGACGCGCGCGGCCATCGGAACCGCCGAGACGCCCGCCGAACCGATCAGCGGATTGACCTTGCCCTTGGTGACCCAGTACATCAGCTTGCCGAACAGCAGTCCGCCGATGGTAGAGAAAGAAAACGCCAAGAGACCCAGTCCGACGATCAAGAGGGTCTGCAGACGGAGGAAATTTTCGCCGTACGCGGTCGCGCCGACGGAGACGCCGAGCAGGATCGTGATGATGTTGCACAGCGCGTTCTGTGCGGTATCGGACAGACGGTCAACACAGCCGGACTCACGGAACAGGTTGCCGAGCATCAACATGCCGATGAGCGGTGCGGTATCCGGGAGGAACAGGATGGAGAGCGTGGCGACCATAATCGGGAAAACGATCTTCTCAGGCTTGGTGACCTTACGAAGCTGCACCATCTTGACCTCGCGCTCCTTCTTCGTGGTCAGGAGCTTCATGAGCGGGGGCTGGATGACCGGGATGAGCGCCATGTACGAATACGCAGCTACGGCAACAGCGGGCAGGAGATGCGGCGCCAGACGCGTTGTGAGGAAGATGGCAGTCGGGCCGTCCGCGCCGCCGATGATGCCGATGGAAGCAGCTTCCTGCGGGGTAAATCCCAACATATTCGCACCGATGAAGCAGGCGTAGACGCCCAGCTGCGCAGCCGCGCCGAGCAGCATGCTGGAGGGGTTGGCGATCATCGGGCCGAAGTCGGTCATCGCGCCGATTGCGAGGAACATCAGTGTCGGGTACACACCGGTCTTGACGCCGATATAGAAGATGTCGACAAGTCCGCCCTTACGAAGGACATCGCCGTAGCTGATCTCACCCTGCCACAGCTCGGGATGGTAAATACCGCCGAGCGGGAGGTTGGTGAGCAGCATACCGAAGGCGATGGGAATCATCAGCAGCGGCTCATATTTCTTAACAATACCGAGATAGAGCAGGAAAAACGCCACAAGGATCATGACGCCCTGCTGCCAAGTCATAGAAGCGATGCCGGAGTCGGTAATAAGCCGCCCGACAGTATCAAAAACACCCATTCTTTACTGCTTCTCCCGCTTATAGTAGAGTCAGGAGCAGGTCATCCGTATTGACAGACGCGCCCTTGGAAGATACGACCGCGCTCACGGTGCCGTCGCGCGGAGCGACGATGTCGTTCTCCATCTTCATGGCTTCGAGAACCACCAGCAGGTCGCCCTTCTTGACTGCCTGACCGGCTGCAACGGCGATCTCGAGGATGACGCCGGGCATCGGGGCGACGATGGGGTCGCCTGCGCCGGCAGCTGCGGGAGCGGGTGCAGCCGCTGCGGGAGCTGCCGGAGCCGCGACCGGTGCCGCTGCCACGGGAGCCGCTGCTGCAGGCGTATCGCTGATGCTGAGCACCTGCGCTTCGCCCTTTTCGACTTCGATCTCGTAATCCTTACCGTTGAGACTTACACGATATTTCATGGGATATTCTCCTTTATTCGAAATGTATACGCGCTTAGGGATTCAAGCAGACGATGCTCTTGAAACGCAGCTCATTGAGCGGGATCTTGGTTTGGTCGGCGACGATCGCCATCAGCAGCGCGGCGGTCTGATCGTCGACATTGCGGAGCTTCAGCTCACCCCGGGACGCCATGACGGCGGGCTTATTCACGGAAACCGTGGGCGCGGCTGTTGCGGGTGCCGCAGACGCGGCGGCGGGCGCGGGCTTATCGGAAACCGGAGCCTTTTTCGCGGCAAAGTTCGCCACCAGCTTGGAGATGAGCATCACGAGTGCAGCCAGCAGCACGAGCGTCAGGAAGACGACCAGCAGGCCGACAAGGGAGTACAGAAAGCTCTCGCCCACGGACATTTCGGTAATTTTGTTCATATGAACTCCTTCCTAATCAGTCGATCTCTCGGATGGTGTACTTGACGTTACGGTTTTCCTTCTCCTCACGCGCTTTGAAGAACTTCTCGGCTACCTGCGGGAAGGCAACATACGACAGAACATCTTCATCGGAGCGGGCTATGCTGCCGAGTTCCTCCTTAGCCTTCTGGAACGCCGGCTCGAGCGTATCGGCATAGCGACCGGTCATGGGCTCCTCGTCGCCGAGAATCTTCTTAACCAGGTCGGGGTTGACAGTGCCCGGGGCGCGTCCGTACTCGCCGCGCAGATACGCGACGACTTCCTTGGAGACGTTCTTATAACGTTCTCCGGTGAGGACGTTGGCAGTCGCCTGGACGCCGACCATCTGGGACATCGGGGTGACGAGCGGCGGGTAACCAAGGTCTTCACGAACGCGGGGCGTCTCGGCGAGAACATCCTCAAGCTTGTCCAGAGCCTTCTGTGCCTTGAGCTGCGCGACGAGGTTGGAGAGCATACCGCCCGGAATCTGGTACAAGAGCGCTTCGGTCGAGGTGGTCATGACGACCGGATCGAGCAGGCCGGACTTGAGATACTCGTCCTGGATGGGCTTGAAGTAGTCGTTGATCTCCTTGGTGATCTTCTGGTCGACGCCGGTCTCGTAGCCGAACTGCTCGAGGGCATAGACAAGGCTCTCTGTCGGAGTCTGGGAGGTGCCGTTGGAGAAGCAGGAAATGGCGGTATCAATCGTATCGGCACCGGCTTCGACGGCCTTCAGGAGAGTCATCGAGCCGAGACCTGTGGTGGAGTGGGTATGCACGACGACCGGCAGATCGACCTCGGCCTTGATCGCCTTGACAAGGTCATAGGCTTCCTTGGGGCTCATAATGCCGGCCATGTCCTTGATGCATATGGAGTCCGCGCCCATATCGCGAAGCTCGCGGGCGGTCTGGACGTTCTTCTCAAGGGTATGGATGGGGCTGATGGTGTAGCAGATGGCGCCGGACGCGTGGAGACCGCTTTTCTTGGTCTGATCCATCGCAACCTGAATGTTGCGCATATCGTTGAGCGCGTCGAAGATGCGGATGATATCCATGCCGCAATCGGCGGCGTGCTTGATGAACTCGCGCACGATGTCGTCGGGGTAGTGCTTGTAGCCGAGGATGTTCTGGCCGCGCAGAAGCATCTGGAGCTTGGTGTTCTTGCAGACCTTCTTGATCTTGCGCAGTCTCTCCCACGGATCCTCGTCGAGATAGCGCAGGCAGGAATCGAACGTCGCGCCGCCCCAGCACTCGAGGGAGTAGTAGCCGGCCTTGTCCAAAAGACTCAGCGCGCCCTCAAACTTCTCGTAGGGCAGGCGTGTCGCGATCAGGGACTGGTTCGCGTCGCGCAGGACGGTTTCGGTAATGTTGACTTTCATCCGTTTATCTTTCCTCCGGTTGTAGAAGTTCGTTATGGCTGAATACATAAGAATCCTTATGCATTCTTGGTTATTTTACATCAATACCGTTTGAAATGCTATAGGACAAAAAGAGATTTTCACACATTATTTATGCTTTTTTCTGTCGTTTCAACCAGAGCTTCCAATATCGGGCACTCAGGACATAAAAAGACGCGGGAAGCTGACCTCCCGCGCCGCATTCTCTGTCCGTCAGCCCACATCGCGGCAGGCGATCACGCTGACGCCCGTCCCGCAGACGTCTCTCAGCACCACGTCACCGCGTCTCACCGGTGCGGCGACAGTCACCGCATCCAGCTGCCGCATCGCGGAAAACAACAGACCTTTCGGGATATCCCGTTCCGTCTTCACCGGCAGCCGTACAGGCTCCGCGCCGGTCAGCCGGACGGTCGTCGTCAGCACGCGCGTTGGATTTGTAACCTCCTTTAACGCGTACACCTCACCGCGTTTGCAGCCGTTGTCGGTCACCTGTCCGTCTTCGACCGTGATGCGGCAGCCGCTCGGGCAGACGATACAGATCAGTTCCTGTTTCATGTGTCCTCCTCCATCGTCACCGTCAGCGTTTCGGCGGTCGACGCCAGCTCCCGGGAGATCGGAAGCTTCTCCATCTCGCCGGGCGTCATATACAGCCGTTTCTTTCTCAGCACCTCGCGCTCGCCGTCGTATACCACCAGGCTTCCCTTCCGGCACGGCTTGCGCACCCGGAAGAACAGCGTCACGGTATCCTCCGCGCCCTCATGCCGGATGCGCTGCGGAACGACATACCCGACGCCGCTGCCGGGCTGCACTTCCGTATACGCACCCTCCGGCTGACCTGAAGCCGCCGCGCGTCCGGCACGCTCGCCCTCGTCGCTCACGAAGTCGACCAGGTCGTGTACCTGCACCACGTTCCCGCACGCGTAGACGCCTTTTTGCGTCGTCTCCATGTCGTCGTACACCACGGGACCGTTGGTATGCGGATCGATTGCGATGCCTGCCGCGCGTGTCAGTTCGTTCTCGGGGATCAGGCCTACCGACAACAGCAGCGTGTCGCAGTCGATGCGGAACTCGGTACCCGGGACAGGTTTGCGGTCGGGACCGACCTCGGCAACCTCTACCGCTTCGAGCCGTGAGCGTCCGATGATGCGCGTGACGGTGTGGGAGAGGTAGAGCGGGATATCAAAATCATGCAGACACTGGACGATGTTGCGGTTCAGTCCGGACGAATACGGCATCAGCTCGACGCACGCGGCGACCTCGGCACCCTCGAGCGTCATACGGCGCGCCATGATCAGTCCGATGTCGCCGGAGCCTAAAATCACCGCGCGCTTGCCGATGCGCAGACCCTCGATGTTCATATACCGCTGCGCCGCGCCGGCCGTGAACACACCTGCCGGACGGTCGCCCGGTACGCCTATCGCGCCGCATGTCCGTTCCCGGCAGCCCATCGCGAGGATGACCGCGTCGGACGTCACGGTGAACAGCCCGTCTTTCGGGTTGACCGCCGTTACGGAGCCGGAGGAAATCTCCAGCACCATTGTGTCGGTGCGGATGTCGATGTCGTGCAGCCCGTCGATGAAGCGTCCGGCGTATTCGGGACCGGTCAGCTCCTCCCGGAAGCGGTACAGCCCGAAGCCGTTGTGAATGCACTGGTTGAGGATGCCGCCGAGCTCCTTCGCGCGCTCGAGCAGCAGCACATGTGCGCCCGCATCCCGTGCGGCGATCGCGGCGGCGAGACCCGCGGGGCCTGCTCCGATGATCGTCACGTTTCTCATACATCCGCCTCCTTCGTCTCGCCGAGCGCAATCTGACTGCCCGGACGGTCCTTCTCGATTTCCCACATCGCAACGCCCAATTCCCTTGCGAGAATTTCATGTACGCGCGGTCCGCAGAAGCCGCCCTGACAGCGTCCCATGCCGGTACCGCAGCGTCGCTTGACGCCGTCCACCGTACGCGGCGGCAGCGGAGCGTGTAGCGCGTCAAGGATTTCACCCTCGGTGATTGTTTCGCAGCGGCAGATGACGCGGCCGTAGGCGGGGTTCTCGCGGATCATCCTGGCCTGTACCTCCCGCGGCTGGCGGCGGAACTCGATGTGTGTTCTCCCGTCGATGAAGTCGTCACGCTCCTCAAGCTTCAGCCCGGCCATACGGAGCCACGCGGCGGCCTCCTGCGCGATCGCGGGCGCGGCAGTCAACCCGGGGGATTGGATGCCGGCAAGGTTGATGAAGCGTGGGTCGACCGGCGACGGCCCGATGATAAAGTCGGGTGTTCCGCGCGCGCGGATACCGGCGAAGTTGCGGATGTTCTCGCGGAAATTGATGCCCGGCACGCTGAGAAGCGCGGTCCTGCGGATGTAGTCAAGGCTCTCAGCGGTGGCGGCAACGTCGGTGCGGTCGGTCTGCGGCACGGCGTCCGGCCCGACAATCAGGTTGCCGTGGACGGTCGACGAGACGAGTACGCCCTTGCCCTTTTCAGTCGGGCACTGGAAGATCACATGCGACACAAGCTTGCCCTGGGATTTGTCGAGCACGTAGTAAGCGCCGCGGTCGGGAGTGATATGGAAGCTGTCGCCGCCGATCATGCCGTGAATGATATCTGAATAAACACCTGCCGCGTTGACAACGGTACGGGTGTCGTAGGTCTGACCGCCGGCGGTGACGAAGAAGCCGTTCTCCTTGCGGGTGATGGCAGTGACGGGAGAAGAGAAGGCAAACTCAACGCCGTTGCGCGCGGCGACTTGCGCCATCGCGAGCGCGAGTCCCCACGGATCGACGATTCCGGTGGTCGGCGCATAGAGCGATCCCGTGACGTTTGCGGCGAGGTTCGGCTCTTTCTCCAGCGTTTGCTCCCGATCGAGCAGCGCAAGACCCCGGACGCCGTTTTTAACGCCGCGTTCGTAGAGTTTCTTAAGCGTAGAGAGGTCATCCTCCGAGAACCCGAGCACGAGTGATCCGATGCGCTCGAACCGGACATCGAGCCTGCGGCAGAGGCCTTCCATCAGCTCATTGCCGCGGATATTGGTGCGAGCCATGGCGCTGCCGGGAATGGCGTCATAGCCGGCGTGGACGATGGCAGAGTTGGCGCGGGTGGTCCCCATCGCGACGTCATTCTCCGCCTCGACGAGCAATGTGCGCAGCTGGCAATGCGCAAGGGTATAAGCGGTCGCGCAGCCTATCACACCGCCGCCGATGATGATGCAGTCGTATCGCATGTTTCCACCGTTTTTCCGTATTTTGCGCTATTTCCAGCGCTCGTATTCCTCAAGCTGCGAGAGATCCAGGACGGTATTGCGCAGACATTCGATGATACGCGCAATCTTCCGATCCTCCTGCGTCCGGCCCATCAGACGGCCGGCGTCGGCAAGCAGCGAGCTGAGCGCTTCCCTGTAGCGCGCCCAGTGCTCCCTCGGCATATAGTTCTCCAAGTGCGACACGCCGCGCAGCGACATCTCCATCGCGTCCGAACCTTTGGCGCGGTAGGCATCGAAGTCGCGGAAGCAGTCGGTCGGTCGGTTGTCCGGCGGACGGCGGCTCAGTGCCACACGGCAGTCCCAGTTGTCAAACCAGGCGTCCTCCGCGCCGTCGAACAGCTCGTACAGCGCGGTCATCGCGGCGGCATCGCGCGGGCGGTACAGCTCATCGAGCGCCTCTTCCGCGAGCGTGCGATAGCTCTCCCACGGACGGCTCAGTGCACGTCCGGCGACGGCGGTATTGAACTCCGATGCGGGGTTCACGAGGGGGCCTGTGTAGTATTCGCATGCACGTCCGCCGTTTTGATACAGTGCGGACAGATGCGTATGGGCGTGATGGGCGAAGGGGAGGAAGGTACGCAGCCGTTCCCACTCGGGGTAGAAGTAGGTGCGCGTGCCGCCGGCGGTTCCGAAATCACAGTGTAAGCGTCCGGCGATCTGCCGCACATGGTCCATCGGGACGTAGTGCCCGAGGTGGCCGGGGTCGATGATGTAGTCAACGCTGCGGCTCAGCTCGGCGAGAGCAGTGACGCGCGGGTCATCCGGGTCGGTGAGCTTGTCGTCGCGCGGCTGCCAGTTGATGAGGTTGACCATGATAATCTGGTCGGGGTATTTTTTGCGGATGTACTCCGCGACGCGGCGGTTGAGCGCGCAGTGGTAGGAGAAGTTGTCAATCGGTGCGCATTTTTCGCACATACAGCGTCCGAGGTCCGCACTTTCAAGGTGGACGCCGTCGACATCAAGGGTATGAAAGAGGAAGTCGATGATACGGCAGACCTGCCGAAAGCTCTCCTCGGAGGAACCGCACAGCGCATGGGGATTGGTGCCGCGCACCTCGGGGATGCGGCGGATAATTTCGTCGCATCCCCAGGAATAGACACCAAGGCCGTAGATAAGCCGGATGCCTTTCCCCTGCGCATAGGAAATCAGCTCTCTTACGCGGCTGACGCGTGCCGGCTCGGATTCCCGCGAGAAGTCGAACGTCCAGGAGTAGGAATTGAGCAGCCCCCACAAACAAAGCTCGTTATAGCCCGCACGAGCCATCGTGTCGATGAGGCTGCGGAGGCTGCGGTCGGTGATGTCATCATAGATCATGCAGGGCCAGTTGGGGATACGCAGTGCCTCGCTGCGCACGTCGTTGATCCACACGCCGTAGCCGGCACGATGGGTAAATCCTTCCATAATGTCCTCCTTCCCGCGGGAGTGCGGTCTTTAGTCGAACGTATGGCCCTGTACGGAGTAGTACGCCATATTGGGCTGACGGGTGTCAAGGCGTCCGAAAACGCAGAAGACGGGTTCCTCGCTCTCGACGACAAGCGCGTACTGACCGAACGGTACCTTGTAGCCCTCGTCACCGAGCGGCTGGTCGAGGTGATAGCAGCGGATGCGTTGGGCGGGGATGGTGAGCGCGATGTCGCGTACCGGGTCTTTGTCCTCGAAGTAGAAGCTGACGCGCGCGATGGTGTCCTTCTTCTTCAGGTTGAAGATCATCAGTGCCTCATGCGCTTCCATGGCTCCGCCGTCCTTGGGCGGGAGATCTCCGTCGGCAAATACCCAATTTCTGCTGCCCTTCATGTTTTTTACCTTCATGTTGTGTGTCCTCCTGTTCTTTTTAGTATACTATCGGCACAATGCCGTTATGTGCGTACCGGGGTAAGAGTTTCTGCAGATGTGCGGGGGATTGTCCTCAAGCCACACATGTTTCGACGCATGCGCGGGGACGCAGAGTGTGAGCGTATCGGAGACCTCGCCGCGGTTCCGCCGCTCCCAGAACTCGAACGCATACCGTTTGCCCCGGGTGTCGGGGATGGTCGTAGGTTTATCAAAGTCACGGAAGGGGAGGAGGTCGGTGCTGTCGACGCGGGAGAGGTGCCGGACGGCGACGTGGATGGGGAGCATTGGGAAGCTTCCTTAAGAGCAGTAAAAGGTAAGAGCTAGCGCTGGACCCTGCCCGATGCATTTCCCTTTGCCAGCGCCTCAACCTCCGATGTGCTCATCATGTTAAAGTCAAACTCCACCGCGTGTTTCAAGCACGATGCCGCCGCCGCAAAGTCAATCGCCCGCTGCGGATCGTACTTCTGCAGCTCCGCGTAAATCAATCCGCCGCCGAAGCTGTCTCCGCCGCCCACACGGTCGACAATATGCACCCGGTACGTCGTCGAAAAGTACGCCTGCCCCTCTGTATACAGCATTCCCGCCCATTCGTTGTCCGACGCCGAGATGCTCCCGCGCAGCGTAATCGCGACTTTTTTGAATCCGAACCGCTCCGTAAGCTGCTTCGCCACGCTGATATATCCTTCGCGCGACAGCTTCCCCGCATCGATGTCCGTATTCTCCGCGTGGATGCCGAACACATCCGCCGCATCTTCCTCATTGGAGATGCACAAGTCCACATACGGCATCAATACTGCCATCACGCGTCCGGCTTCCTCACGCGTCCAGAGCTTCCTGCGGTAGTTGAGGTCACAACTCACCGTAATCCCCTTCATCCGCGCGGCACGGCACGCGTCCAGACAGATCTCCGGCAGTTCTCCGCCCAGCGCCGGCGTGATGCCGGTGAAGTGGAACCAGTCCGCGCCGTCGAGGATCGCGTCCCAGTCGAACTCATCCCGTTTCGCAAGTGCGATCGACGACCCGGCACGGTCGTAGATGACCTTCGACGCACGCTGCGACGCGCCCTTCTCGCAAAAGTACACGCCCAGTCTCGGCCCGCCGCGTATGATGAATCGTGTGTCGACGCCGTAACGACGCAGTTCATTGACTGCCGCCTGCCCGATCTCATGCGCCGGAACCTTCGTCACAAACGCCGCATCCAGCCCGTAGTTCGCGCACGACACCGCTGCGTTCGCCTCGCCGCCCGCGTACGTCGCCTCAAACCGCTCCGCCTGTACAAAGCGCTTGTAGCCCTCCGGGTTCAGACGCATCATGATCTCACCGAATGTAACAACCTTTTTCATATTCAAAACTCCTACACGGGCATGATCTGCAGCTCTTTGATTTCAAGAGCGGTCTTACGGCCTTCCTCGACGCGGCCTTCGATAATCATGCGCGAGAGATTCGTCACCAGCTCATTGTGCGCCTCGCAGGTGCGGATGTTGCGCACAGCGAGCATCGGGTGGCCGGTGGGGAAATCGTTCTGCTCAAGGTATTCCTCTTTATACGCATACGCTGCGTGGGATGGTCCCGTGATCGTGCACCAGCCGTCGAACATCCGACGCAGCTCGCGCTCATCCTTGATGTAGGCAGACAGCCGGTCGAGGTAGGCGAGCATCGTCTCACGCTCAGCACCGCCGAACAGGTGCAGCTTCGTCGTATCGTCGTTATAGCGGTACGGATGGACGGCCAGGGCAGCGGGTTTCTTCTTTTCGAAGGTCAGCTCGACGATATATCCGCGGAAACCGCCGGGGTCATTGGCATTCCAGCGGAAAAAGAAGTTCCCCAGGCTGTAGACGATCGGAGCGCCGCGGTAGGTCTCGAAACCTTGCGGGCAGTGCGGGTGCATTCCGACGACGGCATCCGCGCCGAAGTCGACAAATGTCCGGTAGCGTGCGACGACGTTCGGGCTGGGGATGGGGTTGTGCTCATTCCCGCCGTGCATGACGACCAGTACAAAGTCGGCGTGTGCACGTGCCTCACGGATGGCACAGGAGACGCGGTGGAGGTCGAAGCCCGCCGAGCCGGGAAGGTCGAGCGTCGCGCCGCCGAACTCATTCTCGCAGAAGGCGCAAACCGCCAAACGTCCGGCGGGCGTATCGGTGTACCAGGGTTTGTAGGCATCGTCGAGGTCCATTCCCGCGCCGACACGTCCAAAGCCCTGCGCGTCCAGCTCACGCAGCGTATTGACCAAACCGTCCGGGCCAAAGTCGCCGGTGTGGTTGTTCGCAAGGATGCAGCAGTCGACCCCGGCTTCTTTGAAGAAGACCATATTCTCCGGACGCTGCCACAGGTTCGGCCCGCACTTCGCGATCGGATGCTCCGGCGCGCAGATCGCGTTCTCAAGATTTGCAATGCGTACGTCCGCACGGGAAAGAAGCGGCAGGCATTCGGCGAGGTAGCTCTTCGCGTACGCTTCGTCCATGAGATCCTGCTTTTTCTCCATGCAGACGTCGCCCATCACCATTACGGTCATCTTTGCCATCGGAATTGTCCTCCTTATGACTCCTTATCGGTCTTTTTCATCACTTTAAGGTTGCCGATCTTCTCCGCGCGGCGGGTCATCTCCGCGTCGATATCCGTAAGCGGCACGCCCGTCTGCACCAGCAGCACCATCATGTGGTACAGCAGATCACACGCCTCAAGCTGAATCTCGTCGTGCACGCCGTTCTTTGACGCGATCACCAGCTCCGCGCTCTCCTCGCCGATTTTCTTGAGGATCTTGTCCAGACCTTTCTCGAACAGGTAGCAGGTATACGAACCCTCCTGCGGATGCTCTTTGCGGTCTATGATCACTTTATAAAGGTCTTCAAGGCTCTGCATAACTGTTTTCTCCCGTTATATAGTCTCTTTTATCCGACCGTTGCATATGGCCGCAGCTCCGCGAGTTTCTTCTCGCCGATGCCTGAGACATGGATGATCTCATCCACCGTTCGGAACGCGCCGTGGGTATTGCGGTAGTCAATGATGCGCTGCGCGAGCGTTTCGCCTATCCCGGGCAGCGTATCGAGCTGCGCGAGCGTCGCGGTGTTCAGATTCACACGTCCCGCCGCGTCCGTTCCGTTGGAAACGGTCGTCGTCACGGTTGTCGTCTCTGTGGTCGTCGCGACCTCGGACGTCGCCGTCGTTTTCTCGGCGGATGTCGCGGCGGTCGTTTCTGATGCCGCAGTCGAAGCTGCTGACGTTGTTGTCGCGGAGGAAGCGGATGTCGCCGCGGTTATTGTGGTTGTTGCAGATGTCACCGCGGATGTCACTGTTTCCGTTTCAGACGTACCGGTGACGGACATAATGGTCGAGGCGGGTACATACATCCCCTCGGGATTCTCAACATAGACACTGACGGCAG